>JAFZBQ010000013.1 GCA_017561665.1 Bacteroidales bacterium | reverse complement strand
TGAAATTGGTAGACACGCTACTTTGAGGGGGTAGTGCCTGATTTAGGGCGTGCAAGTTCAAATCTTGTCCTGGGCACAAAAAAACCAGCGAGAAATCGCTGGTTTTTTTGTGCCCAGAGGGCGCCTTTTCTTATATTTGCACACCAAAGTACGCAAAAATATGAAACACAGCTTCAAAGAATGGTTTGCGGTGACCAGGTACTGGTCGTTCCCCGTCTCTACAATGCCCGTAATCGTTACGTTTGCCTGGCTCTTCAGCCGCGGCGAGATACCGTGCGAATTCAAACCGTATCTGATATTGATACTCTCGCTGCTGGGAGTGATGCTTCTGCACGCCGCCGGCAATGTGCTCAGCGACTATTTCGATTATAAGAGCGGCGTGGACAACGAGAACGCGTTTGCCGTTCCCAATCTGGTATTCAAAAAGTTCGAACCAAAGGAGTATTTACGGTTCAGTATTTTACTCTTTATTCTGGGCATTGCCGCCGGCGTGGCAGTCACCCTGCTCAGCGGCACCGGCCTGCTGATTATCGGCGCCGTGGCCGTGCTGCTCACAATGCTCTATTCATTCTTCAAATATCACGCGCTGGGCGATCTGGACATCTTCATCATTTTCGGTGTACTGACCGTGCTGGGTGCCGCCTACGCCTTTACCGGATCATTCCGTCCGGATGCCTTGATACTGGCAATTCCGGTGGGCATCATCACCGTATCGGTGCTGCATGCCAACAATACCTACGATACAGAAAGTGACCGCGCAGCCGGCATCAAAACCTTCGGGATGCTGATAGGCCTCAAGCCGGCGGCGATACTTTACTGCATATATATGGTGATTCCGTTCGCCTGCATCATCGCCTACGTCATTGCCGGGCTGATGCACCCGATGGCGCTGCTTTGCCTTCTGGCTGCGATACCCGCCTTCAAGAATCTCAAGAAGGCGGCTACGTATAAACAGAACGGCCTGGAGGCTATGGCTGGCCTGGACCAGGGTTCTGCCAAACTGCAGATGGCCTTCTCCCTGCTGCTCTCCGTAGGCTTGATATTAGCCGGCCTGATATGGTAAAGCGCCGCCGCAATCTGATTATCGCCATCCTGACCGCGGCCGTGCTGTGGTTCTGGATGTTCAGCCCCTGGACCAAAGGATGGCCAAATTTCTGGGTGGTGATGATGTTCGCCGCGGTGACCCTCGCCAATCTGGCGGTAAGTTTCACCCCTAAGGCAGAGCGCCGTCTGTCCATAGAGAAGCCGTGGCTTCAGCTGCTGGGCGGCATCGCGCTCGCCTTTGCCCTGTGGGGCATCTTCTGGATAGGGGACAAGGCTTCGCAGTGGCTATTCGACTTTGCCCGCCCGGAGGTCGATGCGGTTTATTCCATGAAAACCGGCCTGCCGGTGTGGCTGATCGGCTTGCTGCTTTTGGTGATGATAGGCCCTGCCGAGGAATACTTCTGGCGCGGATATGTCCAGAAGAACCTTTCCAAGATATTCGGCGGCAGGCGCGCGGCCGACTGTGCCTTCGTGGCCACCGCCGCCCTTTACGCCCTGGTGCACATCTGGTCGTTCAACTTTATGCTGATAATGGCGGCGCTGGTGGCCGGCCTCGTATGGGGCCTGGTCTACCGCCTCTGTCCCAAAGCCCTCCCGGCCCTGATAGTGAGCCACGCCCTCTGGGACCTGCTGGTTTTTGTCCTGCTGCCCATTTAGGAGAATTTTCTTACCTTTATAGGACCAAAACTATACAACTATGTTAGAAGAAATCATACAACAGGACATCAAAGCGGCGATGCTGGCCAAGGACAGCGTGGCGCTGGCGTCGGTGCGCGGCATCAAGGCTGCGATTCTGCTGGCCAAGACCGCTGAAGGCGGCAAGCCGGTAGACGATGCGGAAATAGTTAAGATCATCCAGAAGCTGGTCAAGCAGCGCAAAGAGAGCGCCGAGATATACACCCAGCAGAACCGTCCCGAACTGGCAGAAAACGAGCTGGCGGAGGCGGCCGTGATGGAGCGCTATCTGCCCAAACAGCTTTCCGAGGCAGAAGTTGAAGAGAAACTCAAGGAGATAATCGCGCAGGTCGGAGCATCGTCCATGGCCGACATGGGCAAGGTGATGGGCACTGCCACCAAGGCTCTGGCAGGCCAGGCCGACGGCAAGGTGATCAGCGCACTGGTTCGCAAACTTCTCTCATAATCCTACTATGAAAAACCTTTTTAGGGCTCTGTGTGCCGTGCTGATAGCAGCGCTGGCTTTATTAGGATGTGATAAAGAGTCAGAGAAGACTTTTTCTTTATTGATAGATGACGCAACCCCGTTGGAGCAAGGGCAGACTATCGATATGGAGGTAGGAGAATCGTTTTCTGTAATAACTTATTGCGGGGAAGAGCGTGCTCAGGATTATAAGTGGTCGTCCAGCGACGAGACGGTGGCTCTGGTCCACTCTTACGGCACTGTGGAAGCTCTCCACGGAGGTGAGGCAAAGATTACTATGAGCCACGAGGATACGACAATCTCATTCAATGTCAGGATTCCGGTCGTGGAGCATGCAAGCTTATATTACTTCTTTCGAGGAGTGGCATATGATGATGAGAACCAGACTGCATATTGGAGGGATTATTTCTTTATAGACGGAGTCTTGCAGGACGAAGATTGTAATATACTTAAAACCGACGAGTCGGGAAATATCTATCAGGGATACTTGGCCGACGGAAAGCTTAACCTCAAACGTAATGGGGTGGAAGTAGCCAAGGGCAAGCCGGTACTCGGTGATATTGCAAAGTTCGTGGCTAAGGGGGGTAAAGCATACCTGTTAACCAATGAATGGGAAGAATTCCTGCATCCAGGAGTCAGTGCGCACTGTTACATTGTGTCTGCAGCGGGCGATTGGCGCGACATAGACCTTGATTTGTCCAGCTATGGATCTCCTGCCGGCAGCGTCAGCTTTGTCGATGAAGACAGTGATGGTAATATCCTTATATGGGGCGGTATAACACAAGGTGACCACTGGTATGCCCCACTATTATCACGTATTTGGCATATTGATATTGCCGGTAATATCCGTTGCCATTATTGCGATTATTATGATGAAGCAAAAGATTGGTATATGGGGCCTTTTTCCGACGGAGCCTTGGATATGGACGATAATGTTTACTACTTGGCCGACAAGCAGGTGTGGAAGGCTGGTAAGATAGACAATGATTTCTTTAATATCTACCGGCATGAAGGAAAGTATTTGTACAAATTGGGCGAGTCTTCATCAAGGCCAAACGGAATTGCCAGATCACACGGGCTCGAAATGATAGTAAGGGGCAGTGATATATGGTTTGCTTTATGTGATGAAGTGTCAGATTTCAAATATGAAGTTGACATTTACAAGAATGGCAGACTGTATTTAACCGCGGCAAAGAGCAAGAAAGAGGGTTACATCGGTGAATACATTGATTTTAGCATAACCCCCAGTGGCGATCTCTACACAATCTACACGGTCGGCAGCGGGATTTGTATTTCCAAGAATGATCAACTGATTCGCTACCAGCCCTTTGATAACGCAGACTTACCTTCTTTTGCTGTAAAGGAGAGGTAACCATAATTAACGAGGTAAATTATTATGAAAAGAATAATCCTTTTTGCGGTGGCGCTGCTAGCGGCGGCATCAGCATTTGCACAGTCGTTTGACATAACCCTGGCCTTCGGCGCCAAAATGCGCGTGGAAGCTTGCAAGGACGATATTTTCCGAATCCAGATAACAGAAGAGAAAGACTTCCCTGAGTCGATAATGCTCCGCTACGGCATCTTCCGCGACGGGTGGGAGAGTGTCGGCGCAACTATCGATGATGGCGCAGACAAGGCGGTTATCAAGACCGTCAAATACGCCTTAACGGTGGATAAGGGCACCGGAAAAGCATCTCTGGCCGATGCCGAAGGCAATGTCGTCATCGAATCGATAGAATATCTGACGGCCAAGGATCCGCTTCTGGCAGAGCTGGCCGACAAGTACAACGCCCAGTTCCGCTATCTCAACGAGCATGTCAATATAATCGGTAGCGACCACTGGGAGCAGAATGTGGACGCCGGCGTGGATATCACCGACAAGAGCCGCACATCGGCGTTGAGGTTCTCCCTTAAGGATGGTGAGCGCCTCTATGGCGGCGGCAGTGTCAGCCGCAAGCACCTCCAGCACCGCGGCGAGATACTCCGCATCTTCACTACCTACGCCAATACGGAGAATGTCAACCCGTTCATGATGGATACCGGCGGCTGGGGCGTTCTGAACAACACCAGCAACATCAGCTTCTTTGACTGCGGCGTGAGCGAGGCCGACAAACTGCTGGCCTACAACACCGTAAAGAGCGCCGACTTCTACCTTATGATGGGCGGCGACATGATGGAGATCCTGCGCCGGTACCACGACATCGCAGGTAACAACTACCTGCTGCCGCGCTGGGCATACGGATGCTGCTTCGGTCCCCACCTGAACAGCGACGGATTCGTGTTTATGAACGAGGCGGTCAAGTTTATGGAGCAGGGCTATCCGATGGATATGATGTGGGTGGAGCCGCAGTGGATGGAAACCTACTACGACTGGACTGTGAACAAAAAATGGGACTACAAGAAGTTCCCCGGCCAGCCCTACTGGTATTCCAATGAAACTGAAAACGGCGAGCACGGCGGCAGCTTCATCTCACGTATGCATGCGCTCGGATACAAGATATGCCTCTGGCTGAACATCGACACCGACCTCAGTGTGATGGAAGAGGACCGGCTGGCCCGCGAAAACGGCGGCAAACTCTCCGGCCAGATAAACTGGTTCGACCACCTGCGCAAGTTCATCAGCAACGGCGTGGACGGCTTCAAGCTGGATCCCGGCCAGACGGTGGACCGCCACCCGAACCGCAAGTACTATAACGGCCTCACCGACGCCGAGATGCACGAGGTCAACCAGGTACTGCTGCCCAAGCAGTTTTTGGCAATGAACCGCGACTTCCGCCCGATACGATCTTTCCACCATTACTGCGGCGGCTTTGCCGGTACACAGCACTATACGGCTGCCACTACCGGTGACAGCGGCGGCGGAGTGGCTGTGCTCTACGACCAGCTCAACCTGCAGATGAGCGGCTACAACAACACCAGCTGCGACGTTGGCGCCAGCACCGACGGCCTCCATATGGGCATCTTCCTTCCCTGGATGCAGATCAATAGCTGGTACAGCTTCAAGGAGCCGTGGTATCAGCCTCTGGAGGCACAGGTGGTATATCGCAACTATCTGCAGCTGCGCAACCAGATGGTGCCTTACACCTACAGCGGCGCCCTCAAGGGTTCCGTGGACGGCGATCCGGTGATGATGCCGATGCCGCTGGCCTTTCCCGACGACCGTAATTGCGACGACCTGGCCCACGAATATATGTATGGCGAGGGCCTGCTGATAACGGTCTTTACAGATGAGGTCTATCTGCCGGAAGGCACCTGGTATGACTTCTGGACCAACAAGAAGGTGACCAGTGCCGGCGAAAGCATTCCCGCCGAGTTTGACCATAGCCAGTACGGCGGCCCCGTTTACGTGAAGGACGGCGCGATTATCCCGTTCCAGCACGTGGCCCGCCACGCCTGCGAGCGGCCTCTGGATACCCTGGTGCTCAATATCTGGCCAGCAGATAAGGGCGAGTACACTTTCTGGGAAGATGACGGAACGACCTACGAACACGAGAACGGCGCAATTGCCAAGACCCGCTTCAGCTACGAGAAGAACCGCCGCAAACTGGTTCTGAACGTCGATGCTGTGGAGGGTCAGTTCGAAGGAATGCACGAGCGCCGTACCTACGAGGTCAAGATGACCCTGGACCGCAAGCCGCGCCGCGTGAAGGTGGCCGGCAAGAGGGTGAAGGATGTAGTCTGGGACAAGGAACGTAAAATAGCGACCTTCTGCGCGGAGCATCCCGATACCGCACAGAGCTTGGAAATAAAAGTCAAGCTGTAATTATTCGAAGACGACAGTCTTGTTCTTGTAGACCATCACCTTGCGGTCAATGTGCTTCACGACCGCCCGCGAGAGTACGATCTTTTCCAGATCCTTGCCCTTGCTGATGATGGATTCAACCGAATCCTTGTGGGTGATGCGGGCGACATCCTGCTCGATGATAGGACCGGCGTCCAGTTCGCTTGTAACATAGTGGCTGGTCGCCCCTATTATTTTCACGCCGCGGTCAAAGGCCTGGTGATAGGGCTTGGCTCCCACGAAAGCGGGGAGGAAGGAGTGGTGGATGTTGATGATGCGCTCCGGATAGGCCTTTATCATCTCGTCGCTGATGACCTGCATGTAGCGGGCCAGCACGATGAATGTGACCCCGTTCTTCTTGAGCAGTTCCAGCTCTGCAGCCTCCTGCTGGGCCTTGTTCTCTTTGGTGATGGGGAAGACGTGGTAGGCGATGCCGAACTTCTCTGCAATCGGCCTCAGGTCTTCGTGATTGCTGATAATCAGAGGAATGTCCACGTTCCACTCGTCGGCGCTCCAGCGCGCCAGCATATCGTAGAGACAGTGGGACATCTTGCTCACGAATATCGCCATCCGCGGTCTCTGCTCCGCAAAATAGAGGCGGAACTGCATGTCGTATTTCTGGCCGTAAAGGGTGCCGAAGTATTCGCCGATGCGTTCCTTGGGAATAAGGAAGGAGGTGATATCCCATTCCACGCGCATGAAAAAGGCGTTGTTGGCGTGGTCTACGTACTGGTCCAGATATATGATATTACCCTTGTTGACGGTAATGAAATTCGAGATTTCTGCAATGATGCCCGGCACGTCGGGGCAGTGTATCAGCAGTATGGCGGTATTTTTCATACCGCAAAAGTATAATATTCTTGAATTTGATGAAAAATAAATCTACTTTTGCCCCTATGAGAAAGATCAGAGTTTTCGCACCCGCAACCGTGGCCAATATGGGCTGCGGCTTCGATATAATGGGTATGACGCTGGACGCCGTCGGCGATGTTCTCTCGGTAGAAATCGGCGAAGGCGACAGTCTGACAATCATCAACAAGAGCAAGCAGAAACTGCCCGAGAACATAGAGCAGAACGTGATTACACCCGCTGTGCGCGCCTTTCTGGCGGCATACGGATGCCCTATGGCCGTTACGGTGACCGTAGAGCACAAGATTGCTCCCGGCAGCGGCATCGGTTCCAGCGCAGCCTCTTCTTCTGCGGCTGTATATGCCCTTAACGAGCTTCTCGACCATCCTTTTACCGATGAGAAGCTTGTCGAATTTGCCATGGAAGGTGAGAAACTCATCAGCGGCGGCACTCCTCACGCCGACAACGTCGGCCCGTCCATCCTGGGCGGCGTGGTGCTGCTTCGAGGCTACGATCCCCTGGACGTGGTTCGCCTCCCGGTCCCCGGCCGTTTCTGCTGCGCCGTGGCCCATCCCGCAATCATGGTATCGACCCGCGAGGCCCGCGAGGTGCTTCCCAAAGATATTCCGTTAAGACTGGCGGTTAAACAGTGGGGCAACGTGGCCGGTCTGGTGGCCGGCCTGGCAGAGGGCGACGTGGCCCTCATCGGCCGCTCTATGCAGGATGTCGTGGTGGAGCCCTACCGCAAGCATTTCATCCCCGGGTTCGACGAACTCCGCAAGAAGGTTCTTGAGGTCGGCGCACTGGCAATGAATATCTCCGGAGCCGGCCCGTCGGTATTTGCCCTTTGCGAAAGCATGACCCTGGCAGACAGGGCCGGAGATGTTATGAAGGCCCACTTCCTCCAGTACAACATAGAGTCCAATATCTACGTTTCCAAGATATCCAACCGTGGCGCCCGTACGCTCGTGGACTACAATTTTGCTGACTGATGAAGTTCTACAGCACACGGGATTCTTCGCATAAGCTGTTTTCGCTTGCCGACGCCGCCTTCCTTGGCCTGGCGCCCGACGGCGGTTTGTTCGTGCCCGAGCGCATCCCTCAGGTGGATATGGCCGAGGTGCAGCGCCTTGCGGAGGTCTCCTATGCCGATATGGCGGGCTATCTGGCCGGCGTCATCTTCGACGATGTCCCTTCCGGCGTGATAGCCGACGTCGTTGCCAAGGCATACAACTTTGACATCAACCTGCATTTCTTCGATATGAAGAAGGGGGCGCTGGAACTTTTCCACGGCCCGACCTTCGCCTTCAAGGATTTCGGCGCCCGCTTTATGGGGCAGATGACAGGTCGGCTCAACACCACCGACAACCTGACGATTCTTACCGCGACCAGCGGCGATACCGGCAGCGCGGTGGCGGGCGGTTTCTACAATGTTCCCGGCGTGGATGTCGTGATACTTTATCCCGATGGGAAGGTGAGCCCGCTGCAGGAGGCGCAGATGACCACCCTTGGCGGCAATATCCACCCTCTGCGCGTCCGCGGCAATTTTGACGACTGCCAGCGGCTGGTAAAGGCGATGTTTGGCGACACCGACCTGCGATCCCGCAAGCGCATCACATCGGCCAATTCCATCAACCTGCTGCGCTGGATTCCGCAGAGTTTCTACTATTTCTACGCGCACTGCCTCTGGAGCGCCTTCACGGGCGGTTCCGCCGCAGACATCGTGGTGCCCAGCGGCAACTACGGCAACATCACCGCCGGTATGCTGGCCTCCAGGATGGGTATGCCCGTGCGCCGTTTCGTGGCGGCTTCCAACGCCAACGACGTGGTGCCGGAGTTCCTGATTACCGGCGAATACAAGCCTCGCGCATCGGTCCGTACCGTGGCCAACGCTATGGACGTGGGAGCCCCCAGTAATTTCGAGCGGATGATGTGGCTCTATGGCGATGTGGATACCCTTCGCCGTCAGGTGGTGGGCTGCTCTGCTACAGATGCCGAGATTCTGGATGCCATCCGTGAAATCGAGGATAAGTACGGTTACGTGAGCGATCCTCACAGCGCCGTCGGCTATCTCGCTGCAAAGCACTATGATATAGAAGGTTACTGGCTTTCTACCGCCAGTCCGGCCAAGTTCGGCGAGGTAATAGAGAAGGCTGTAGGCCACTGGCCGGAAATTCCCGCCGCCCTGCAGCAGCGCCTCGATTGCGAGCGCGTCTACTCCATGATGGACGTTTCCGATGCAGACCTTAAGGATTACTTGCTCTCGCTGTAATCTCCGCTGGCGTTTTTCATTTTTATTTGCTATATTTGAAGGTTGTAACACCCTGATATTATGAGCGGAAAATCTTCGGCAAAAATGTCCCGCAAGGACTTCCTGAAAGTCTCTTCCCTTGGGCTGGGAGGCTTGATGCTTGGTTTGAAACCGACAGCGGCCGGCGCTGCGGAGGCATCGTCCCTGCCAAAGGAGGATAAGCGCAACCTTTACGAGAGCTGGCACAGCCCGTGGCAGCCGGAAATTCCGCGCCGACTGTGCGATCGTACGCACGAACTGGCCTGGATGGGCCTTTCGGGCGAAATTGGCAAGACTATGGGCCGTGTCGACTGGCCTTGCGAACTGGATCCAGACCTCACTCCGCAAAGACGGTTCGCCGCTGCGGCAATGAGTGTGGCCAAAAACGTTCCGCTCCGCATCCTTCCGGGTGAATTGATTGTCGGCTCGGCAACATTGATAGAGGGGGCCGAATCCAGGGTTCCAGTCCTGAACGAATGGGGCGTCAATCACACCACCTTCCAGTTCGACCGCATCCTCAAAATCGGCTACGACGGCATCCGCAAAGAGATTCGTGAGCGGCTCACCTCCGGTACTCTGGACGATAGAGGTCGAGATATCAATGAGGCTGCGCTCATTACCCTGGATGCCGCCGATATCTGGCAGAAACGCAATATCGAGCTGCTGAAGCAGATGAAAAACGACGCTGTCGACAAAGAAGACAAGAAGTTCTATCAGGATATTATAGATACTCTGGAGCAGGTTCCCGACCGCGCTCCGCGTTCTTTCCGCGAGGCGGTGCAGTCGCTTTGGAGTATGTATTGCTTCAACCGCCTGATGGGCAACTGGTCCGGCGTAGGACGTATAGACAAGATGCTGGGACCTTACTTGAAGGAAGATCTTCGCAAGGGCATCCTGACACTTGACGAAGCCCGCGAAATCCTTGCCCATTTCTGGATCAAGGGCACCGAATGGATCGGTTATCACATCTCCAGCGGCGATGCGCAGTTCTATCAGAACATAATTCTCGGCGGCATCGACAAGAATGGCCGCGAGGTGACCAACGAGGTGACGTATCTCGTGCTGGACATAGTGGAGGAACTGCACATAAGCGACTGGCCGGTGGCGGTGCGCCTGGGCGACAAGACTCCGGAGAAGTTGTTCCGCCGCGTAGCCGAGGTTCAGCGTTTCGGCGGCGGCATAGTGTCTGTTTACAGTGAAAATGTCGTTATAGATGCTCTCGTTAAATTCGGCTATCCGCTGGACGAGGCGCGAGAGTTCACCAACGACGGCTGCTGGGAGGCCATCATCCCCGGAAAGACCTTCTTTACCTATCACCCGACCGATATGGTTGAGGTTTTGGGCCGCACGCTGCATCTATACGACGGACAGGACCCTAATGTCGATTATCCCGACTTCGAGTCGCTCTACGCCGCCTTCAAGAGCAATCTGCATAAAGATATTGACGGCCTTCAGGCTGCATTCGACAGAGAACTGAAAGATCCCGACTGGCTCCCCAACACAATGGCTTGCATCTTTGCGGAGGGCTGTCTGGAGAAGGGGCGCAACTACTGGAACCGCGGCCCCAAGTACACTATGCAGGGCATCCACTACGGTGGCGTTTCCGATACTGCCAACAGCTTGCTGGTGCTCAAGAAACTGGTCTATGAGGACAAGTTCCTTAGCCTGGACGAGTTTCTGGGCATACTCCGCAGTAACTGGGAAGGTTCCGAAGGCTTGCGCCGCACTATTCAGAACCGCTTCGAGTTCTACGGTAACGACAGCACCGAGGCCGATGAGTTGATGTGCCGCGTCTTTGACGATTACACCGCCATCGTCGGCGAGGTCAAGGAGCGCGACGGCGTTAAGCGTCCGTGCGGCATTTCCACTTTCGGCCGCGAGGTTGACTGGCGTCTGATGCGCCGCGCAACGCCGGAGGGAAGCCGCATCGGCGACATCCTGGCCACCAACTGCTCGCCGACTCCCGGCAGCGACCGCAAGGGGCCGACAGCGGCGCTCAATTCATACTGCAAGCTGGATTTCATCAATTCTCCAAGCGGCGCCACCCTGGAATTGAAGATATTGCCCTCTTCGGTCAAAGGCGAGAACGGAATCAAGGCTCTGGTGGGCCTTATGAAGACATTCCGCGAGAAGCGCGGATTCTATATGCATGTGGATGTGGTAGATACCGCCAC
Organism: Bacteroidales bacterium; assembly: GCA_017561665.1. Lineage (GTDB taxonomy): Bacteria > Bacteroidota > Bacteroidia > Bacteroidales > UBA932 > Equibacterium. The sequence continues at coordinate 25,264 of JAFZBQ010000013.1, read as the reverse complement.
CCTGATAGATGCTCAGCGTCATCCGGAGAAGTACCCCAACCTGCCGGTGCGTGTCTCAGGCTGGTCCGCCCGCTTCCACACATTGTGCAAGGAGTGGCAGGATATGATTATCCAAAGAACGCAGCAAATCTGCTGATTTCTTCTGTGGCCGGCTCGCGGAACCGCATTTCAGGCAGGCCGAGTTTTTCGCGTTTGGCGTTCCCCAAAAGGTGATAGGGGATAACCTCCGATTCGTATTGAGGATATGATTTGAGCAGGGCTGCGGTGGCTTCTGCAATGCCATCACGGTCGTGAAAATCGGGCACGTACAAAACTCTGAAACGTATATTGGCGCCAGCTTCTGCAACCGCCGCCAGATTTGCCAGCATTTTGTCCAGGTCGCCGCCGGTCAGTTCACGGTAGAGCCCGGAGTCCATCATCTTTATATCCCAGAGCCACAGGTCGGCATACGGCGCCGCTGCAAGAAAGTCTTCTTTCCGTCCGTCGCCGGAGGTCTCTATCGCAGTGTGCAGTCCGGCGGCCTTCGCGGCCTCCAAAAGCGCTTTCGAGAACGCCGGCTGTGCCATCGGTTCCCCTCCGGAAAGGGTCATCCCGCCGCCGGAATGGCGGTAATAAGCTTCGTCCTGAAGCATTTCGGCCATCACCTCTTCAACATCATACCTTTTACCGGCTATCTCCAGGCAGCCGGAAGGGCAGACATCGGTGCAGGCGGTGCAGGAGCCGCAGGCAGCACGCGATTCAGCCGTGGACAGCGTGGTCTTGGCATCTCCGGCAGGGCATACGCCGTCGCAGGAGCCGCAGCTTATGCAGAGGCTGGAATTGAGCAGAATCTCCGGCCGGAAAGATTGCGATTCGGGATTGTGGCACCAGGGGCAGTGCAGGGTGCAGCCTTTCAGGAACACCGTTGTCCTGATTCCCGGCCCGTCTCCGGTACAGAAATGCTGTATGTCGAAGATTGTGCCTGTCATCAGAGCGGATCTACGTCGATTATGATTTCTGAGGAGGATGCTGACAGGCGGACCTGCTCTACGGCGGCGGCAATCGCAGCCTTCTTTGACTGGCCCGACGCGGTGCGCGGCAACTTGATCCAGATGATGCGGATGTACATTCCGGCGACACGGTCCACAGCGGGCGCTATGGGGTCGGAAATATCCTTCAATCCGGCATTCTTCAGGGCTCTGGAAAGCAGGTTGCAAGTGTGCCGAAGCTCTTCGGCAGAGGCGTTGCGGACGGTGAGCTGAATCATCCTGACATACGGCGGGAAGCCGAACAGTTTGCGCTGCTCCAACATCTGGCGCCCGTAGTCGCTGCAGTCGCCCTTGAGGGCGGCAAGCACGGGATGGTCGGTCCCGAAGGCCTGAATTACCATCTGCCCGGTGCCGGAGCGCCTGCCGACGCGGCCGCGGAGCTGGGTGAGCAGGTGCAGGGCCTTTTCGTCGGCCCGGAAATCCTGAAGCGAAAGTATCGAGTCGGCGCTGATAACCGCCACCAGTGCGAGGTTTTCAAAGTCAAAGCCCTTGGAGAGCATCTGAGTACCGACCAGGATGTCTGTGTTACCGGCGGCGAAGTCGCCCAGTATCTTTTTCTCCTCCGTGCGGGTCGCGGCGGTTTCGGCGTCAAAACGGGCGATTCGGGCCTCGGGAAAGAGTTCCTGAAGCTCTTCTGCCAGCCTTTCCGTGCCGGCTCCCTTGGCGGTGAAAGTCCCCTTGCCGCATTTGTGGCAGGTTGGATCAAATGGGGCGTGCCATCCGCAATAGTGGCACGAGACGCTGTTGTTGTATTTGTGGAAAGTCAGGCTCACGTTGCAGCGGGGGCAACGGAGCGTCTCGCCGCAGCTGTCGCATTGCAAAAACGAGCTGTAGGAGCGTCTGGAACGGAATACCATCACCTGCTCGCCGGCTTTCAGGCGGGCGGCAATCAGGTTGACCAGCTGCATGGAGAAGGAGCCGCGGGCATTGTGCATGGCATAGACCTTTGCCATATCGATAACGGTGACCGGGGCATCTTCTGCGCCGAAATATTTGTGCAGCAGTTGTGCCAGCCCATATTTGCCCGCCGACACGTTGTAGAGTGATTCCATAGAAGGAGTTGCGCTGCCAAGCAGGGTGTTGACGCCCAGCCTGGCGGCCATCATCAGGGCGGCGTCGCGACCGTTGTAACGGGGTGCCGGGTCGGTTTGCTTGTATGACTGGTCGTGTTCTTCGTCAACGATAATGAAACCGAGATTGACTATCGGCAGAAAGAGGGCGCTGCGGGTTCCCAGCACCAGATAGTTGCCCTCGCCGGCAATTAATTTGTCGAAGACTTTCTTGCGGGTGGGGAAGGTCTGCTTGGAGTGGAACACCAGAACCTTGTCTGCTAAAGCGCTCTTCAGCCGCTGCTCCAGCTGGCGCGACATGGCGATTTCCGGCACCAGATAAAGGACGCTGCGCCCCTGCGAGAGGTATTTCTGCGCCAGTTTGATGTAAATCTCCGTCTTTCCGCTGGAGGTTACGCCGGAAAGGAGTACCGTCCGTTTGCCGGATGCGTAAAAAGCCTGTATCTGCTCCAATGACTGCTGCTGCTCTGCCGACAGGGTCTTTTCTTCGAGGACGGCGGGTGTGCCCTGTGCCTTTGAAGCAATCTGTCTTTTCTCGCTCTGGCGGAAAAATGCAGAAGGGTAGGCGCTCTTGAAGACCTCGCCGATGGAGCACATATAGTAATCGGCAATCATCTGCCAGAGCTCAATCTGAACCGGCGGGAGCGGTTTCAGGGGGGCGACCTTCTCTATCGGCAGAACCTTCTGGGGAGACAGACCTTCGGGAAGCGGACCGCCGGCGGTGCGGACCACCGCAAGATAGCGCCGGCCCATCACGGTGACCACGACCCAACTGCCGGTCGCAATTTCTTCCGTTATGACTCCCGGAACGGAGTAATGGATGATGCCGCCGCAGAATTTTAGCGGTACTATCACCTCCACGTATCTCGTTTTGCCGGCATCCATCCCTGAATCGTTCAAAAATCTGCTTCTAAAATACAAAAAAACCGTTGGTTAATGAAAAAATACTAACTTTGCGCACTTATAATACTGCGCGCACAAGATGGATAAAATAAAATGCCTTATCGTTGGCAGCGGTCCGGCTGGTTACACGGCAGCGATTTACGCCGCCAGAGCGGGTTTGAACCCAGTTCTCTACGAAGGATTGCAGCCCGGCGGCCAGCTTACCACCACCACGGAGATCGAGAATTATCCCGGTTTCCCGAATGGCGTGGATGCCAATCAGATGATGGCTTCCTTCCGCGCACAGGCAGAACGTTTCGGCACAGATATCCGTTTCGGATCGGTCACCAAGGTCGACTTTTCTTCCAGACCGCTGAAACTTACCATTGACGAATCGGCGCAGATTGAGGCCGACAGCGTGATTATCGCCACCGGCGCATCGGCCAAATACCTCGGCCTTGAGAGCGAGCGCAAATTCCGCGGAATGGGCGTGAGCGCCTGCGCCACCTGCGACGGCTTCTTCTACCGCAAGAAAGTCGTGGCAGTTGTGGGCGGCGGCGACACCGCCTGCGAAGAGGCAACCTATCTGGCGGGCCTCTGCCGCAAGGTCTATATGATTGTCCGCCGCGACGTGCTTCGCGCCACCGAGGCTATGCAGCAAAAGGTAAAGGCTACCGAAAACATCGAGATTCTCTGGAAGTGCCAGACACAGGAGGTCCTGGGAGATGAAAACGGAGTCACCGGCGCGCGCCTGGTAAGGGCCAGTGGCGAGATATTTGATATCGATATTGACGGCTTTTTCCTGGCTATCGGCCATCACCCCAACAGCGACGTGTTTGGCCAGTGGGTTGAGAGGGACGAAGCCGGATATATCGTTGTTAAAGACGGCACCAGCCTGACCAGCTGCCCCGGCGTGTTTGCGGCGGGCGACGTCTGCGACCCCCGCTACCGCCAGGCGGTTGTGGCGGCCGGCAGCGGCTGCAAGGCGGCTATGGATGCCGAGAAATATTTGAAGGAATTATGATCAAGAGAGTCTTGATATTCGTTATTGCAGCGCTTGCGCTGGCCTCCTGCTCCTCCAAGTTCGAGAAGCTGCTCAACAGCTACAACTACGGTGAGAAATACCGTACTGCGCTACAGCTCTACGAGGCCAAGAAGTACAGCAAGGCGGCACAGTTGTTCGAGAATGTGGCGATGAATGCCCAGGGTACACCTCAGGAGGACACCGTGCGTTTCTACTGGGGAATGAGCAACTACAACATGAAGGACTTTGCCACAGCCCAGAGCAACTTTTCTGAATTCGTCCAGACTTTCCCCTCAAGCCCCTTTGCCAAAGAGGCGGAATTCCGCATGATTGACTGCATGTACCGCGGCACCTACCGCTACGAGCTGGACCAGCGTCCCACCGAGCTTGCCCTGGCGTATATAGACAAATACATCATCGAAAACCGCGGCACCAACTACGCCAAGTTCTGCCAGGTGATGAAAGACGACCTTGAGGAGAGGCTGGACAAGAAGGCGTTCGAAGGGGCGCGGCTTTACTACCATATGGAAGATTATCTTGCGGCACACCATGCACTCAAGAACGTGCTCAAGGATGATGCCGACAACCAATATCGCGAGGATATCCTCTACTACACCGCCATGGCGGCTTACAAATACGCCCTCAACAGCGTGGAGGAAAAGCAGCGCGAGAGGTATATGAACTTTATGGATGACTATTTCAACTTTGTGAGCGAGTACCCGCAGAGCAAGTACAAATCGGAGTTGGACGGCATCTATAAGAGGGTCAATAAAATAGTCAAGAAAGAAAATTAAATATACTATAACATGGAGACACGTAAAAACATCGCTAACAACACAATCACAAGGGATCTCTCCGAACTGGCAGCACCCACCGGCAACATCTACGAGTCGGTGATGATTATCGCAAAGCGCGCCAACCAGATCAGTGCCGACATCAAGCAGGAGCTCAGCAAGCGTCTTGAGGAATTCTCCAGCTACACCGACACTCTGGAAGAGATTACCGAGAACCACGAGCAGATAGAGATATCCCAGTATTACGAGAAGCTGCCCAAGCCCACGCTGGTGGCTACAGAAGAATTCCGCGAAGGCAAGATTTTCTATCGCAAGGCAGAGTAATTCTGGATGCTCAGGCGGCTTTCCATCAACAATTACGCATTGATAGATGTTCTGGATATAGATATTCCGGAGCATCTTGTCATTATTACCGGCGACAGCGGCGCGGGCAAATCCATTATGCTGGGTGCCCTTCAGTTGCTACTGGGCGGCAAGTTTGACAAGTCGGTAATCAAGGACGAAAGCCGTAACTGCATTGTCGAGGCGCAGTTCGACGACCATATCATCCGCCGTGTGATGAATGCCGCCGGCCGTTCACGCTCTTTCATAGACGACGAACCCGCCACTTTGGAGGCGGTCCGCGAGCTGGCTGCCCGCGAGATAGATATCCACTCCCAGAACAGCCAGACGCTGCTCTCCAGTGATGATTTCAGGCTCTCCGTGGTGGACAGTTACGCCGGGGATGGCGATTTGCTGGCCCGATACAGAAAAGCATACGACACTTGTGTCGATCTCAGGCGCCGCCTGCAGGAGATCCGCGGGTTGCGGCAGAGCAAAGAACGGGAGCGCGACTATATAAAGTTCCGCTATGAGCAGCTTTGCACCGCTTCCCTGAAAGCGGGTGAACTGGAAGAACTGGAAGAAAAGCAGAAGACCCTGGCCAATGCAGGGCAGATAAAAGAAACCCTGCTTCAGGTCTCGGCCGCCATATCATCTGGCGAACAGTCGGTGGAGCAGGCGCTACGCGATGCGGCTCGGTCGCTGCAGAAGATAGCGGCATATTTCCCCGCCGCGGAAGAACTCTCCCGCAGGATAGATTCCTGCCGGATAGAGCTCAAGGACGTATCATCTACGCTGGAAGACAGTCAGGATAGGATAGACGCCTCACCTGAGGCTCTTTTGCAGGCAGAGCAGAGGATAGCTCAGCTCTACGACCTGATGCACCGCAACGATGCCGGAAGTGAAGAGGAACTGATTGCCAAGCGCGACGGTTACGGGCAGGAACTCCGCTCTACGGACGACCTGTCCCAGCAGGAGGCGGCACTTGCCGCCGACTTCGAGAAAGCTGACGCTGAGTGCACCGATTTGGCGGCTCAGTTGACAAAGATCCGCAGCGCGGCCTTGGCTCCGCTATCGGACTATCTTCAGCAGGCTATCCGGGAATTGGAAATTCCACAAGCGCAATTTCGATTGGAAACTGTACCTTTGCAGCAGCGGGGCCGCTCGGGCGCAGAGAACATCAAGTTCTTGTTCTCTTCTACCGCAGCTGCAAAACCGGTCGATCTGTCGCAGAACGCTTCGGGTGGAGAAATATCCCGCATAATGCTGTGCATAAAGTCGTTACTGGCGCAGCACAAGGCTCTGCCGACAGTTGTCTTCGACGAGATAGACACCGGTACCAGCGGCAGCCTGGCAGACAAGATGGGGCGGAAGATTGTTGAAATAAGCAAGAATATACAGGTTGTGGCAATTACCCACCTGCCGCAGGTTGCGGCCAAGGGCGACGCCCATTACCTGGTTTATAAAGAGTATCTGCAGCAGGGGGCGGTATCCCGCATCCGTCAGGTGACCGGGCAGGAGAGGGTCGGCGAGATCGCCCGCATGATAAGCGGCAGCAGCGTTACGCCGGAGGCGATGGCGGCGGCCAGGGTACTCTTGGAGGAATCGAACTAAATTTTTAAAAATTATAATACTATGAGACTTATCATCGAAGATTCTTATGGCAAAATGTCGCAGTGGGCAGCAGTCTACATCGCCAATGCCATCAACAAGTTCGGCCCTACCAAAGAGCGTCCGTTCGTGCTGGGCCTTCCCACCGGTTCCACTCCCCTGGGTACCTACAAAGAGCTGATCCATCTCTGCTCCATCGGCAAGGTGTCGTTCCAGAACGTTGTCACATTCAATATGGACGAGTATGTGGGCCTTCCCAAGGACCATGACGAGAGTTACTACACATTCATGTGGAGTAATTTCTTCAGTCACATCGACATCCCCGAAGAGAACGTGAACATTCTTGACGGCAATGCTCCGGACCTGGTTGCAGAGTGCAACAAGTACGAGGAGAAGATCAAATCCTACGGCGGCATCAACCTGTTCATGGGTGGTATCGGCCCAGACGGCCACATCGCTTTCAACGAGCCCGGTTCTTCATTGAACTCCCGCACCCGCGTAAAGGACCTCACCACCGATACCATCATCGCAAACTCCCGCTTCTTTGGTTATGACACCACCAAGGTGCCCCACAAGGCCCTTACAGTTGGTGTCGGCACTGTTATGGATGCGGACGAGGTGCTGATTCTGGTAAACGGCCACAACAAGGCCCGCGCCCTTCGCCACGCAGTTGAAGAGTCCATCAACCATATGTGGACCATCTCCATCCTGCAGCTTCATCCTCACGGAATCATCGTTTGCGACGACGCCGCTACCGTAGAGCTCCGCGTAGGTACAGTAAACTACTACAAGGACATCGAGCGCGAGAATCTCGACCCCGAGAATCTGGCATAATGAAGCCTTTGGAGTCCCTGCGCTCTTGGATGGCATCCGAGGGTCTTCAAGTGACAATCATTCCGTCGAATGATTGTCACTTTGACGAATATGTCCCGGCAAGATACAAGGTACGTGAATTTCTGAGCGGGTTTGACGGCAGTGCCGGCACCTTGGTTGTGACCGCTGCCAAGGCTGCTCTCTGGACCGATTCCCGCTACTTTCTGCAGGCTGAGCGTCAGTTGGCCGGCAGTGGCATCAGTCTTATGAAAATCAAGATGCCCGGCACCCCCGCTATCCCGCAGTGGATTGCCTCGGAGTGTGAACCGACAGCTACCGTAGGAGTGGACGGCGACCTGTTCAGTTACGACGATTTTGCCGCGTTTGAGACGGAATTAAAGCCGATTAAACTCCGTACCTTCACCGACCCGTTTGACATGTTGTGGCAGGGACGCCCGTCGCTGGGCGAAAATCCAATCGTACTCCATAAAGAGGAATATGCCGGGCGCAGCGTGGCGCAAAAGTATCGCGACGTCACGGCAAGATTGGCCGTGGATGGCCCGTTCTGCCTTTTTCTGAGCGCCTGCGACGAGATAATGTGGCTGCTGAACCTTCGCGGCGGCGACATCGAATACAATGCGGTCACGCTGTCGTACTGCCTGCTCACCGATAAGGGTATCACCCTTTTCTGCCGGAAAGAAAACCTTACGGCAGAGGCGGCGGCCTACCTGGCTTCGCAGGGGGTTGAGGTACGGCCTTACGGCGAAATAGACGCGGCGTTGGCTGCGCTGCCGGAGGGCGCCACGCGCATCGTCAGCAACAACTGCTGCTCTATAAACAAATACAGCATTTTCCGCCGCGGTGGCCATGTCATTCCCGATCCTACTGTCGGCGGCACCGTGGCCATGCTGCGCGCCTGCAAGAACCCGGTCCAGGCCCAAGGTTTCCGCAAGGCCTTCCTGCAGGACGGCGTCTGCTGGGTGCGTTTGCTCAAGCATATCTACGACAATTACGACAGCGGCACCCTGAACGAATACGGCATCACCCAAAAGCTGCTGGAAATAAAGAGCGGCAGCGAAAACTATCAGGGTGAGAGTTTCGAACCGATAGTGGCCTGGAATGCCAATGCCGCCAGCGCCCACTACAGTTTCAGCGACGAGGCCTCCAGCGCCAGGGTAAACGGCGGCGGCTTTTTGCTGATGGACCTCGGCAGCCACTATCCCTACGGAACAACCGATACCACCCGTACCATATTCCTTGGTGACAAGGAGCCCACGACGGAGCAGAAGGAAGATTATACCCTTGTGCTCAAGGGAATGATTGCGCTTGCGCAGGCCATCTTCCCCGCCGGTACCCGTGGCTGTCAGCTGGATATCCTGGCCCGCGGCCCCATGTACCGTACCGGCAAGATGTACTTCCACGGCACCTCCCACGGAATAGGGCAGTGGCTGTGCGTGCACGAGTCTCCGCAGATCCGTATGGAATACAGCCCCATCACGCTGCAGGAGGGGATGATAATGTCCGATGAGCCGGCTGTGTATGTCGAGGGTGGATACGGCATCCGTACGGAGAACGTGATCCATGTCAGGAAGCATTCCCAAACGGAGTTCAATACTTTCTTTGATTTCGAGACGCTGACACTGGTCCCCATTGACCGCCGGGCGGTGGATTATTCACTGCTCACAGAGAACGAGCGTATGTGGTTGGAGGACTACAACAAGCGGGTTTACGAAATGCTCAAAGATCACCTTACAGACGCGGAAAGCGCCTGGCTCCTGAATTATATCGGTTAAGATTAGTAGACCAGATTCTTGGTGGCTTCGTTGAACATGCCGCCGAATGAGTTGCGGCGGTCGAACCGGAAGTTGAGCTGCATACCCTCATGGTAGTAGCGTCCGATACCGTTGATCATGTCGTTGCCATAGCGTTTGAGTGCATCTATGAAATAGGCACCTACGTCGTATCCCTGGAAACCGAAGTTGCCGGGATCGGCGTTGTAGAGAGCCCTGTAACGGCGTACGAACTCGCGTGCGTCCTCGTCGCTGTAATCCACATAGTGACCCATGGAGAAGTGGGCGTTCATCTTCTGGTAAGAATCGGCCTCTATTGACTCAAACTTGCGGATCTTGTGGCTGGCGTAGCCCACGATCTCGTATGTACCGGCGCGTGAGAGATTGCCCAGTGTGCGTACGGCGTCGCCTGCCAGGGATTCCCTTTCGCTGGTAATAATCACATGGTTGCGTTTGCCCTGGATCAAGGTGTTTCGCAGGTTCTCCAGAATGTGGCCGGAGGAGGTCTTCGCAATGGTGTAGGGGATATGAAGCGAGTCGAGACTTGCGGTTATCTCAGAGTGGAATTTGCTCTGATTCTCGCCGCTGTCTGCCAGCACTACAACATTGTCTTTGCCGGGACGGAAACCTATCGATTCTGCCATACGCATCGTCTGGGTAGAAGATGCCAGCTGTACGTTGATCAGGTAGGGATGGTTGTATGTGGCCGCCTCGACCTTCTGGTCCAGAGGTGAGATCAGCGGGATGTGATGGATGTCGCACCAGTGTGCGGGTGTCTCGATATTCTCCATGGAGAAGTTGCCAATCAGGAAGTCGAAATTCTCCAGACGGGACTCCTGCATCAACTGCTCTGCGCTGCTGAAGTCGGTCATGTCAATCACCTTGAGATTGACGTTGGTGCCATCCTTGCGGGCATCTTCTATAGCCATCAGCATTCCGCCGTAAAAGTCCAGGAAATTGCCGGAAGGAGAAGATGTCTTGCTGCCGATAGGGATAATCAAGGCGATGTTGGCGGTACCGTTGAAAGGGACATACACGGGCTTCCAGTTCCAGTCCTGTTCGGGCTCTTCCTGGTCGATGATGGTGACTTCCGTGTCGGTGTCATCATCTTCTTCAAAATCGCCCTCTTCGGGGACTTCTACCATCGTGTTGTCGTCAATAATGTCGGAATCGACATCTCCCCTGACGGGGATCTTCAGAATCTGGCCAACAACCAAAGTCTTGGAGTCGAGGTTGTTGAGTTCCACGATATCCTCCTGGGAAACTTTGTACTTGAGTGAGAGCATCAGCAGGGAGTCGTACCACTTGACACGGTGGTATATATATTTAACCTCCTGCCGGGGTTGTTCTGCGGGTGCTTCTTGTACCTGCCTGGCAGGTTCGGCAGCCACAGTCCGGGGCTCTGTTTTGCTCTCGGCAACTTTCTTGTCGGCCGGAATCAGCAGCAGCGACCCGGTCTTGAGTCCACCGGTGAGCCGTTCTGCATTTATTTCCTTGACTTCGTCCAAATCTGCATCGTAGGCTTTGCAAATTGAATACAAAGTCTGCCTTGCCTCCACGGTATGGACATAGAAAGTGCGGCCTTCTATGTCAACAGTGCTTTTAGAGACCTCCACATGGGCAGGTATGAATTTCTGCGCACCGGCAGCAGGACCTATTGTGAGCAGCGCGGCGGCGATGGCTATGGCGGCACAGATTCTTTTCATCGGACGTGTCTGTTAATATTCCAGTCTTGCGAGCATATTCTTTACGTTGCACTCTATGCGCTCGTAAATATTGTCGTAAGGCTCTTTTACAAACTCTTTGCCAGTTATCTTTTCGTACAGTTCCACGTAACGGTCGCTGATGGCGTTTACACGCGCGGTGTCCATCTCGGGTACCTTCTGCCCCTCCTTGCCCTGGAATCCGTTGTCCATGAGCCATTCGCGTACAAACTCCTTGGAGAGTTGCTTCTGCGGCAGGCCCTTGTCGAACAGTTCCTGATAGGTGTCGGCATAGAAGTAGCGGGAAGAATCGGGAGTGTGGATCTCGTCCATCAGGCACAACTCGCCGTTAAGATAACCGAATTCATATTTGGTGTCCACCAGCATCAGATTGTGCCTGGCGGCAATCTCTTCTCCGCGCAGGAAAAGCTTGAGGGCGATATCCTCCAGTTTTTCATAGTCCTCACGGCTCATAATGCCGCGCGCAATTATCTCTTCTTTGCTGATGTCCTCGTCGTGGGCGCCGATCTCAGCCTTGGTTGTAGGGGTGATTATCGGGGTTTCGAAACGCTGGTGTTCGCGCATCCCTTCTGGAATTGGAACTCCGCAGATCTCGCGGGCACCCGCCTTGTAAGATCGCCACGAACTGCCTGTAAGACAGCGGCGTACTATCATCTCAACCGGAAGCCCTTCGCATTTGTAGCCAACTGTGACCATAGGGTCTGGGGAGGCGATTTTCCAATTGGGAACGATATCCTCTGTCAGATCCAGGAATGATGACGCTATCTGGTTGAGCACCTGTCCCTTGTAGGGGATACCCTCGGGCAGGATCACGTCGAAGGCGCTGATGCGGTCGGTGGCAATCATCACCAGGTATTTGTCGGCGATGGTGTAAACGTCACGAACCTTGCCTATGTACTTTCCGCTCTGGCCCCTGAAATCGAATTCGGTATGTGTAACTGCGCCCATTTCTGCCTGTTACTCTGCTACAGGTTTTGCGTTACGGTTCTTGATGTATTCCTCGTTGAGGCCCTTGAGAACATCGGCGGTGATGTCCAGGCCGGGATTTACGTTAAGCACTGTGTTGGTAACACCGCTGGTGGTCAGAATCAGTGAGAACTGATGTTCGTCGTTGTATTTCTCGATGAACTCCTTGACAGCATAGTACACCTGGTTGTTGAGCACAGCCTGCTCTTCCTGTATCTCTGCATCCTTCTTTGCCATGTCGTTCTGAAGGTTCTGCTGGCGCTGCATCAGCTTGTTTTGCTGTTCTTCCGCTGCGCTGCGGGTCAGAAGACCCTTCTGAACCTGGTTCTCAAATGCCTTTGCATCGCTCTCCAGACGGCGGCCGCGCTTGTTAAGATCGTCCTGAATGCCCTGTACCTTGCTCTGGAATGCAGTCATAAGGTCGTTGTACATGTCATAGTTGGCAATCAGTGAATCCAACTGGACGTATACGATGTCGCCGGCAACTGCGGTGATGGCATCGGTGCTGAGGGAATCAGCGGACTCGACGGCCTTTTTAGACTTGAAATCAGGTTTAACTACCGACAGAACTGCAGCGGCAAGCGCTACTACCAGAGCGATGATGCTGAGGATAAGGGGTGTCTTTTTCATTTTATGGATTAATTTTTATGATTATTTCAATTCTTTCAAATACGCCGCGATGGTCTTTTCCAGACCCAGGTATAGGGCGTCGCAAATCAGGGCGTGTCCAATCGAAACCTCGTCCAGACGGGGCATTGTCTGCTTGAAATAGCGCAGATTGTCCAGGTTGAGGTCGTGGCCGGCATTGACGCCAAGGCCGCATTTTATGGCCTCGTTGCAGGCGTCATAGTAGGGCAGGATGGCCTTTTCGCGACCTGAAATGTATTTGTGGGCGTACTGGTAAGTATAGAGTTCGATGCGGTCGGCACCGGCTTCGGCTGCCCCGCGTACCATCTTTACGTCGGGATCCACGAAAATGGAGGAGCGAATGCCCTCTTCGCGAAGGATGCGGCAGATGTCCTTTAGAAAATCTGCATTGGCAACGGTGTTCCAACCTGTGTTGGAGGTGAGCACGTCGCGGGCATCGGGCACCAGGGTTACCTGGGCGGGGTGCACCTCGAGTACAAGATCCATGAATTTCTTAATCGGGTTGCCCTCTACGTTGAGCTCTACATCCAGCCGGGGCTTGATTTGATAGACATCAAGATAGCGGATGTGGCGCTCGTCGGGACGAGGGTGTACGGTGATGCCCTGACCGCCGAAACGGACGCAGTCCAGGGCGGCCTTGAGCACATCGGGCTGATGCCCTCCGCGCGAATTGCGCAAAGTGGCGATCTTGTTTATGTTAACGCTTAGCTTTGTCATAATATCAGAATACAAATGTAAATAATTTTGGTTAATACCTATATAAAATACTAAATTTGGGGTTCAAAATAAGTGCCGATGACAATCGCGATTTACGGACGGAATATCGATAAGGACGATGAGAAAGTGTGGTTTCTGCTGCGCAGACTGGCGCTTGGCGGGGCACAAACTTACTTTTGCACAAAAGAGCTGCAGCCCGGCACCGACATCTTGCTGGCACTCGGCGGTGACGGCACTTTCTTGCGCGCCATTAAAATGCTGGGCGGCAAGCAGATACCAATCGCCGGCATCAACTTTGGCCGGCTCGGTTTCCTGACATCGGCAAAAGTGGAAGAGGGGGAGAATGCCTGGATCGACGATCTTCTGGGGGGTAACTATTCCATACAGAAACGCATCCTGATCCAGGTGGAGTCGGCAGCGATCCCGCACGGTATTTATCCTTACGCACTCAACGAGTTTTCCATCCAGCGCCACAATCCCTCAATGCTGCGCATAGACGTTGCCATGGGTGGGGAGCATCTCCCCGCATACTGGGCAGACGGCGTGGTGGTTTCAACGCCCACCGGCAGCACGGCCTATTCCTTGAGCGTGGGCGGTCCCATTGTCACCCCCGATTCGGATGTGTTCATTACCGCTCCCATAGCTCCCCACAACCTGAATATCAGGCCTATTGTGGCCCCGGCGGAATCCCGGTTGGAGATCACGTTCACCTCAAAGTCCTCCCAGACTGGCGTGGTTACTCTGGACAATACCGCGTTCGAGGTCCCTGTGGGCAGCAAGTTTACGCTGCGCAAGGCACCCCATTGTGCAGAATGCATAACCTTCCATAACGCAGGATTCATAGACGCCCTCAAGGACAAACTCCTCTGGGGGGAAGACAAAAGAAACGCCTTTTAGATTATGCAACCTACTCACGTGACAATAATAATGGACGGCAACGGCCGTTGGGCCACCGCCAGGGGACTTTCTCGTAGTGCCGGCCATGCCGCAGGCGCAGAGAGCGTCAGGGCCTGCATGCGGGCGGCCGTCAAGCGGGATGTCAAATATCTGAGTCTGTACACTTTCTCACAGGAGAACTGGAACAGGCCCGATAAGGAGGTCGCCGCAATCATGGACCTTATGTCCTACAATATCCGCAAGGAACTGCCCGAATTTCACGAGAACAAGGTCGGATTCAAGGTCATCGGCGATATGGACCGCCTGACTCCCCGTCTTCGCAATGAGATCGAGGCCGCCGAGGCAGAGACCGCACAATATACCGACCATACCCTGCTACTGATGTTCAGTTACAGCGGCAAGTGGGATATAGAGCAGGCTGCGGAGCGCTATGCGAAGGACTACGGCACCCCCGACGCCAAGCCGCTGGAGAGCTATCTGGCCACTGCCGGCATCCCCGACCCAGACCTGCTTATCCGCACCGGCGGAGAGCAGCGCATCAGCAATTATATGCTATGGCAGTGCGCCTACACCGAATTTTATTTTACCGACAAACTTTGGCCTGATTTTAGAGAAGATGACTTCAATGAAGCCCTGGACTGCTTCAGCGGCCGTGACAGAAGATTTGGAAAAGTGAAGCAATGAGAAGAAGACTTGCAATATTGATAATGTCGTTGATCACATCGGTGGCCCTCAACGCCCAGAATGACGTCGAGGAAGATTATGTGGTTGACTACAGCAAGCCCCAGACATATACGCTCGGCGGAGTAAGGGTTTCCGGCAATCAGTTTCTGGACGACGGCCGCATCCTATCAGTCGCCGGTTTCAAGCCTGGCAGCAAGGTGACCATTCCCAGCGAGGATGTCGCCGTAAGGCTGTCGGCCATAATGAATCAGAAATATTTCCGCAACGTCGGCATCTATGTCGATTCCCTTTCGGTGGCGCGCGACACCGTATGGCTGCGCATCGATGTCCAGGAGCGTCCCCGCGTATCGGCCTGGCTATACAAGGGCGTCAAGAAAAGCGAGCAGGACGACCTCAAGGAAAAGCTCAACCTCAAGCGCGGCCGGGAACTATCTGAATATGTCATCTCCTCTTCCATTGGTGTTATCAAGAACTACTACAAGGAGAAGGGTTTCAACAACGCCAGGGTAGAGGCCCTGACAGAAGAGGATAGCGTAATCAACAACGCTGTCCGCGTTACCTTTGACGTCGACCGGGGTAAGAAAGTAAAGGTGCGCACCATCACCTATGAGGGTGTGGAGGAGATCGACAAGTACAAGCTGGACAAATCCATGAAGAAGACAAAGGACCGCTCCTGGTACAACTTCTTCAACAGCAAGAAATTCAACGAAGATGAATATCCCAACGACAAGGAGAAGCTCATTGACGCCTTCAACGAGCACGGCTACCGCGACGCCAAGATTGTCAAGGATTCCATCTATACCATAGAAGAAGGCCGTCTGGGTATCAATTTCAGGATTGACCAGGGCCGCAAATATTATTTCCGCAACATCACCTGGACCGGCAACTCCGTCTATCCTGCAGAGACCCTCAACAAGGTGCTCCGCATAGAGAAGGGAGATGTGTACGACCTGGTGACCCTCAATCAGCGCCTGCAGGGCGGCAAGGAGGGAGAACAGTCGGTGGCATCGCTCTACCGCGACTACGGCTACCTCTTCTTCAACGTTACTCCCGTGGAGACCAACATCGTGGGAGACTCCGTGGATGTCGAGATCCGTATGGTGGAGGGCAAGCAGGCCACCTTCAACAACGTGCTCATCAGCGGCAACAACATCACCAACGAGCGTGTCATCCGCCGTGCTGTGTACACCCGTCCCGGTTACCTGTATTCGCAGAGCGATTTCGAGCGCTCCATCCGCGAGCTGGGTACGATGAGTAACTTTGATGCTGAGAAGATAGTGGAGCAGGGGACAGGCTGGAACCTGATTCCCGATCCCCTCAACAATACGGTGGACATTTCCTATAATGTAGAAGAGAAGTCCAACAGCCAGCTGGAACTCTCCGGCGGCTGGGGTGCCCGCACTTTCGTCGGCACCGTCGGCATCAACTTCAGCAACTTCTCCACCCGTAACTTTTTCCGCAAGGAGGCCTGGAGGCCGGTACCCCTGGGAGACAACCAGACGCTGGCTTTCCGCTATCAGACCAACGGTACTTACTATCAGGCCCTTTCTGCAAGCTTTGTGGAGCCATGGCTGTTCGGCAAGAAACCTACCTCGCTGAGCATATCGGCATATTTCACCCGCCAGACAAACTCCTACATCTCGCAGTATTACGTCAATTACTCCGATGACAAGGCGATGAACGTGGGCGGCTTCTCGATAGGACTCGGCAAGCGTCTCAAATGGCCAGACAACTACTTTACCCTGTACAATTCACTGGGCTGGCAGTTCTACGACCTGAAAGACTGGTACCGCTATTATGTCTTCACAGACGGACATTACAACAACCTCAATTATACCATCACCCTGTCTCGCCAGTCAATCGACCAGCAGATTTATCCCCGCGTCGGTTCCGATTTGACATTCAGCCTGCAGCTGACTCCCCCTTATTCGCTTCTGCGCAGCAAGGATCTGGACTACAGCAAGATGAGCGACCAGGACCACTACCGCTGGCTGGAATACAACAAATGGACCTTCTCCGGACGCAGCTACGTCAGGATTTGGAAGGACCTGGTGCTGATGACGGCGGCGCATTTCGGCTACCTTGGCTACTACAACCGCAAGTGGGGCTATTCTCCGTTCGAGGGCTTCCTGGTGGGCGGCGACGGTATGTCGGGCTACAATACCTACGGAAACGACGTTATCTCGCTTCGCGGTTATGAAGACTACTCGCTGACCCCGTATATCAACGGCGCCTATGCCGGTAACGTATACGACAAGTTTACGGTAGAACTCCGATACCCGATAATCCTCAAGCCGCAGTCGACCATATTCGCACTGGCCTTCCTGGAGGGCGGTAACTGCTGGTCCGACATCAAGGAGTTCAATCCCTTCCAGATCAAGCGCAGCGCCGGTGTCGGCCTCCGCGTGTTCCTGTCGGTTGTCGGTATGCTTGGTGTTGACTGGGGTTACGGATTTGACGGACCGGCCGATGAAAGAAGCCAGTTCCACTTTACTATAGGACAACAATTTTAAAACTTAGAAGATATGAAAAAGGTATTTGTTATTCTCGCAATCTGCTTTATGGCAGTTCTGCCCGCCGCAGCCCAGTCTGTAGGCTATGTTGACACAGAGAAGATTCTGAGTTGCATACAAGAATATCTGGATGCCCAGAATGAACTCAATACACTTGCAGAAAAGTACAAAGCCGACATCCAGAAGGATGCTGACGCCATTGACGCACTCTATCGCGACTATATGAGCCGCAAACAGTCTCTTTCTGCCGCTTCCCAGCAGGCAAAGGAAAATGAGATCATTGCCAAGGAAAAGGCTATGAAAGAGAAGGAAGAAAAGTATTTCGGAGAGGAAGGCGTTCTTACCAAACGTTCCGAGAAGCTCATCTCTCCCATCCAGGAGGTCGTTGAGACTGCAATCCAGAAGGTCGCGGCAAGCCGCGGGTGTTCCCTTGTGCTTGACCTTACCGTAACCACCGGTATCGTGTACAAGGATCCCAAGTACGACCTCACCAACGCTGTAATAGATTATTTAAGATAACCACGTAATTATGAAAAAACTCACACTAATCCTTTTGATGGCGTGCATGGCGTTTACGCTGTCTGCACAGAATGTCAAATTCGGACACATCAATACCTCCGAACTGGTGATGCTTACCGCCGATGCCGATTCGGCCCGCGTAAAGCTTCAGAACTACCAGAAGGAGCTTATGGACGAGATGGAGTCTATGCAGGTAGAGTACAACAATAAATATAATACCTACATGCAGAAGCAGGCAACCTGGACCCAGGCAATCAAAGAGTCCAAGGAAGCTGAGCTTCAGGAGATGATTCAGCGTATCCAGCAGTTCCAGCAGACCGCTCAGCAGGATCTGAGCCAGCTGGAGCAGACTCTCTACGCCCCCATCTTCGAGAAGGCACGCAATACCATCTCCAAGATAGCAAAAGACAAAGGTTTGCTGTTCGTATTTGAGATGGGTGCCAATCCGCTGGTATATTACAACGAAGCACAGAGTGTAGACCTTCTGCCGCTGGCAAAGGCTGCGCTGGGCGTACCGGCAGAAAAGGTGGCTCCCACTCAGATCCAGTAAGTCTTACCCATAAGATAATTCTTACAGGTGAGGGGAATCAAGTATGATTGCCCTCACTTGCTGTAAAAAGCCAAAAACCAAACTATGAATCACAAAGTTATTGATGCAAAGGATGTTGTAATCCGATTTGCCGGCGACTCAGGCGACGGTATGCAGCTGACGGGCACACTGTTCGCAGATGCATCGGCCCTCTACGGCAACGAGATTTCTACATTCCCCGACTATCCGGCAGAGATCCGGGCTCCGCAGGGAACCGTCTCCGGCGTGTCGGGATTTCAGGTGCACTTCGGCAGCGAGGGTATCAACACCCCGGGCGACTTCTGCGACGTGCTGGTTGCCATGAACCCCGCAGCCCTCAAGGCCAATGCAAAGTGGGCCAAGAGCACCGCTACCATTATAGTGGACGTGGACTCATTCACCGAGGCGCTGCTCCAGAAGGCGGGCTTCAAGACAGACGATCCCGTCGCCGAGCTCAAGATAGAGGACCGCAACATCATCTGGGCCCCCATCACCAGCCTTACGAAAGAGAGTCTGGCCGACAGCGGCCTTGACCCCAAGTCGATCCTCCGCTCCAAGAACATGTTCACCCTGGGTATGTGCTTCTACCTGTTCAACAGGCCACTGGAGTACACATACGCCTATCTGGAGAAGAAGTTCGGCAAGAAGAAACCGCAGCTGGTGGAACCCAACAAGAAGGTCCTGTTCGACGGCTACAACTACGCCGCCAACATCCAGGCCATCGCCAACACCTATACCGTGGCGCCGGCAGATCTGCCCAAGGGCACCTACCGCAACATCAACGGCAACCAGGCTGTGGCATGGGGCCTTATCGCTGCTGCCGAGAAGGCGGGCCTGCAGCTCTTCTGCGGCTCTTATCCCATAACCCCCGCAACCGCCATCCTGGAGGAGCTTGCGATTCATAAGAACCTGAACGTGAAGACGATGCAGGCTGAGGACGAGATTGCCGGCATCTGCACCGCAATAGGCGCCGCATACGGCGGAGCCCTGGCTGCCACCACAACCTCCGGCCCCGGCCTTAGCCTCAAGAGCGAGGCGATGGGCCTGGCGATGATTACCGAGCTGCCGCTCGTGATTGTGGACGTGCAGCGCGGCGGCCCCTCCACCGGTATCCCCACAAAGACGGAGCAGACCGACCTGGCACAGGCCCTTTACGGCCGCAACGGCGAATGCCCCATCTGCATCGTGGCGGCCCACTCGCCGTCCAACTGCTTTGACGCAGCATTCAACGCCGCCAAGCTGGCCCTGGAGCATATGATGCCCGTCATCCTGCTCACAGAGGGCTTCCTGGGCAATGGCAGCGAGCCGTGGAAGATTCCTTCAATGAAGGACTATCCCGCCATCAAGCCGCCGATCATCGAATCCTGCGAAGGCAATTTCAAACCGTTCGAGCGCGATCCCAAGACCTTTGTCCGTTCCTGGGCAATTCCCGGCAAGGCAGGTCTGGAGCACCGCGTGGGCGGTCTGGAAAAGAACCCTGCCGGCACCATCTCTTCCGATCCTGAAAACCATGCCTTCATGGTAGAACAGCGTGCCAGGAAGGTTGCCGCCGTGGCCGATTTCATTCCCGACCTGGAAGTATTCGGCGAGGCCAAGGGCGACCTGCTGCTGGTGGGCTGGGGCGGTACCTTCGGCCACCTGTACACCGCTGCAAAGCAGCTGCAGGCAGAAGGCAAGAGTGTTTCGCTGGCTCACTTCGACTACATCAACCCTCTGCCCAAGAACACCGCCGAGGTCTTCAAGGGCTATAAGAAAATTATGGTTTGCGAGCTCAACAGCGGTCAGTTTGCCGACTATCTGCGCGCCCGCCTGCCGGAGTTCAAGTATCTGCAGTACAACAAGGTGCAGGGACAGCCGTTCATTGTGACCGAGATTGTAGAGGCAGCTAAAGCAGTTTTATAGGGAGGACGATATCATGAAATATACAGCACAAGATTTCAAGAGTAACCAGGAGGTACGCTGGTGCCCCGGCTGCGGCGATCACGCCGTTCTGGCAGCACTCCAGCGCTCTCTGCCCGCAGTGGCGGAATCGCTCGACCTTCCCAAGGAGAAATTCGTGGTGGTATCGGGTATCGGCTGCTCCAGCCGTCTGCCTTACTATATGGATACCTTCGGTTTCCACGGCATTCACGGTCGCGCCACGGCGCTTTCCACCGGCCTCAAGGTGGCCCGCCCCGAACTCAGCGTTTGGCAGGCCTGCGGTGACGGTGATGCGCTGGCAATCGGCGGCAACCACTTCATCCACGCCATCAGACGTAATGTCGACCTGAACATCATCCTATTCAACAACCAGATCTACGGCCTCACCAAGGGACAGTACAGCCCGACATCCAAGTTCGGCGCCATCACCAAGACATCGCCCTACGGCACAGTGGAGAATCCCTTCACCCCCGGCCAGCTTGTAATCGGCGCCCGCGGCACCTTCTTTGCCCGCGGCCTCGACGTAGATATGAAGACCAATCAGGAGATATTCCTCGCCGCAGCGCTGCACAAGGGCGCATCGGTGTGTGAGATGCTCACCAACTGCATGATTTTCAACGATGGCGCACACGCCGCCATCTCGGCCCGTGAGGTCCGTGCCGACAAGACCATCATCCTCCGCGACGGAGAAAAGATGATTTTCGGTGCAAACAACGACAAGGGTCTGGTGCTGGAAAACGGCGCGTTGAAGGCCGTCACTATCGGCCAGGACGGATACACTATGGATGACATCCTGGTTCACCACGCCGACACCAAAGACACCTTCATGCACAGCATGCTGATTGATATGAAGGAGGACCTGCCGGTAGCCCTGGGCGTAATCCGCAACGTAGCGGATTCCACCTACGATGAGAACGTGGAGAAGCAGCTGCAGGAAGTTACCGCAGCAGCCAAGGTTCACTCAGTGGACGAACTGCTCCACAGCGGTTCCACCTGGGAGGTGAAATAACGCTCCGGGCAGAAGCCTCGCATAAAAGACTTGCTCCCTGTCACATCCGTTAGCGCCGGTCGCAAGTTCTTTTATGCTACGGTCATTTTCTGCCCGTCGCGAGTCCTTCCACATCATGGGCTCTGAGCCAAGTTGCACCTTTTGATACGGCAATTTTCTGAAGACGACGTGTCTCGGCGAGAGTCTCGTCGTCTTCCGGTTTATGGCCCTGGCGCTGGTATGTCATACGCTTGCGGGAGATGCCCGCCAGTATTTCGCGGCCAAAGACTTTCAGTTCGTCAAGCCGGTCCAGAAGCTCAAGATTCTCATCTACATCCTTGCCGAAGCCGAAGCCGGGATCCAGGATCCAGTCATTTAGTCCGGTCTCTGCCGCGCGCCCCTCAAAATTGCGGAAGAATCCCGCCACGCGGGCCACGATGTCGCCTTCGCCGTCGGCGATACGGCGGATTTCAATCCCCTCGATGGCCGGCGGTATCTGGTTGTGCATTGCGATGTACGGCAAATCCAGGCGGGCTACCAGCGGCAGCAAATCAGGGTCGGACTGGCCGGATGTGATGTCATTCACGATAAATGGCCCGATTATGCAGAAAGCGCGGCGCACAATCTCGCTGGAAAAGGTGTCGATCGAAAAGCGTTTTCCGGCGAACCGCTCGCGGACAATCATCAGCATAGGCTCCAGCCGCAGCCATTCCTCCGCCACTCCGGGATACTCGCTCCCAGGCCGGGAAGAGCAGGCGCCGATGTCCACCACGTCCGCGCCGTCGGCAAAAAGCTTCTCCACGCGGTCGCAGAACTCCTTTTCGCCAGCCACCCGGCTGCCACAGAAAAACGAATCGGAATTGATGTTCACGATTCCCATTATCTTGATTCCCGGTGCCATTTTATCCGAAGAAAAAGTTATATTTGCAAAGATAGACAAAAACCGAAACGGATATGCTAATAGTTCTGGAAGGTCTCGATGGGGCGGGGAAGTCCACGCAGCTCAAGATGCTGTGCAATTATCTGGAAGAGAGCGGTAAGAAGCTCAAATACCTCCATTTCCCGAGGTACGATGCGCCGGTGTTCGGCGAGCTCATTTCCAACTTCCTGAAAGGGGAATACGGCGCCAACGACGCCGTGCATCCGCAGCTGGTGGCACTGTTGTTCGCTGAGGACCGCCACGCCGCCGCTGCCCAGATAAACGAGTGGCTGGAGGCAGGTTGCACGGTGGTGCTGGACCGTTATGTCTACAGCAACATCGCTTTCCAGACCGCCAAACTGCCCGACCGCGAGAAGGCCCTCAAGCTGCGCGAGTGGATATTCGACCTCGAATACAACGTGTTCAAGATTCCGCAGCCCGACCTGAATCTGTTCCTGGACGTTCCCATCGATTTTGTGGAGAGCGAACTGCAGCATACCCGCAGCGGCAGCGACCGCGACTATCTGGACGGCGCGCAGGACATCCACGAGGCCGACATCGAGTTTCAGAAGAGGGTGCGTGACGTCTATCGCGAGTGCTGCGCAAACGACCCCAATTTCATCCGTATCGACTGCGCCGATCCTGAAACCGGCCGGATTATGGCGCCGGCGGATATCTTCGATAAAATCAAGAAGAAATTATGAAAGGCTTAACGAGGCTGTGCCGCTTGATAGTAGGGCTGGTGTTCATCTTTTCCGGGTTTGTGAAGTTGCTGGCACCGGTGGGTACCTCTTTGATTATCAAGGAGTATCTCGAGGCCTTCTATCTTGGATTCATGTCCCCGGCTGCGCTGGTGATAGGGGTGACTCTGTCCCTGCTGGAATTCGTTACCGGCGTGGCGCTGCTGCTGCGGCTCCGCATCCGCGTGTTTGCCTGGGTGGCGTTTCTGCTGCTGGCGGTCTTCACGCCGCTTACGCTCTATCTGGCCATCTTCAACCCGATAGCCGACTGCGGCTGCTTTGGCGAGGCAGTCCATCTGACCAACTGGCAGACCTTCTTCAAGAATCTGATATTGTTCCCGTGTGCGCTGATAATCTTCATCTTCCGCAAGAAGATCTCCGAGCACAGTTATCCCTTCTGGGAGTGGGTGTTCGTGGCGATGTTCACCGCCCTGGCGGCGTTTATTCTGATTCGTACTTTCCGCGTGGCGCCGCTTCAGGAATTCACACCATACAAGGGGGGCGGCGAAATCACCGCCGGAACCAAGGCGGAAGCCGCACCTGAATACGACACGCAGTTCATTTATGAGAAGGATGGCATCAAGCAGACATTCTCTCTTGAAAACCTGCCCGATTCCACCTGGACATACGTCGATACCGTTACCGAGATGGTCTCCGACGGCGGTGCTTCTGCCTCCGACGCCGATTTCGTGATAGAAACCGCCGACGGCCGCAACATCGCCGAGGATATCCTGCGCCGCCGCAACCTGCTGCTGATGACTATCTATCATCCCGACAAGTTTATCCGCCGCCACGGAGTGGAGAAGATTGCTGCCATGCGTGAATCGGCGCTGGGTCAGGGGATGGACTTTATGGTTGTGTCACCCTACGAAATCGAAGGACTGCCCGAAGAGTGTGAAACGGCGCTGGCCGATGTCAAGCTTCTGATGACATTCAACCGCTCCAACGGTGGTGTGGCGTGGCTGGAGGACGGTTTGATTGTGCGGAAGTGGGCATATCCAGCCGCATCCAAGCCAAATGCCGACTACAAAGGCAGCGGCAACCCGGAGCAGGAGACTATATTCACCCTCAACTACAACAGGATGTCTCTTGAGATATTGCTGGTGGTGTTCATATTGCTCTGCATCGTCAAGTTTCTGGTTTTCTACAATAAAAAGGAATAGCCGTGAACAGCAAAGGTGAGTTGGGAAGAAGGGGAGAAGCCGCCGCGCTCGATTACCTGAGGGGAATCGGGCTGAATCTTATTTCGCGCAACTGGCGCAGCGGTCATTTGGAGGTGGACCTGGTGATGGAAGACGCCGCCAGCGTGCGGATAGTTGAGGTCAAGACGCTGAATGCCGGCGACGGATTCGACCCTGGCGAGAATGTCACGGCCGACAAACGCCGCAAATTGATCCGGGCCGCCAGGGCCTTCTATGTGCAGCATCCTACTTTCAAGGAGATAAAATTCGATGTGGTGACTGTCCTGGTCTGTGACGGGGAAGTGGTGGAGGTGAACTATATGCCCGACGCTTTCGATGCGCTTGGATAAACTCAGAGGCCGACCCCTTTCGGATGCCGGCCTCCTACCTTAACCATAACCTAAACTATGAAAAATTCAATGTAAAAAGGTTGCAAATGTTGTGCCACTAATCCTTGCAAATCCTCAATTTGGCGTATTTGAGGATAAGTTTTTTGATTTCGCCGCCGTCGGTCTGGAATTCGGCCTTGGCGTCGCCGCCGCTGCCCTCCAGAGAGAGGATTGTCCCGAAGCCGAAGATGTTGTGTTCCACCCGCATGCCGACGCGGATGTCATTAGGATTGTCTGGCTTGAAATCGGCAGCAGGGGTGTGGCGCACCGTCGGCCCTTTGGGCCTGGCGGATGTGACCGGAGATGAGGGCTGACGAAAGGCGGGTTCGCTGCGCTGGGGACGCTGAACCGGCGCCGCAGGCCGCCCGTAGTTGGGAGCCCATTTGCCGGTGGATGTGCTGCCGGAAGTGCGTCCATAGCCGCCGAAACTGCCGAATCCGCCGCCGAAATCGTCGAAGGCCGAGGCCTGCGGCACGTCACCGTCAAGATACTTGCGGTCTATCTCCATTACGAACCGGCTGACCTTGTTGAACTCCTCCTTACCGTAGCGGTGGCGGA
>JAFZBQ010000101.1 GCA_017561665.1 Bacteroidales bacterium | reverse complement strand
CAGACGGGTGGCATTGGTAAAGACGCTGACCACCGCCTTCGGGAACCACTTCTCGCGGGCCGCCAGGGTGATGCCGATAATTGCGGCAAAATCGGGATGTAGGGTCGGCTCGCCGTTGCCGGTGAAAGATATCGAATCGATACCTGTGCCTTCGGCTGCCAGGGCGGCGAAACGGCCTTCTATGGCCTCCCGAACCTGCCCGAGGGTCGGCAGCGGATGCTTGGCGGCGCCACGCTTGAGGCCGCCGCATTCGCAATAGACGCAGTCGAAGGTGCACACCTTGGCCTCGCGGGGCAGCAGGTTGATGCCCAGCGAACGGCCCACACGCCGGCTGTGGATGGGGCCGAATACTATTTCATCCCAGAGAAATGTTGCCATACCTTAAAAAAATAAAGACGAGGCCACAGGCTTCGTCTCTACATATACCTCATGCCTTCGGGCTCAAAAACTTAATTCTGAGTCTTGGCGAAAAATTCCTTAACCTTGTCAGCGGGTACGAGCTCCTCTTTGAAAATATAGGAACCGGTACGACCGTTCTTATCCATACGGATGCACTTGACGACAGTCTTCTGATCTTTCCTGTCACCGCCGAATGTTGCGACCGCTTTCTTTGCCATAGTATGCTGTTATTTAATTGTTACTATTTAATCTCCCTGTGAAGAGTCATCTTGCGGAGGTAGGGGTTGTATTTCATACGCTCCAGCTTGTCGGGAGTGTTCTTCTTGTTCTTGGTGGTAATGTAACGGGACATACCGGGAACACCGCTGTTCTTCTGCTCGGTGCACTCAAGGATAACCTGTACCCTATTGCCTTTCTTTCCTGCCATAACTTCAAAAATTAAGCGATTTTAATCAAACCTTTAGCCTCTGCCTTCTTCAAAGTCTCGGCAAGACCGTTCTTGTAGATGGTCTTCATGCCGTTGCAAGAGACCTTGAGTGTAATAAAGCGACCCTCTTCCTCTGACCAAAACTTCTTGGTTTTGAGGTTGGGAGCGAATTCGCGTTTGGTGCGTCTGCGGGAGTGGGAAACATTGTTTCCAATCATCCTCTTCTTACCTGTAACCTGACAAACTCGTGACATAATATGCTATTTTTTATTTTTTCTGCTTTTTAAGGGCTGCAAATATCTTGATTTTTAATGAAAAAACCAAAATTTTTTATGAATTAAGCACAAACTTTCCGATCCTGCGCCAGCGAACCTTGCCCCGGGCATCCCTGGAGAGCCAGATTATGGCCGGCGTACCCACTATGTGGTCTTCCGGAACGAAGCCCCAGTAGCGGGAATCGAGCGAGTTGTGCCTGTTGTCGCCCATCATGAAATAGTAATCCTGCTTGAAGGTGTATGTGGTCACCTCCTGGCCGTCGATATAGAACTTCCCTCCCCTCTCTTCAAAGTTATTGTGTTCGTACACAGATATTATCCTGCGGTAGAGCGCGATGTTCTCCTGAGTGAGCGTCACTGTAGAGTCCTTTGCCGGAATCCAGATGGGACCGTAGTTGTCGCGGGTGAATCCGCGGTCGTCAAAGGGGAAGATCATCTTGTACGAATCGAGATATTCGCCGGGATAATTATCCAGATTGACGGAAGCGGTTTTCACGTTGGACATCTTTACGATCTCCTTGTAGGCGGCGGCTGTGAGCGGCAACTCCAGATAGCCGGGCAGCTGGGCGTCGTAATGGATCTGCGTAGGATCGATTCCCAGCTTTTCCAACGCCACACGGCTTATAGGCGTACCATCGGTCTCCACCCTGTAGGTGAACTGGATGCCGGGATAAACCTCCTGTTGCTCGCCGTCTATGTAGACCAGGCCGCCCTCCACCTTGAGGGTGTCGCCCGGCATAGCCACCAGACGTTTCACATAGTGGTCCGCCTTGTCCGCCGGACGGGCGATAACCGGCCCGAAGGCCCTCTGCGAGTACTCGCGGCCGTTGATGCGCACGTGTGCGTAGTAATCTTCTGCCGGAACGCGGCTCAAAACGGTGTCACCGTGAGGAAAGTTGAACACTACGCAGTCGCCGCGGCGGATTCCGCGCCCCAGAGGCTTCAGCCGACGATAGTCCCACTTGACAGCCTCGGAGTAAGATTTCTTGCCGCCGAGCCAGGTGTTGTGGGTAAACGGTATCGTGAGCGGAGTCTCGGGAATGCGGGGGCCGTAGCGCATCTTGTCCACAAACAGGAAATCCCCTGTCATCAGGGTGTTTTCCATGGACGAAGAAGGTATCTTGAACGACTGGAAGAAGAAGATGTTGATGAATGTCACCACGATGACGGCAAAGATGATTGCATCCAGCCAGTCCAGGAAGACATTGGGCTTCTGCCCCTCTTTGTACCTCGGCTTCCAGAAGGTCCAGTTGACCTTCTTTGTGACGCACATGTCAAAAACAACAATAAGGCCAAGAAACCACCAGGGATTTTTAAGCCAGATTACCCAAAGGCAATACAGGATACCCCAGAAGGCGAACTTGACCCACTTGTTGGAAGTGAAGTTCTTAAGCGACAACTTACTTTACAGAGTTGATGATCGCTTCGAATGCCTGCGGATTGTTCATCGCCAGGTCAGCGAGCACCTTGCGGTTGAGACCTACGTTCTGAGCGTGGATAGCACCCATGAACTGGGAGTAAGTCATACCGTGCTGGCGTGCTGCGGCATTGATACGAGTGATCCAGAGAGCGCGGAAAGTGCGCTTTTTGTTCTTGCGGTCGCGGTATGCATAGGTCAAACCTTTCTCGTAGGTATTCTTAGCAACCGTCCAGACGTTTTTCCTGGAAAGGAAATTACCGCGGGTCTGTTTCAGGACTTTTTTGCGGCGAGCTCTTGAAGCTACCGAATTTACCGATCTTGGCATAGTTTAATAGTTTTTGACAGTCAGCGCCCCGTTTTTCAGGGGACTTTCAAATGCTGAACTTTCGGTTAATAAATGTTTACCTGACCAACAACTCTTTGATTCTCTTGACGTCTACCTTCTCTACGATGGCTACGTGGTCGAGATTGCGTTTCTGCTTTTTGGTCTTCTTAGTGAGAATGTGGCTGTGATAAGCGTGTCTTCTCTTGATTTTTCCCGATCCGGTGAGCGTAAAGCGCTTCTTTGAACCGGAATTGGTTTTCATTTTAGGCATTGTCTCTAATATTTAGGTTCTTAAAACTATTTCTTTTTGTTGGGGGCAATCATCATTATCATACGCTTGCCCTCCAGTTTAGGCATCTGTTCTGCCTTGCCATAATCCTCCAACTCTACTGCAAACCTGAGCAGCAACTTTTCTCCCTGCTCGGAGAAGAGGATAGAACGGCCGCGGAAGAAGACGTAGGCCTTGACCTTGAAGCCGTCCTGCAAAAAGCTCTGCGCGTGTTTGAGCTTGAAGTTGTAGTCGTGCTCGTCTGTCTGGGGGCCGAAACGGATCTCCTTGATGACCACCTTGGAGGCGTTGGCCTTCTGCTCTTTGAGTTTCTTGCGCTGCTGATATTTGAACTTCTGATAGTCAATTATCTTGCAGACGGGCGGCACTGCCGTGGGAGCTATTTCCACCAGGTCAAGTTCCTGTTCGGCAGCCATTTCAAGAGCTTTGGACAGCGGGTAAACACCCTGCTCGGGAACATTGTCCCCCACAACTCTTACCTGAGGCGCAGTAATCTGCTCATTAACCCTGTGGTCGTCTTCGTCCTTGTTCTGGCGAGCCGCCTGGGGTTTCCGCGGAGCCGGTTTCGGCTTGGGCGGTCTGTAATTTGAGTTTGCTATAGTAGTGTCCTCCTAATTAAGTTCTTCTTTTACTGCGTCTGTAAGGTATTTTGCAAAATCCTCTATCGACATAGTGCCGAGATTTTCGCCTCCCTGCTTGCGTACGGCCACGCTGCCGGACGCCTCTTCTTTCTCTCCTACCACGACAATGAACGGTATGTGCTTGAGCTCATTTTCGCGTATCTTCTTGCCAATCGTCTCGTTACGGTCGTCGATTAGGGCGCGAATTTCGTAATTTTCAAGTAATTCGCAAACTTTTTTTGCAAAATCGTTGTATTTCTCGCTGATGGGCAGGATGGCCACCTGGTCGGGAGCCAGCCACAGAGGGAACTTGCCGCCGGTGTGCTCGAGCAGCACTGCGACAAAGCGCTCGAGGCTGCCGAACGGGGCGCGGTGAATCATAACCGGACGGGACTTGCCGTTGTTGGAATCGGTATATTCCAATTCGAAACGCTCCGGCAGGTTGTAGTCGACCTGGATGGTACCCAGCTGCCAGCTGCGGCCCAGGGCGTCCTTAACCATAAAGTCCAGCTTGGGACCGTAGAATGCAGCCTCGCCGAGCTCTACAACGGTGGGAAGATTCTTCTCCGCTGCTGCGTCTATGATGGCCTGCTCTGCCTTGGCCCAGTTCTCGTCGCTGCCGATATACTTGGTTTTATTATTGGGGTCGCGGAGCGACACCTGTGCGGTGAAGTCCTTGAATTTCAAAGTCTTGAACACATAAAGAATGATATCGATGACCTTGCAGAACTCCTCCTTGATCTGGTCGGGACGGCAGAAGAGGTGGGCGTCGTCCTGTGTAAAACCGCGCACGCGGGTCAGGCCGTGCAGCTCGCCGCTCTGCTCGTAACGATATACGGTACCGAACTCTGCAAAACGGAGCGGCAGGTCCTTGTAAGAGCGGGGCTTGCTGCGGTAGATCTCGCAGTGGTGAGGGCAGTTCATGGGCTTGAGCAGATACTCCTCACCCTCCTGCGGAGTGGTGATGGGGCGGAAACTGTCGGCGCCGTAGTGTGCCCAGTGGCCGGAAGTCACGTAGAGGTCCTTGCTGCCGATATGCGGAGTGATGACGGGCAGATAGCCGTATTTCTTCTGTACCTTCTGAAGGAAATCCTGGAGACGGCCGCGCAGGTCGGCACCCTTGGGGAGCCAGAGCGGCAGGCCCTGTCCCACCCTGTTGGAGAAGGTGAACAGCTCCATTTCGCGGCCCAGCTTGCGGTGGTCGCGCTTCTTGGCCTCTTCCAGCATAACCAGATATTCGTCCAGCATGCTCTTCTTGGGGAAGGTTATGCCGTAGATACGGGTCAGCATCTTGTTGTGCTCGTCGCCGCGCCAGTATGCACCGGCGATGCTCAGAAGTTTGATGGCCTTTATCATGCTTGTGTCACGCAGGTGAGGTCCGCGGCACAAATCGGTGAAGTTGCCGTTGGTATAGAACGATATGGTGCCGTCTTCCAGGCCCTCAATCAGTTCACATTTATACTGGTCGCCCTTTTTCTTGAAGTTTGCCATGGCATCTGCCTTGGCCACCTCGGTGCGGGTAAAGGTTTCCTTGGCGCGGGCCAGTTCCAGCATCTTGGCCTCTATCTTGGGCAGGTCCTCCTCGGAAATCTGCTGCTCGCCCAGGTCGACATCGTAATAGAAACCGTTGTCGATGGCGGGGCCGATACCGAACTTGATGCCGGGATAGAGCGCCTCCAGGGCCTCTGCCATAAGGTGGCTGGAGGAGTGCCAGAAGGCCTTCTTGGCCTCTTTGTCTTCCCATTTGTGCAGTTTGAGCTCTGCATCGCACTCGATGGGGCGGTCCAGATCGTAAATCTCCCCGTTCACGGAGGCCACAATCACATCTGCCGCCAGCCTGGGGCTGATGCCCATGGCGATTTCATAGGCGGTGATGCCCTTGTCGTACTCTTTCACAGCTCCGTCGGGAAAAGTGATTTTAATCATTATATGAATAATTTAACTGGTTAATCTTAGGTGTGTATATCCGTGCAAAGTTAAAACAAATTATTACATTTGCGTATCATTAATTAATAGGAATCACTATGAGCGAAATCTCCAACGGCTACAAATGGAGCCAGGCCGCAGTCAAGGGTTTGCTGCTGGCACTCATCACCATTGCTTGCAATACAGTTACTTACCTGTTCCCGGAAAGCGGCTTCCTGAGCATTGCGATGTTCATCGTCCGCACCGTGGCATCCGTATGGCTGCTGGTCATCTTCATGAAGCAGTTCGCCGCAGCCACCGGCGGCAGCGCCATGAGCTTTGCCCTTTGCACCGTGCTGTTCTCGTCCCTGATCTGCGCATTCTACGATGCAGCGGCATACGCCTGGCTGTTCCCCGGCCTCGCCGACAAGGTTACGGAAGCTATGGAGACCTCCATGGCACAATTCCCGGCAGAGAGCCAGGGCATCGTGGACCGTATGATGGAGCACTTCCCCCGCATCGCCTTCTTCTCTTCCTTTATCAAGGACTTCCTGTTCGGCCTCATCGTGGCTGCAATAGCCAACTCCTCCACAACCAAGAAGGATATTTTTGCTGACGGCAATAAAGAAGACGAACTGGCATAACGATGGACCTCTCCATAGTCATATCTCTCTTTAACGAAGAGGAATCGCTGACCGAGTTGCTGGAAAAAATCCACGCCGAGCTGGAGCCCAAGGGCGTCAGCTACGAGGTGATAATGGTGGACGACGGCAGCACCGACGGCTCCTGGGATAAGATCTGCGAGCTGAAGCAGACCTACGGCAACGTGCACGGCATCCGTTTCCGCCGCAATTACGGCAAGTCGGCGGCGCTCTACTGCGGCTTCGAGGCGGCGCAGGGCGACATCGTGGTCACTATGGACGCCGACCTGCAGGACGACCCCGCCGAGATACCGGAGATGATGCGGATGATTCGCGAGGACGGCTACGACCTTGTCAGCGGCTGGAAGAAGAAGCGCTACGACAACGCCATCACCAAGAACATCCCCTCCAAGATATACAACTGGGCCGCCCGCAAGGTCACCGGCATCAAGCTGCACGACATGAACTGCGGCCTGAAGGCATATCGCAATGAGGTCGTAAAGAG
The DNA here is from genome assembly GCA_017561665.1 of Bacteroidales bacterium. Classification (GTDB taxonomy): domain Bacteria; phylum Bacteroidota; class Bacteroidia; order Bacteroidales; family UBA932; genus Equibacterium. Next base: position 1,070 of record JAFZBQ010000101.1, on the reverse strand, counting down.
CATCGAGGTCTACGGCGAGATGCACCGCTTTATCCCCTATCTGGCCCAGAACGCCGGCTACGAGCACATCGGCGAGAAGGTCGTCAAGCACCAGGCCCGCAAATACGGCTCCAGCAAATTCGGAATGGAGCGCTTCATGAACGGCTTCCTGGATTTGATGACCATCTGGTTCCTGCAGAAGTTCGGCCGCAAGCCGATGCACCTGTTCGGAGTTGTCGGCACGCTTATGTTCATTGCCGGCTTCATTTGCGCAGTATGGCTGATAGTTGAAAAACTGGTACGCCAGAGCCACGGTCTCTCCTTCCGCCAGGTTGCCGACCAACCGCTGTTCTACGTGGCCATAGTCTGCCTGCTGATAGGCGTGATGCTGTTCCTGACCGGTTTCATCGCAGAGCTTATCTCACGCAACTCGGCCGGACGCAACAACTACAATATCAAAGACAGGATTTAAATCCCGCAGAAGTACAGGACATAACCCGCGACGGCCGCAACCGCCGCGTTTAAGAGTTTTGCACGGACGAAACCGCGCTTGCTCTGGGCCAGAAGCGGCAGGCTGGCGTGACCGTCCTGGCTGATGCAGCTGGCCATCATTACCGAGAACGGTATCATACCGCCGGCAAACAAGGTCACGAATATCAGATGCGGGCCGGACTCCGGGATGAGGCCGATGAGCACCGCCAGCAGTATCATAAACGGGATATTACCTTTCACCAGCGCTTCCAGATCAAAGAAGTGCATGGCGATGCCGATCACCAGCAGCGCCCCGAAACTCCAGAGGAAGATGCCGAGGAAGTGCTTTTTGATGACGTGGTTCCAGAGATGGTCCTGCACGAAGTGCTCGCCACCAACCGCAGTGAACCAGAGCACGAACAGGGAGCATATTGCGAACAGCAAATTGATCCAGTACTCGTCAAATATGTTCAAATGGGGGCCTGCGGAGGGCTCGTGGTCGTGCTCCAGTGCGCCAAGGGCCAGCGCCACTATGAAGGCGGCGGTGCCAAGCAGCAGCACTATCCGCTGCCACGACGGCTTCTTGAGATTCTTCCAGGAGGCCTCTATGCCGTGATGGT
>JAFZBQ010000002.1 GCA_017561665.1 Bacteroidales bacterium | reverse complement strand
TTAATCAATGAAGATAGCAGTTGCAGGTACCGGCTACGTAGGCCTTTCTATAGCGACTCTTCTGGCACAGCACCACCAAGTTATCGCCGTGGATGTTGTGCCGGAAAAGGTCGATAAGATAAACGCCCGTATCTCGCCCATAGCAGACGAGTATATAGAGCAGTATCTGGCAGAGAAACCTTTGAACCTTGTTGCTACGCTGGATGGCCGTGCGGCATATCGCGACGCAGACTTTGTGGTGATTGCCGCCCCCACCAACTATGACCCCAAGAAGAATTTCTTTGATACCACTCACGTAGAGGAGGTCATCAACCTGGTGCTGGAGGTCAATCCCGATGCGGTAATGGTCATCAAATCGACCGTCCCGGTGGGTTATACCCGCGCCGCCCGTGAAAAGTTTTCTTATCGCGAACGCCTCTCTGACGGCAGTTTCAAGGTAGTGGTTCCGCGCATCATCTTCGCACCGGAGTTCCTGCGCGAGAGCAAGGCGCTGTACGACAACCTGTATCCGAGCCGCATCATCGTCGGGTACGACGAGACCCCCGGTCAAGCCGTGGGTGACGCTCTGAACGCCGGGGGTGACGACGATCGTCATGCCCGACCTGATCGGGCAGCCGTGGGTGACGCTCTGCACGCCGGGGGTGACGACGATCGTCATGCCCGACTTGATCGGGCATCCCTCCGCGAGGCCGCCGAGACATTCGCGGCCCTGCTCCAGGAAGGCGCCCTAAAGAGCGACATCCCCGTCCTCTTTATGGGCAGCACCGAGGCCGAGGCGGTCAAGCTCTTCGCCAACACCTACCTCGCCCTGCGCGTGTCCTTCTTCAACGAACTGGACACTTACGCCGAGATGAAAGGCCTTGACACACAGGCAATCATAGAGGGCGTCGGGCTGGATCCCCGTATCGGTACACACTACAACAACCCCAGCTTCGGCTACGGCGGCTACTGCCTGCCCAAGGACACCAAGCAGTTGCTGGCAAATTTCAACGACGTGCCGGAGAACCTCATCAAGGCCATCGTAGATTCCAACCGCACCCGCAAAGATTACATTGCGGACCGCGTCCTGGGCAAGGCCGGCTATTACACCGCCTCCAGCGCCTACGATTCCACCCGAGAACACGAAGTGGTTGTGGGCGTCTACCGCCTTACGATGAAGACCGGCAGCGACAACTTCCGCCAGAGCGCCATCCAGGGCATTATGAAGCGCATCAAGGCCAAAGGCGCCAAGGTCATCGTCTACGAGCCCACGCTCGCCGACGGCTCTACCTTCTTCGGCAGCCGTGTCGTCAACGACCTGGCCGAATTCAAGCGCCTCTCCAACGCCATCATAGCCAACCGCTACGACGCAACCCTGGACGATGTCGCCGACAAGGTATATACGAGGGATATATTTAAGAGGGACTGATAAACTAATGATAGCAATTATTCCTGCCAGAGGCGGATCTAAAGGCCTGCCAGGCAAAAACATCAGACCATTGAACGGCAAGCCCCTTATAGCTTATGCTGTAGAGGAAGGCTTGAAGGCAAAGCATATAGATCGCGTGATTGTCTCAACAGAAGACGAGGAGATAGCGCGGATTGCTGTTGAATACGGCGCGGAGTTGCCCTTCATGCGTCCTGCCGAACTCGCAACCGACACCGCAATGGCCGTTGATAATTACATCTACACTATAAATCGCCTGGAAAAGGAGGGAGGAAAACCCATCGAATCGTTTGTGGTTCTTCAGCCCACCTCTCCGTTGCGTATAGCAGAAGATATAGATGGCGCAGTGGATTTGTTTGAACAGAAGGGTGCCGACTCGGTAGTCAGTTATTGCCGGGAGGCGCATCCCGTGACCTGGCACAAGTATCTTGACGAAGAAGGCCGCTTTGTGAACATCTTTGAAGACAACTTGAAGAACCGTCAGGACAACCGTGTATCCTACTATCCCAATGGTGCTGTTTATGTATTCAAGACCTCTATTATCCGCCAGCGGAAATACTTCACAGACAAGTCATACGCTTATATAATGCCGAGGATTCGCTCTGTTGATATTGATTTCGTTGAGGACTTTGAGTACGCAGAGTTTTTGCTAAAAAGGAGATAGATCATTGATGAATAGCGGAAGGCAATCCCCAGTAGTGGGAAAGAACATAGGATTAGTGATTTACTATGCCGTCCTGGCCATCCTTACGTTGTTAATGATGAGGCCGGAGGTAGAAGAATATCCTTTGGCTATCCGTATGGTTTACTTGGGGTTGGTCTTTGCTCCGCTAGTGTATGCAAAGGAGTTTACACCATTTGCGGTAACGGCGTTTTATACGATATCATATTGTTCTTTTGTGGGCCTGTTGCCTTTTTCTATCGTATATCCTTTTGCCGCCCTGCTTTTCTTGTGGCTTTTAACCAGAGTTAAGATCCATATTCCAGCCATATACATCATCGCTCTTTCATATTTCTTCGTAGTATCGTTATTGTATTTCGATTTTGAAGAAACCGGGGTATTATGGATAGGTATCTTAATGATAATGATTTTGTCCGCATATATCCGAACGGAGAAGGAATTGTCATTATTCGCTTATGGATTTGTGTTGGTGTCTTTCATCTTGGGTATGGTATTCTTGCTCAATATTGAGCATTTTATGTATGCATATACCCACACTGCAGAGGATTTTGACCGTTCAGGCTGGCTCAATCCCAATGTCTTTGGTGGTACCATAGGCTGTGGAACAGTAATTGCGACAAATCTCATTCTGGATGGAAAAAAGAAATCGATACTGTTGCGTTTGTTCCTTCTTGCAACTATTGTAATTTCTTTTATCACCTTGGCTATGAATGCAAGCCGTGGCGCTTTGATAGCTACAGCTCTGGGCAGCATTTTGTTTGTCATACTCAATAAGAAGATGTCAATTACAGGCAAACTGCTTATTATAGCCGCTTCCGGTGTTCTGATATACATCTTGTATAAATATAGTTTCTTGGATCTGCTTGTTAAACGTTTTCAGGAGGAGTTTGACGAAGAATCCGGTGGAGGACGTTTTCTTATATGGTCCAAAAAACTTGATTTGTTTGCAGAAATGTCGCCAATCAAGCATTTATTTGGTATCGGGCAGATAGAGTGTATTGACCTGGGGCGTCATATCCGTACGCACAACGATTTTCTGACCGCATATATCGCCTATGGAATTGTCGGGGTAGTGTTTTTTATCATTTTGTTGTTCCGCCCATTCTACAGCAATTTCTCGTTCAAGAAATTTTTTGCCATTCTGCCGTATATGGTTTTTTTGCTGACAGAGTGTTTTCTGCTTGAGCCGTTGATGAGGGGCTATTTTGTTTTTATCGCATTTTTCCTGTTTATAAATAAATACTGTTCACTTTACTTTGACAAGGACGCCAAAAAGACTATGACCAATGGCAGGTGATCAGGGTAACAGCAAGAGGATAGTAACGAATACAATCGTTCTCTACATCAGGATGTTCATCGTGATGTTGATATCGTTGTATTCATCCCGCCTTGTGCTTAAGGCCCTTGGGGTTGATGACTTCGGCTTGTTCAACCTTGTGGGCTCGGTAGTGGCGCTAATGACGTTTCTTAAGTCCACTCTGGCGTCATCTACACAGCGTTTTTTATCTTTCGAACTTGGACGCGACGATAGCCAGAGGCTGAGCAAGGTTTTCAGTGTGAGCCTGACCACGCACGTCGTGATGGCCGCCATTATTTTACTGCTTGCCGAGACCATCGGCTTGTGGTTCCTCCATACCAAAGTCAATATCCCCGAAGGGCGTAAGTTGGCTGCCGACATAATTTACCAGTTGTCGGTATTTTCATTGTTGGTAAGCGTGATAGCCTTACCATATATCGCCGATGTCATATCCCACGAGAAGATGACTTTTTATGCGGTTGTCGGCGTTGCGGAAGCTGTCCTTAAGCTCTTCTTTGCCTATTTGCTGTTGGTAATTGATACAGACAAGCTGATATTATACGGGATATTGACCGCTCTGCTGCAGTTGTTGGTGAATCTTTCGTTTGGAATCTATTGCAGGATTAAGTTCAAGGAGGCCAGGTTCAGATTGGCCTACGACAAGACAATCTTCAGAGAAATCTTTAGTTTTTCGGGATGGGCACTGCTTGGCCAGGCCGCTGTAGTTGCTGTGAGCTATGGAACCGGGATTGTCGTCAACTGGTTCTATCCCCTTGCTGTAAATGCCGCGATGGGTATAGCTCACCAGGTAAACGGGGCCATTACGGGCTTGACCAGCAATTTTCAGACTGCCTTTCAGCCTCAGATTACAAAGTCCTATGCTGCAAAAGATTATGAGTATATGGATAATCTTATTGCATATACGTCAAAGATTTCCTTTTTTTTGCTGTTCATAGTGACCTATCCGATAATGATGAACATAGATTACATACTCAATCTGTGGCTTACGACAGTTCCGGAATATACCAATTGGTTTTGTATCCTGTTTATCATAGCCTCCATATTTAACGCTTTGTCAGCTCCATTGTGGATAGCAGTGTTTGCGACAGGCAAAATAAAGCAATACCAGATAACAGTATCTACAGTTTTCTTTTCTGACTTGATTATAGTCTATTTTCTGTTCAAGTTGGGATTTCCGCCTGTTACTTGTATGGTGGTCAAGGCTATTATTAATTTTATTGTGATATTCGTGAGAATCTTGTTTGCAAAAAAGGAGGTAGAGTGTTTTTCCGCAGCGTTGTTTATAAAGAATGCTGTTTTGCCATGCCTTATATCAGCACTGCTGGCTGTGGCTTTGACACTGCCTTTTTATATATTGACCAGTTCTGTTGCTCTGCGTTTGGCCATAACTCTGGCGGCCGGAGCCCTGTCTATCCTGTCAGCTTACTGGATTGGATTGAACCAGGCAGAGAGGCAGCAGGTAAAAAAAATGTTTCTCAGTTATTTGCATATACATAATGAGCGCAAAGAATCTATTGCTTAAACTGTTGCCGGAGTCTGTTCGTGCCAGAATACAATTTAGGGAGTTATCTAAGAAAGCTACTTTAGTTGGCCGGAACCAATTCTTTGGAAAAGACAGTGGAATCTACCTGAAATGGGGTTCAGATGCAAGTGATGTAGTTCTTAAAGATAATAGTGAACTGTTTGGAAATATTTTATCGTTTAACCACGGTAAAGTGACTCTGGGAAAGTGGGCTAAGGTTGGAATGGGTAGTAAAATCAATTGTGTCAATAATATAGAGATAGGGGACGATACCGCAATTTCAAATTTCGTAACAATTGTTGACCACAATTATCATCCTCTTAATCCTGATGACCGTCGCTATATGCGACATACTCCCCACATGTCTCGGGAGCGACAGCCGATGTTTTCTGCCAATGCTCCGATAAGAATTGGTTCAAATGTGTGTATCGGCGAGTACGCGAGGATTTGCAAAGGCGTAACGATAGGCGACAATGCAATTATTGGTGCCTGCTCCGTAGTGACCAAGAGCGTACCGGCAAATTGCATAGCTGCAGGCAACCCTGCAAGGGTCGTAAAAGAGAATATTGATATTAATACCACTCCTGTTTTCCCTCTGGAAGATAAATAGCTTGAATGAAAGTCTTACATGTCATACAGCGTTTCGGCGGCGGCGGACGTGAACGCAGAATGGTTCAATTAGTGCGCGAGTTGTCCAAGAAAGCAGACGTTGAACAGGCGGCGTTGATTTATCCATCTGAGGTTCAATATCAGGAGATAAATGGTTCGGAAATAAAGATATATACCCATTCTGAGTCCAGCCACTTGAAGCGTTTCCTGGAGATAAAGGACGTTGTTAAGAAGTATAAACCGGATATTGTTCATTCTTGGTCAGATACACCATTGGAATTAATAACACTGCCCATTTTGAGCCGTACTATGGGCTATAGGTATATTGCCGGATTTGTTGCAGATGGAAATAAAGTATCCAACTTGAGTTTCAGAGGATTGGCCACACGGTTCTCTTTTTTGAAGGCAGATGCAATTGTTAGCAATTCTCAGTCTGGAATAAAGGCAAAAAATGCTCCTCAGGCGAAATCTCACGTTATCTATAATGGTTTTGACTTTAACCGGATAAAAGCTAATGTAGATAAAGGAGCCAAGAAAAAAGAATTAGGCATTACGGAGAAGTTCGTTGTCTCGATGGTGGCGCGGGTAACCGAAGCAAAGGATTGGCAATCATTTATTGAAGTGGCCAAGAGGGCGTATGAGGACAATCTGGATGTTTGTTTCTTAGCCATTGGCGAAGGGAATCAGTTGGATTTGTACAGGGATATAGTTAAACAAACCGGACTTCAAAATATCCGGTTTGTCGGTCGCCGGTCAGATGTGGAGGAAATACTCCAGATAACCGATGTGTCGATGCTCTTTACGAGTGAAGTACACTTAGAGGGTGTTTCAAATTCAATTATGGAAGCTATGGCGACCGGCATCCCTGTGATAGCGACAGATGGAGGTGGAACTCCGGAAATAATAACTGACGGCCAAAATGGTTTTATTGTGCCACTGCATGGTGTCGATAAGGCATATCAGTTGTTAAAAGACTTGTTGCTTGACAATGTAAAGCGCAGTATGATTGGATCTACTGCCAAGTTGACTGTTCAGCAGAATTTCCTATTGTCGCATATGGGTGACGAGTATATGCGTTTATATAGAGAGTTATTGGGATAATGAACGTTTTGATGATTGGGCAATTGCCCAAAGAGGCGGGAGGTAATTACACCACCGGGGCTGCAAAAGTGGTGTATGAACTGAGCAAACAATCTGTAGAAGGCGTAACGGTATACACCTTTGCTACCAACACTTCAGAATCAAGTGCCCAAAAGATTTGTTCATTCCCTAATCAATATGTGGGCTATAAAATGTCCATTATCGGGATGCTCAAGGATGTCTTTTGCCATCCTGTACGGACCTGGCGGGAATGGAAGCATTATATAAAGATTGATCATCAGAATCCATTTCGATATGCTTTCTATAAATCAAATATCCGTAGGGCAATAGAATTGACTCAGCCTGAGCTGATTCACCTGCATGGAATAGGCGTTGTCTCCCCGGCCAAATTTGCGATTGAAGAAAGAAGGATACCGCTTTTGCTTACATGTCACGGAATATTCTATCGTGGAGAGGCGTCAGATGTCAAGGGTCGTGACCGCTATATGGGAAATCTGCCGTTCTGTGATTATTTCACAGGACTGACAAACGATGCTCGAAACGAGTTTACAGACATTCTGGGTGTGCCGCCAACAAAGTACACCATTATCCCGAATGGAGTAGATACAACCAAGTTCTATTACTCAAAAGAGTGGCGTTCGAAGATTCGGCAAGAGATGAATACAGATGATAGTACCATTGTCTTTCTCACAGTGGCATCCTTGCAGGAAAGAAAAGGCCAACTGGCATTCCTTAAGATTCTTGAGCAACTGGACATAGACTATCAGTATTGGCTCATAGGTCAGGGACCGGATAAAGAAGCAATTAATGAATTCATCTCCAATTACCGACTTGACGGAAAAGTCAAGTTGATAGGTTATAGGAATAGCGATGAGTTATTCAAATATTATTCGGCTGCAGACATTTATGCCCATCCCAGTTGGAAAGAAGGGCAGGCATTGTCTGAGATAGAGGCATATGCAACTGGGTTGAGGACTATTGTGAACAAGGCGGTTGCAGGTACTCTGGTAGACAATGCCGACAATAGCCGTCAGTACTGCGTAGTCGATTTTGATGATGTCAGGATAGATGAGATAAAGGATTGGCTCAAGAGTAATGATGTCGCCAGATTCTCACGTGCCAACTATGACTGGCAATGCGTGGCAGATATGTATGCGAAGTGTTATGAAAAAGTTTGTTTTGAAAGAACAAGGAAAATTTCATTGACAGATGACCTATCTTGAAGCGGTTCAATTGGTAAAAGACATAGAGTCCAAATATGACGTGATGAGCATCCGCTACCGTAACGTCAGCGTATGGCCCTATCTGCGTCTATACTTGTTTGACGGCATCTCGGACAAGACCGAGATCAAGCCATCCGTACCGGTCGTTAAGATAGTCTTGAAAAGCCTGTTCGCCTATAACCCATTCAAGGTGTTCAAACATCACGATGTATGGCTTTTTACCGGATGTGAACGCCGCAAGCGGATTGGCGATAAAATGATACATCGTATTTCAGGCGGTATCTCGACCAATGTCGACAGTTGTCTGATGATTGAAAAGCCCCACTTGCTGTTGGGTCATTACAAAAAGAAAGAAATTGAGGAGAAGGATATTGTAAGTGAATCCTGGCTGTTGGCCCTTTTCCACCTGATAGAAAGACTGTCGAGCATAACAAGGCCCCGGATAGAAAACGAGGATGTGATTAAGAGGATTCTTGCAGAGAATAATATTTCCTTTGACTACCGCCGCTATGTAAAGAAACTGGATGCAAAGCGCAAGTCGCTGCGCTGCCTTCTGAGAATCGCGCCCAAGCCGCGCCTGGTACTGATGGAGTGTCCGTACGATTCGATGGGCTATATATGGGCCTGCCGGCAAAAAGGTATCAGATTCCTGGAATTGCAGCACGGCGTGGCAGGGAAAAGCCACAATGCATACAACGCCCGCTTCTACGAGCCTTTGATGCAACCCGACGGGATTTGTGTATTCGGCAGCGAAGAATACAGATATTTCACCGAAGAAGAGCCGCAATATACCCCGAATGTCTATATGACCGGGCTTTATATGCTTGAAAAAGCCGATGAATTCTTTGTGAATGATGTCTTTGGCAAAGACAGGGAGCGTTACTCAAAGGTTATTGTAGCATCGGGGCAGAACGGTTATGAACGGCAGTTGTCAGAATTCATAGACAAGGTGGCCGGGCAGCACGGCGACTATCTGTTTGTATATATCCCGCGGATGGCAGATGCAGACCTGAATTTCTCAGCAAGCAATGTGAGGATAGAGCGGAATGTGAATATATATGAGTACCTGAAATGGGCGGATATCCACATCACCATATCATCCACAACCTGCCTTGAGGCCCAGTATTTCTGCACTCCGACAATCTTTTTTGATTATGACAGACGGGCGTCGACCTATTACGGACAGTTGTTGAAAGAAGAAAACGGAGCCGTTTATATAGAAGACGAAAAAGAATTCGACAAGGCACTGGAGGTTATCCAAGGCGGAGATTTCCAGTATAAAGAAGTGTTTGTCCACAACCACGTGGACAGGATTGTGAAAGTAATACAAGGATGACGACAATCTCCCGGCTGCGCAGGCGGTTCCGCCAGTTCGGCGGGCTAAGGCTTGTGGCCACATATATCCGGTTCGGGGTATTTGGAGAGTTCCTGAAACAGGGATTGCGGGCGCTGGCGGGGAGGTGTTCCATCAACGAGGCATACTCCAGGATTGAAAGGAAAGCCATCCCGAAACTCCAGAAGCAGTATCTGGGTCTTTTAGACCAACTGGCGGCCAAATACGAGAACCAGAAACTTGAGCACAAGAAGAATGACGTCATCTGGGTGTGCTGGCTGCAAGGCATGGAGCAGGCTCCGGAGATTGTCAAGATTTGCAACGAGTCGTTGAACCGCTATATCAAGGGCAAGGAAATAATAGTCATTACAGAAGAGAATATTGGAGATTACGTCACCTTCCCGGAACACATTCAAAGAAAGTATAAGCAGGGAAAGATCCCGATGGCCCAGTATTCTGATATGCTCCGTCTGGAATTGTTGATCAAGCACGGAGGCACATGGATCGACTCAACGGTGCTATGCACAGGGGATCATTTCCAAAAAGAGGTATTGGATTCCGATTTGTTCTTCTTCCAGTTCCTGAAAGAAGGCACAGAAAAACCCACCGGAATATCAAACTGGTTCATCACCGCCTCTTCCAACCAGAGAGTACTGCTCATCCTGCGGGATATGCTCTACAAGTATTGGGAGGATTATGACTGTCTGGTGGCATATTTCATCTTCCATGTCTTCTTTACGATGATTGCCAGGAAACTGCCGGGAGAGTTGGCCGCAATGCCAAAGATAAGCAACAAGTATTGCTTTTATCTGGAACACAGGCTGGCAGATGAATACGACGAGCAGTGGCTCAAAGAATTGACAGACCGTTGTTGCTTCCATAAGCTTAATTCAAGGCTGTGGAAAGAGGCAGAAAGAAAAGAGAATACATTTTTATGCAAGATAAAGAGTTGGTATCTGTAATAATGCCCGCTTACGATTGTGGACGTTTTATTGCAGAAAGTATAGAGAGTGTTCAGGCGCAGACATATAAGAATTGGGAATTACTCATAGTAGATGACTGCTCAAGCGACGATACCATAAAAATAGTACAGGATTACCAGAAGCAGGATTCCCGGATTCGATTATTCCGCAACAGCGTCAGGTCAGGCGCGGCCGTTTCAAGAAACCTTGCCCTGAAAAATGCCAAGGGCCGCTGGATTGCCTTTTTGGACAGTGATGATTTGTGGAAGTCGGCAAAACTGGATAAACAGATACACTTTATGGAAGAGAATGGATATGCATTCTCTTACCACGATTATATAGAAATAGACACGGACTCCAAAGAACTGGGAGTGTATGTAAGCGGAAAGAAGCGGGTCGGCAGGTTTGATATGTTTGCCTGCTGCTGGCCCGGCTGCCTGACGGTTATGTACGATGCCAATGTGGTGGGACTGATACAGATAAGAGACATCAAAAAGAACAACGATACCGCTTTGTGGCTCAAGGCCATCCGCAAGGCCGACTGCTACTTGCTGAAGGATTGTCTGGCCAAATACCGCCGCCGCGCCGACTCCATTACCCCTAAGTTATTGTGGCACCGCATCTGGGCACACTATCCGCTTTTCAGGGTAGCGGAGCAGATGAATCCCGTTTCTGCTACATTCTGGGTCGTAATGAATGTCTTTGGAAATGCGTACAAGAAAATCAAATATGTGAAACGATATACAGTAGAGAAGAATGAACCTTAAACTGAAAAACATCCCTTTCTCACCGCCAGATATGACAGAGTCAGAGGCTGCGGAAGTCAGGGAAGCCATACTTTCCGGATGGATTACCACCGGCCCCAGGACCAAGAAGCTGGAAAGGCAGATTGCAGATTATGTGGGTGTAGAAAAGGCGGTGTGCTTGAGCTCCGCCACGGCCTCTATGGAGATGGTACTGCACCTGTTGGGCGTGGGCCCCGGCGACGAGGTAATCGTGCCGGCCTACACCTACACGGCAACAGCTTCGGTCACGCAGCATCTTGGCTGCAAGCTTATTATGGTGGACAGCCAGCGCGACAACGTGGAGATGGACTACGACAAGGTGGCCGATGCCGTCACGGAACATACCAAGGTGATTGTGCCGGTGGATCTGGGCGGCGTCGTGGCCGACTATGACCGGGTATATCAGATAGTTGAGGCCAAGAAGCATCTGTTCAAGCCTTCGAATGCGCTCCAGGCAAAGATCGGTAGGATTGTTGTTTCTGCCGACTGCGCCCATTCTTTCGGCGCCAGCCGCAAAGGCAAGATGGCAGGTTCAATAGCCGACTTCAGTTCTTTCAGCTTCCACGCCGTCAAGAATTTCACCACGGCAGAGGGGGGCGCTATGACATGGCGGTTGCCTTTTGGCGGCGAAGTCGTGCCGGTGGATGTCGATTATATGCCGAATGTCCCGAAGCGGGAAGGAGAGACCTGGAACGACCTGCTCTACCGCATAGTGCAGCTGCTCTCGCTTCACGGTCAAAACAAGGATGCCCTGGCGCGTATGTCGCCCGGCGCGTGGGAATACGACATAATCGGCCCGTGGTATAAATGCAATATGACGGACATATCCGCAGCCCTGGGCCTGGCGCAATTCGACCGTTATCCCGGTCTTCTCAAGCGCAGGTACGAGCTTGTACAGCGGTACAACCAGGCGCTGGAATCTCTGCCGGTGGCGCTGCTCAATCATAAAGACAATGACCACTGCAGCTCGCACCACCTGTATCTGGTGCGCCTGCTGGGCAGGACCCGTGCAGAAGTCGACGGCGTTATAGTTAAGATGGCAGAGCGTGGAATAGCCACCAACGTGCATTACAAGCCACTGCCGATGATGACGGCCTACAAGGCCCTCGGCTTTGACATCGCCGACTACCCGAATGCCTATCATCTGTTTGAAAACGAAATAACGCTGCCCCTCTATTCTCTCCTGACGGACGAGGATGCTGATTATGTGATTACCAACTTTAAGGATATCATTAAGAATCTGTGAAAAGGCTGTTTGATATAGTGGCGAGCGCACTCGGGCTCATTGTATTGAGCCCCCTCTTTCTGATTCTTGCCGTTTGGATAAAGCTGGACAGCAAAGGCCCCGTATTCTACCGTCAGGTGAGGGTGGGACGGCACAACAAGGACTTCAGAATCTTCAAGTTCCGCACTATGCGATTGGGTGCTGACAGCGGCAGCCTGGTGACCATCGGAGACAAGGATCCGCGGGTAACCCGTTCGGGATACATTATCCGGAAGTTCAAAATGGATGAATTGCCCCAATTGATCAACGTGCTGGTTGGTGATATGTCCTTTGTAGGGCCGCGCCCCGAGGTTAGGCACTACGTTAATTACTGGACGCCGGAGCAGATGCATGTGCTGGACGTGCGGCCCGGCATTACCGATATGGCATCCATCAAGTTCCGCAACGAGAACGAGCTGATGGCCAATGCAGAAGACCCCGAAAAGTATTATATCGAGGTGATAATGCAGGAGAAGTTGAAGCTGTATCTGGAGTATGTGGAACACCACTCATTCTTTGGAGATATCGGCCTGATATTCAAGACAATCTGGTCAATAATTGCAAATAAATGAGGCAAGATGTAAATACGTCTGCATTCTTTGCACTGTTAAGGGCGGGGCTCTGGCAAAAAGAGGTCCGGATTCTGCCTTTTGAGGGGATGGATTTTGCCAAGGTCTACAAGATTGCAGACCAGCAGTCGGTGGTCGGCATTGTCGCCGCCGGGCTGGAATATATCACAGATACAAAGCCTGTTAAACGTGAGATAATACCATTTATCAGCCGTACCCTGAAGACGGAAGAGCGCAACACCGAGATGAACCGCTTCCTCTGTTCGCTGTTGAGAAAATTGCGCAATGCGGATGTTTACACTTTGCTGGTAAAAGGGCAGGGAATAGCCCAATGCTACGAGCGGCCGCTATGGAGGGCCTGCGGCGATGTGGACCTTCTGCTGGATGCTGAAAACTTTGAAAAAGCCAAGGCGTTTCTGTTGCCGTACGCGACTAACGTGAAATTGGAGAATGCCGCGTTTGAGTGTTTTCTCGGCCCCTGGAAGTTGGAACTGCACAGAAATCTCCACAGCCGCCTGTCGTCCAGGATGGACAACCTTATAGACGAGATTCAGAACGACACGATTGCCGGCGGCAATGTGCGCGTCTGGCAGAATGGCGAAACGGATGTTTACCTGCCGGGAGTTGATAATGACATCGTGTTCATTTTTACGCACTTCCTGAAGCATTTCTATAAAGGCGGACTGGGACTTAGGCAAATCTGTGACTGGTGTCGGTTGTTGTGGACCTATCGTGAAAAGATAGACGTTGAATTGCTGGCAAAACGGCTTCGCGAGATGCGACTTATGAGCGAATGGAAAGCCTTTGCCGCTTATGCCGTCGATTTTCTGGGGATGCCGGCGGATGCGATGCCTCTCTACGATGCATCTTCCTGCTGGTCACGCAAGGCCCGCCGTATCCACCGCTTTATACTCAAGGTGGGTAATTTTGGCCACAACAGGGATATGAGTTACTTTGAAAAGTATCCCTTTATAATCAGGAAGATAATATCGCTGGGTCAGCGCCTGGGCGACTTGTGCCGCCATGCACTGATATTTCCCCTGGACTCTATGCGGTTCTTACCCAGCATACTGTTCAACGGACTCAAGGCGGCTGCCAGAGGAGAGTAATTAATTATTAATAAGATAAATATGTCAGTTTTTAAAGACAAAGTTTTATTGATTACCGGTGGTACCGGTTCGTTTGGCAACGCGGTGTTGAACCGGTTTTTGCGCACCGACATCGGCGAGATCCGCATCTTTAGCCGCGACGAAAAGAAGCAGGACGATATGCGACACGACTTCCAGGCCCGGATGCCGGAGGTGGCAAACAAGATAAAGTTCTACATCGGCGATGTGCGCAACAAGAGCACGCTTCATTATGCCATGCAGGGTGTGGACTACGTGTTCCACGCCGCCGCCCTCAAGCAGGTGCCCAGTTGCGAGTTCTTCCCGATGGAGGCGGTAAAAACCAATGTGATAGGCACCGACAATACGCTGGATTCCGCAATCGACGCCGGCGTAAAGTGCGTCATCTGCCTCTCTACCGACAAGGCAGCCTATCCCATCAATGCGATGGGCATCACCAAGGCCATCGAAGAGAAGATTGCGGTGGCCAAGAGCCGTCTGTCCGGCAGCACCAAGATCTGCTGCACCCGCTACGGCAATGTTATGTGCAGCCGTGGCAGCGTGATTCCGCTCTGGATAGACCAGATCCGCAAGGGCAACCCCATCACCCTCACCGAACCCAGGATGACCCGATTCATTATGTCCCTGGAGGAGGCTGTGGATCTGGTGCTCTTCGCATTCGAGCACGGCCAGAACGGCGATATTCTGGTACAAAAGGCCCCCGCCTGCACCATCCAGACTCAGGCCGAGGCAGTTATCGAGCTCTTCAAGCACCAAGCGCCTCGTCATTCCCAGCAAAACGATCGTCATTCCCGGCTCGACCCCCGTCATTCCCGGCCTGACCGGGAATCTTCCGAACCCGAGATTCGGGTCATCGGCATCCGCCACGGCGAGAAGATGTACGAGACTCTGCTCACCAAAGAGGAGTGCGCCAAGGCAGAGGATATGGGCAATTTCTACCGCGTCCCCGCCGACAACCGCGACCTCAATTACGACAAGTACTTCAAGGATGGCGATACCAAGCGCGCAACTATTGACGAGTTCAACTCCGACAATACACGCCGCCTGAACCTGGAAGAAACTAAGGCCAAGATCGCTTCTCTGGAATACATCCAGAACGAGCTTAATGGCATTCCTAACATAGTCAAGTAATGAAGATACTTGTTACAGGCGCCAAGGGTTTTGTGGGTCGCAACCTCTGCGCCCAGCTGAACAATATCCGAGAAGGCAAGGCAAAGAACTATGGGTTCGTCATGCCCGGCTCCGACCGGGCATCTAACTGCATCGAAGAGGTCTTCGAATACGACCTAGACTCCACTCCGGAACAACTGGACGACTGGTGCGCTCAGGCCGACTTCGTATTCAACCTGGCCGGCGTCAACCGCCCCCAGAACCAGGAAGAGTTTATGGCAGGCAACTTCGGCTTTGCCAGCACGCTGCTGGATACCCTTAAGAAGCACCATAACACCTGTCCGGTGATGCTCAGCAGCTCCCAGCAGGCCAGCCTCACCGGCCGCTTCGGCAACAGCGAATACGGCCGCAGCAAGAAGGCGGGGGAGGACCTGTTCCTCAGTTACGGCGACGAAACAGGCGCCCGCGTGCTGGTCTACCGCTTCCCGAACCTCTTTGGCAAATGGTGCCGGCCCAACTACAACAGCGCCGTGGCCACCTTCTGCAATGCCGTTGCCAACGACTTGCCGTATACCGTAAACGACCCGTCGGTGGAGTTGGAACTGCTCTATATCGATGATCTGGTAGACGAGATGATTGCCTGCCTGAAAGGCGAAGAACACCGCTGCGAATTCGACGGGCTGACCGTTATTCCGGATGAGACCCCCGATCAGGTCGGGGGTGACGGGAGGCGTCATGCCCGACCTGATCGGGCATCTGGCCGCTACTGCTACGTCCCCACGACCCACAAGGCCACACTGGGCGAAATCGTCGACCTTTTGAACAAATTCGCCGAGCAGCCCAAGACCCTGATGATTCCGGAGATTCCGGAGAACAGCTTCGCCAAGAAGCTGTACAGCACCTACCTGAGCTACCTGCCAAAGGAGAAGGTCGCCTTCCCGCTCAAGATGAACGTGGACGACCGCGGCAGCTTCACCGAGCTGATTCATACCCTCAACGCCGGCCAGGTCTCCATCAACATCAGTAAGCCCGGCATCACCAAAGGCCAGCACTGGCACAACACCAAATGGGAATTCTTCATCGTCGTGGCCGGTCACGGCCTTATCCAGGAACGCAAACTCGGAACCGACGAGGTCATTGAATTCGATGTCTCCGGCGACAACATCCAGGCGGTGCATATGCTCCCCGGCTACACCCACAACATAATAAACCTCTCACAAACAGAGAATCTCGTTACCGTGATGTGGGCTAATGAACTTTTTAACCCTAACAAACCAGATACCTATTTCGAACCAGTAAAGTAGATTGCCGGTCAAGCCGGCAATGACGAAAGGCGTCATGCCCGACCTGATCGGGCATCTAAAACACAAATCATATGACACAATTCAAAAATAACGGCAAATTAAAACTTCTCATTATCGTCGGCACTCGCCCGGAGATAATCCGCCTTGCGGCCGTGATTAACAAATGCCGGCAGTACTTCGACTGCCTGCTGGCGCACACCGGCCAGAACTACGACTACAACCTTAACGGCGTCTTTTTCAAGGACTTGAAACTCGCCTCCCCGGACGTATATATGGACGCCGTCGGCAGCGACCTGGGCGAAACTATGGGCAACATAATCGCCAAGAGCTATCAGCTGATGGTGCAGGTCCAGCCCGACGCCGTGCTGGTTTTGGGCGACACAAACTCCTGCCTTAGCGTGATCGGCGCCAAGCGGCTGCACATCCCCATCTTCCATATGGAGGCGGGCAACCGCTGCAAGGACGAATGCCTGCCGGAGGAGACCAACCGCCGCATTGTGGACATCATCTCCGACGTGAATATGGCATATAGCGAGCACGCCCGCCGCTATCTGGCCGACTGCGGTCTGCCCAAGGAACGCACGTACGTGACTGGCTCTCCGATGGCCGAAGTGCTGCACAATAACCTGGCTGAGATAGAGGCTTCTGATATTCACAAGAGGCTGGGGCTGGAGAAGGGTAGGTACATCCTGCTCTCCGCCCATCGCGAAGAGAATATCGACACCGAGAAGAACTTCCTCTCGCTGTTTAACGCCATCAACGCTATGGCTGTCAAGTACGATATGCCCATCTTGTATAGCTGCCACCCGCGCTCGCGCAAGCGCCTGGAGGCCTCCGGCTTTAAGTTGGACCCGCGTGTCATTCAGCACGAACCGCTCGGTTTCCACGACTACAACTGCCTGCAGATGAATGCCTTTGCGGTTGTGTCCGATAGCGGTACGCTGCCTGAGGAGAGCTCGTTCTTCACCTCCGTGGGCCATCCTTTCCCCGCCATCTGCATCCGCACTTCTACCGAGCGTCCCGAGGCTTTGGACAAAGCCTGCTTCTTTATCGCTGGCATCGATGAGAATTCGCTGTTGCAGGCTGTCGACACCGCCGTCTCTATGAACGCCGCCGGCGACCACGGCATCCCCGTCCCCGACTATGTAGACGAAAACGTCTCCACCAAGGTCGTCAAGATTATCCAAAGCTACACTGGAATTGTTAACAAAATGGTTTGGAGAAAATTCTAACCGTAAGCCCGCTCGCATTACCCCGTCACCCCCGACTCGATCGGGGGTCTGCCGGCCCCGACCGGGCATCTAAAATGCAAGATATGATTACACTTATAGACCTCCCATACGAGCTTAACGCTCTCGAGCCTGTAATCAGCGCCCAAACCTTGTCGTTTCACCACGGCAAGCACCTGCAGACTTATGTGGACAATCTCAACAAACTTATCGCCGGCACTGAGTTCGAGAATATGCAGCTCGAAGAAATAGTAAAGAAATCAACTGGTGCTATATTCAATAATGCGGGTCAGATTCTGAATCACAATCTGTATTTTACTCAATTCAATCCACATCCGTCATGCCCGACTCCGATCGGGCATCTTAAGGCTCAGATCGAGAAGCAGTGGGGTACCCTCGACGCCTTCAAAGCCGACTTCGATGCCAAAGGCGTTTCGCTCTTCGGCTCCGGCTGGGTTTGGCTCTCAGCTGATGAACAAGGCAAACTCTTCATTACTCAGGAAGGCCCTGCGGGTAATCCGATAACGCGCATCCCAGGTTCGAGTTCCGTCATTCCCGGCTCGACCCACGTCATTCCCGGCCAGACCGGGCATCTCCGCCCCCTCCTCACCTTCGACGTCTGGGAACACGCATATTACCTGGATTACCAGAATAGGAGGGCAGCGCATCTTAATGCCCTCTGGCAGATTTTTGACTGGACAATAATAGAAAAAAGATACTTAAACAAATGACTATACTTTCAGATATAGACCACAATGCCCAGATGGCTGATATGAAGTCATTTGACGAGCCGATGCCTTCAGTAGGTATTTTCTGGTATGATATGGAGAGCCACAGTCTCTTTGGCGTACGAAGAAAAGAACTTACGCCACAAATGGTAGAAGATGCAGCGGTGAAAGGAAAGCCGTTTATTAACTATCCAAAGCTTCATCGTCAAGTTTGGGCAAGCGAGTACTTCAAGGCTCAGGCAAAGCACCTTGACACAAAGTTCAAGGGTGACTACACCCAGATTCCTCGCGGCCGGGTTGCATGGTCAGTAGACAAGTTCATTGTACTCGTAGGTAAATGGGCAGAGCCGATTCAAGACGAGCTCACCGACTTGTTGGAGCAAGAGTTCTCGTTGCCGTACTTCGAGTTCGTGTACGATGAACATTGGGACCTCGGTCACGGCTGGAGCGGTGATATGCCGAAGTAAGCATTGGTTAGAAATAATGTAGGTTGCAATATGGGTAATCAAAAGATTCGAAATATCAAGATTGAGGATTTAGTATTATGGACTGAGAATCCCCGCGATCCTATTGATAGTAATGCGAAGGATCAGGATATAGTTGACATGGCGATTAAAGATAGAAGTGGGCTATGGAAACTATCTAAATTGGCTTCTCAAATGGGTGACTATTATGATTTTAGTGAGATACCTATTGTCGTATATGAGAATAATAAGCCAATAGTATTTGATGGTAATAGAAGAGTTATTCTTGCGAAACTAGCGAGAGGGATAGTTTCAACAAACGTTACAATTAAAAATATCCCAGAAGTGCCTAACGCTATTCCTTGCAATGTTTGTGATAAAGAGACAGCTATCAATAGTGTTCTAAGGAAGCATGGAACTACAGGCTCTTGGCGTCCATTGGAACGTGATAGATTTATTCAGAAATATAAAGGAGGAGTTAAGAGTGACTTTATGGTTATCGAGGAGGCCACAGGATTAATATCTTCTCATGATAAAATGAATCAAGGGTTTGTTAAAGATGAGGTATTTAGCCCATCGAATCTTACTCGGCTTGGTCTTAGGATTGTAAACGGTAAGTTGGAAAGTCAACATAGTGAGGAAGAATTGTTACGGTTACTAAATGACTTGTGCTCGAAAATAGAAAAGGACTATTTAAGTACTCGAAAGTCTCGTGGCGATGTGGTTTCAGTGCTAGATGCTGAAAATAAGCAGCTAATTGAAGACAATAAGAATAACTCCTTTTCGGGAGTGGGAGATAGCATCAGTGATTCTCAGAAGGAAGTTATTTGTAAGACAAGAAAAACCAAGAGAACAAAAGCGACGAGTCCTCAGTTATTTGGTAAACCTTTATCACTTAAACAGGGCGAGGTCAACAATCTATATCGTGATATTTGTGATTTGTATACTTTCTACTGTATGAATAAATCTCACATATCTCAATCTTTCACATCAATCATTAGAATGTCATTGCGTCTACTTTGTGAAACAGCTGCAAAAGACAGTGGCTGTAGTCGAGGAATCGATGAGTATGTGAAGAAGTATTTCTTGAAGGCAAAAAAGCAACTCTCAAGTGATGAAAAGACGCTCTTGTCAAATAATAACGTGAAAGATAATTCGATAATACAGTTGCTACAGACAGGTGCACATAACTATACGTCTTCACAGAATTTCGATCAGACTTTAGCGATATCAATTGTTCTAGGTTATATGCTTCTCTTGACTCACGGTAAATAACTATATGGGGCAAAAGTATTATTCTCCTTTGCGCTATCCTGGAGGAAAAGACAAGATATTTAGGTTTGTAGCTTCTCTTATTAAAGAGAACGACCTTATCGGTATCAACTATGCAGAGCCCTTTGCGGGAGGGGCCGGTCTTGCGCTGCATTTATTGAATAGTGAATATGTGGGGAAAATATATATTAACGATCTTTCTCCTGCATTATATGCCTTTTGGAGTGTTATTCTTGACAGAGCAGATGAATTTTGTAAATGGATAGAGCTTGTCCCGGTTGATATGAAGTCGTGGTTACATTATAAAGAACTTCAGTCAAGTACCGATTCGTTTGAATTGGCTAAATCAACTTTTTTCTTGAATAGAACCAATGTTTCTGGAGTACTTAAAGGAGGGGTTATTGGAGGTGTTAATCAAACAGGAAAGTATAAAATTGATGCCAGATTTAATAAAGATGATTTAATAGGGCGGATTAAAACTATTGCGATGATGCGTGATCGCATATTTTTGAGCAATATGGATGGGATACAGTTCGTAAATAAGATTAACAAACGACAAGAAAGTATCTTTATTAATTTAGATCCCCCATACTATGAAGACGGAAAGGACTTATATTTAAATTTTTATGATGATAATGATCACAGAGACTTATCAAAGTGTGTGGAGAGGATAAAGAAGTATTGGATGGTGTCATACGATAATACTGAATTCATTTTAAACCTTTACCGTCAATACAATATTATTAAATATAGATTAAGTAGTGGGACTTCTAATGGGATGGGTGAAGAGATTATTATTATTCCGCATTCTTTGAGGTTTCAAACGTCTTTATTGGAATTAAATCTGATAGAATAGTTTTCGTGTAAGTTTAATAGTAGTCCTTCGTTATTATTTGTCAATTAGGAGTTTAGTAGTATGAGGTTCAAGCACTTGGAGATTACGAACTGGAAACAGTTTGAGAGATTGGATGTTGATTTCCATGACCGACTTACCGTATTGACGGGAGCTAATGGTAGTGGAAAGACGACTCTATTACATATCCTCGCCCGCAGTCTGGGTTGGAACTTTCAGGAGTTGGCTACTCCTAAGAAAGATGAGAAATCGGGTGTTATTAAATTCATAGCAGGACTATTCAGATGGAAACAGGAGGAACAGCCGCTAGCAGTAATAGGAGCTCTCTCTTTTTCTGATAATTATTCGTGTAAGCTTCAAGTGCCAAAAGATGCGACATCAGCTCGTTACCAGGTATTATTTCAAAACCAAAGGATTATACCTGGTATTAATATTTTATCTCACAGAAATATTTTCAAGTATCAGACGGTCCCTTCAATCTCAACACAAAAAGTATCTAGGAGACAAGCTTATGATCAAGTGAGTCAGTTTGCAATGAGAGAATCGTTAGAAGAGAACCCTTTCTATCATAGATCTGTCAACTATCATATTAAAGAAACTTTGTTAAGCTGGGCTATAGGTGGAGAAGGTAATAAGTATATTGAACCCGACGCAGAGGCTATGTCATGGTATGATGGTTTCGAGAGGGTATTAAGTATCATAATGCCTAAGCACATAGGTTTTGAAAAACTTAGTATTAGGAACTATGAAATAGTACTCAACACGAAAACAGGAGATTTTTTGCTTGATGCCGTTTCTGGCGGTCTTGCTGCATTAATTGATTTGGCTTGGCAGATATATAACCTTGCAAGTACGGAGCGTGAGATAGTTGTATTGATTGATGAGGTTGAAAATCACCTTCATGCAACAATGCAACGCTCTGTTTTGCCAGACCTTTTGGCTGCATTCCCTGGTGTGCAGTTTATTGTTTCTACCCATAGCCCACTTATTGTGGCTTCGGTAAAGGATTCTAATGTGTACGCTTTTAGATACAATGAGAATAACAGGGTTTATAGTGATAAACTTGATATAGTTAATAAGGCCCGTAATGCGAATGAGATTTTAAACGAAGTGCTTGGAGTACCTTTTACTATGCCTATATGGGCAGAGGATGCCCTTAATAGAATTGTTGCCAAGTACGCTACCCAAGAAGTAACGGAAGGTATGGTAGATGCCATGCGCGCAGAATTTAAGACAGAAGGGTTGGAAGGCCTAATGCCAATGGCTATCTCAAAGTTGTTGGAGTAGGATGATAAAACTCACTAAAACCGCAGAACCCATAGTATTGGCTAGGAATGCAGCATCTTGGACGAGGGACTTGATGTCGTATGTGAATAGTGGCCTCAAGGTCCCTGATGAGGTTAAAAACAAGTATAACCAACAGGAGGTTAGGGATGCTCTTAAGTGTGAAACGAACGGTAAATGTATGTATTGCGAGGGATATATAGGAGCGGTATCATATCCACACATAGAACACTTCCGTCCTAAGGTAGTATATCCTGACAAAACATTTGAATGGGCCAACCTAGGATTGGGTTGCCAAGTTTGCAATTCGAATAAGAATGACTCCTTTGACGAGAATCTGCCATATATCAATCCATATTACGAAAATCCGGATGATTTTTTCATATTCTTGGGTACAATGGTGATGCAAAAACCTGGCTGTGCAAGAGCAGAAAATATGAAGAATAGGTTGAAATTAAATCGTCCAGAACTGATGGAGCAGAGAAAGACAGCAATAGAGAAAGTAACATATTTGGTGGAACGATATAAAGCAGCCAGTAACCCTTCTATTAAAGAGATGTTGAAAAAAAATATTGAAGTTGAGATGGGACCTGATAAAGAGTACTCTAGATGTGTAAAAGCTGCAGTAGAACAGATGACACAAGAGAATTGGTAAACCATATTCCATTAAAACGAGATATTTACGTTGTTAATAAATAACTTATTATTACGTCTCTTGGTTTTTAAATCTCCGGAATCGTGATGGGCAGAAAAATATTCAGCACAGATATAGCTATGATGGGAATCTTCGGGATATCACAATAACCTAGAAGATTCATAGAAGTATGAGTTGACCGGGAGTATATTAATCGTCGTTGATACGAAATAATGAGTGTTATCAAAAGGTAGAATACTAATGCTATGCTCAGTCAGGATAATAATATCTATGCGATTATTGATTATCGCAACATTGCCGATATAGAATCTGCTAACACAGTAATGGTAATACGGGCACATATCCTATACTACGACACAGTGGATGGAAAAGTCTTATTTCGAGGAGAAGCCCGTGTTTTAATAGACACAACGAGAGATAATAATGTTTCAATACCGTTGTTGTCTAGCGACGACAGATGCTTTTGCGAGTTCTCTAGCAGATATCAAGAATTCTCTTTTAACGAAGGGGTGCTAACAATCTCTGGAGGAGGCTTTGAGCAAAAGCATTCGTATAAGGTTACGCTAATGTAATTATATAGCACTAGTATAGTATGTTCAACTTAGACAAATTCATATCTGACAACGTAACTCACCGTACACATAATATGTTCGCCCCCGATATTGAGGCAAACGCAGAGAAACTGACACAGGGAATCAAAGACAAGAAGATCTGCGAGGTAGATGTGCTGTGAATCTCATTAAAAGCTAAAGGTAAATAGACAGTAGTATTTATTAACGGTTGTTATGACGGAACGAGAACGGATAGAGAATCTTCATCAGAAGTATTTTTCTTTAAGAGAGAATACACCTCCGATGAATCGTGATGGAGAGGAATGCAAAGCATACCATGAATGGTATGAGAGTGCGTATGTCTATTTCAAGTCCTTTGATTATTTACAAAATGATTCTGACTTTCAGATTTTCGTTAATGCGAAGAAGAATGGTAATTGCTTTGTTCTTGAACAAATTTATGATAGTATTAGCCCGTCTTATAAAGTCCTTATGGAACTAACAGGTAAAATCAGTAAGGATGATAAAACATCAACACCAAGATCCTATAATTCAAAAAAAGTATTCGTTGTACATGGACACAATAACGCAGTTAAGCAAACCGTTGCGAGGACCATTGAGAATTTAGGACTCACTCCAGTCATTCTGGCAGAACAACCAGATAAAGGAAGGACAGTTATCGAAAAGTTTGAGAGAGAAGGGAATGACGTGGGTTTTGCTGTGGTTTTATTGACTGCAGATGATAAAGGAAGAAAGAACTATGCACGTAAAATGCAAGATCGTGCACGGCAGAACGTAGTATTTGAAATGGGCTATTTTATGGCTCTACTTGGACGCGAAAGGGTCTTTCTTCTTCTGCAGAAAGGTGTTGAAGAGCCCAGTGATCTTAAAGGGGTCGTTTATACCCCATTAGATAAAGATGGTGCCTGGCAGTATAGATTGGTTAAAGAACTTCGTGAACAAGGATATGATGTTACTTCAGATAATCTATAAATCGTTTTCTTGTTATGCCCACCAATATTTTCGAAGAAATAGACAGCATGCATGCTGAATGGTCCAGGCTGGATAAATCGGCCAGACTGGGCTGGTTGACGGGGCGGCGGATGCGACTCAATGTGTTGGCCAGTCAACTGTCTCAGTATGTCAGGGCGCGAGGAGGTTTCTTGAATGATGCGGAACTGTCATATGCCCACAACCTTATGGAGATGATCCAATCCGTTGATGCCGAAGGTGCAAGGACGTTCAATGAACTCAAAGCTATGCGGTGAAAGAACTTGTGAAACCGCTTATCCGGGATAACCAAACTGACTACCAACCACTTCAACACTAATCGCAACTGAAACCTGCTCCCGGGTATTTGATAAGAAGATAGATATGCCGACCGTTACTAAAATATAACCAAGCCGGACATTCGACAAACAACGACAACCATACCACCAACTATGCATACCCTAATCATCACCGGCGGAGCCGGGTTCAATCTGGACAAGTTAACTATGTAAGGTTGGTTGACTACCCAGCGAATGTGGCTTAATAGATTGTGGACCAAACTCGTTCAGTATAAACAGATAAACGGTTGCTGTTTTAAAAAGTGTATTACTCCATACACTGACTTAAGCCAAAATGAAAGGAACGGAGATTCTGAAGGAGAGGTTGCAGAAGCATCAGTTGGCGGAAACTACTTAACTTGATATCTAAAGCGGTTTCGAAATAGAGTTCTCGAAAGGGGACTACGGAATGGCAATAGAAGTAAAACGCTAAATCCGGGCGCTGAGTCGCGGAAGTATTACGAAAATGTAAAATGACGATGTGACGCGTCAGCCACAAGGGAGGGTTTCCATTCAACCCATAGATAATAATAAATGATAATCCAAAGCTACTAAAAAAGATATGAAACTCAGTATAAAGATTCATAAAATCAAATGTATCGAAGATTTTGAAATCAATCTCCCTATTGAGAAAGGTTTGTATGCAATTACTGGCCAGAATGGTTCAGGAAAGAGTACTATTGTTGCTTGCGCGTCAAGTGTGTTTTTCAATCTTCCTATGAAACAGTATTTTGGTAAGACAGATACTGATGCTTCAATCTCTTTCACATTAGGCGATTCTCATAGATCTTGGAAGCAAATAAATGGAAATTGGCAGAAATTTTCTGAAGGACCAGCAATGAATATTAAAGGTTTTTTTGAGGGAAGTTTAATATTCGGGAATCGGTTCAAGGATATGACATATGATAATATCAATAATCTCGAGTCAATTAAACAAGACAAATTGATTGCCGCAAGTGATTTTATTCGTAAAAATTTAGGCCTTATTTTACAAGGGAATGAGGAGTATTATGAGAAATTATGGATGGTTTCTAATCATTATGATAAATTCAAAGGAAGTATCTTTTTCTATGAAAAAAATGGAAAACGGGTCAGCCAGTTTCATATGTCTACTGGAGAAAACCTTCTTGTGAGCGTTTTGAATTCCTTGTATATTAGAAACAACGATCGGGCTAGTCTCTTGAAGCCATGTCTTTTGTTTTTGGATGAGATTGAACTAGCACTACATCCGTCTTCATTGAAGCGTTTGCTACAATTCCTTGAGGATATGGCATACCGTTTTAATTATGCAGTCTACTTCTCGACGCACTCAATTGAACTTGTAGGAAACATTAAGCCATCAAATATTTTTTATATTGAGAGACATGCGGACAATACAATGGAGACAATAAATCCATGTTATCCAGCATATGCTACTCGTATACTATATGACCACACTGGTTATGATAAAGTGATACTGGTTGAAGATGATCTAGCACAGGCAATCGTTTCCAGAATTCTACGAGAAAAGCAATTAATGAATAGTAAATTAGTTCATGTATTGCCTTGTGGCGGGTATATGAATGTCCTTGATTTGGCAAGTGATGTGGTTAGATTTAACCTTTTAGGTAGGAGATCTTCAATTTGTATTATACTGGACGGGGACGTAGAGGAGTTAGTTAATGACTACATTTCTAAAAAGAAAATTTCAGTTAATGTTCCGCTTAACTATTTACCAATTCCAAGTCTTGAAAAATACTTAAAAAACAAATTGGTAGACGCAGTCGATCATAAGCTTTTTCGGGACATGAACGATTATGTATTTCATGGGCGGAGTTTGGATGAAATTGTTCAGGAGTATCAAAAGGAAAACACAAAAGATAATAGTGGAAAAAGATTATTTTCAGAAATCGAGAATGAACTGATTACTCTTAGAGAAGATAGAAATACTTTAATCGAATTCGTGGTGAAGTATTTATTTGAGAAGAAGGATGAGTCGTTAGATCGGCTGACATCATTTCTATGTAAACAAATGGATTAGATGTATAATTATAAACTAATTAAGACAATATACTACTGATGCGTCTTTTTCGGCGTCATCGAACTTCAGAAGGCGCAGGTCTTTAGGATACTTCTTTTTACTGATATAACCGGAGATATGAATAACTCGGGCTCCAACTATTCCGGCAAGGTCATTGGTGTTGTTGTTCTTAACAATATCGTACCGCATAGGAGTCTTTGCTCTCGTAACGAAATAGGTCTCATTGATTAGCACCAATGAAATATCCTTTAGTGATCTACATCCTGTCAAAGGGCAGATCATCAAGTGTGGGCAATGACTATAACTGTTAAGATTTTTAGCGTGAAAGTCTCCATCGTACTTGCCAAAGGCCTTTTCGTGAAACCAATGGGGAAAGTAATCCATCACTTGGGAGAAGACATATTTGCCTTGGTTCATTATTCTGGGTTTTATATAGGCACAAAAGTAACCAAACGCTCACCTCAAATCGTGAAATGTCAAAGGGCTATTTAAATAATTTGTAGTTAATGACTTGCAACGACGTCGAACCGTTTTATCGCATCGGAAGGCTATTCAAATCGTGAACAAGCATTAACACATATATAGTATTAAAAATTAATAAGTTACAAAAACGCGATGCTAAATTGATGCATCGCTAGTATTATCATATAATGCAAGAATCAATTCAGACAACTGGCGGTGTTCTTCACCCTTCAGACATTGAGTTTATCAACAATTGTATCTGTGAAGTATTTGGATGCCAGCCTGAAGATATAACAGAACTCCAACCCTTACAGAAGGGTCTTTCCAACTCTGTTTTGTCTTTTAAGTATAACGGGGGCAGGTATGTCTTCCGTTATCCAGGTCTTGGCTCTGAGTTTTTGATTGATCGTGGACGAGAGTCAATAGTACAGAAACAAATTGAAGATGCCGGTGTGGACACCTCTTTGGTAGCAATGAGTGTTCGTTACGGCTGGCGGATTTCTCGCTTTGTGGAAACACGTACATTCAACTACCACGACGTGAATGATATGGTAAGGGGTATTATCCAACTGCGCAAGCTACATGCTGTTCGTCCGAAAGTTAGATGGGAGTTCGATATTAAGGAAAAGTGGGAATCGATTCGTGACATGACACCAGCTGACAAGTATGGTGAGAATTTTACTCAGTTTCCAGAGTTTAAGGAGATTAAAGAACGTATCTACAAGTTGTATGCACTGGCAAAGACCGATGGAATCAAGAAGTGTCTTACTCATGGTGACTGCCGCGACGAGAACTTCTTGATTAATGACCATGAGATACATCTCATTGACTGGGAGTATGCAGGTTACGGCGATCCTGGGTTTGATATTGGTACATACGTTTGTGGTGGAGACCATTCTGAAGAAGAGGTGGACAGAATATTGTTTACGTACTTTGGTCGTAAGCCCTCAATAAAGGAACAGAGGCATTTTTATGCATATATAGCTATTTCTGGTTTCTTCTATATGCACTGGACTATGTATAAAGAGTCTCAAGGACAAGAGATTGGTTATCTGAAACCACTTTGGTATCATTTCGCAAAGGAGTTTAGCAAGAAAGCGTTACCATTGTATAACGAATAAACGATTACGACTATGACATATATCATTTTATCAGCAGGTAAGGGCGCGAAGTTGCAGCCGCTGACTCTGAATCACCCAAAATCTTTGTATAAGCTGGATGACAAAACCACCATCTTACAGCGTTTAGTCCGTAAGATCAGGAAATATGATGCGGATGCAGAGATAGTGGTAGTAGTAGGTTATATGTACAGGCAGATACAGAAAGAATTGGAAGACGATAATGTGAAGTTTGTGCATAATCCCTTCTATTCAATAACCAGTTCAATAGGTTCACTATGGTTTGCCAAGGACTTTTTGCAGCGCGAGAATGTGACAATTATCAATGGTGATATTGTAGTAAGTGAAGCATTGATAAAAGACGTGGTTAGCCAGCACACAGATTATCCGTATGTGTTGCTTGATAGCACTCGCAAAGATGCAAATAAGTACAATGTTCAGGTACAAGGTGAATTAGTGTGTGTGATGAGTAAGAATCTCACAGAGTCTGCTGGAAATTATGCAAGCATAACCAAGTTGGATGCCGTCTCATCGCGATTTTTACTCGAACAACTTAATCAGATGGTGAACGAGGAGATGTATAATCTGTTCTTTGAGGATGCCTTGGTTCAGATGGTCTTCCAAAAGAACTTTGAGTTATACTTCAAGGATATTAAGGATTATAAGTGGACAGAGGTTGATTGTGTTGACGATTTGCTGAAGGCCCGCCAGATTCAGGCTGAAAGCGATAATTAAGACAGAGGAGAATGAACTACGTTATTATTATTGCAGGGGGCGTTGGTAGCCGTTTGGGCGCAAAGGTCCCTAAACAGTTTGTAGAGGTGCTGGGTAAACCCATTATAGCATACACTATGGAACATTTCCAGAACCATCCGGAGATTGATGCCATTGAGTTGGTGTGTGTAGACGGTTATCAAGAGCATTTGAAGTCTATTACCGAAAAGTATGGTATAACCAAGTTGCTTAAAATAGTTAAAGGTGGTTCTGAATACGAACGGTCTATTATGAACGGTGTGGCGGGTCTTGCAGACATAGCTAAGCCTGATGATGTTGTGATGATACATTGGTCTGCTTCTCCATTCTTGTCTGAAGAGATGATAACGGATAATCTTCGTGTTTGCAAGGAAAAAGGAAACGCTATCACCGCTAGTTATTCCTATCTCCTTTATGGAAGTAATGACGGGGATTGTGCAAAGAGAGCAATCAACCGCGATTCTTTTATGACACTGTCTGCCCCTCAGTCCTTCCTGTATAAGAATGTTATAGATCTTTATCGGCAGGTAGAGGAGAATCATTTGTTCGAAACTATTGAGGAACATCATACCACTGTCTTCATGTCTGCACTAGGGATACCACTCTATTTCTCAAAGGGTAGTCATACTAATATTAAGATCACGACGAAAGAGGATTTAGATCTCTTCTTGGGATACCAATTGGTTCAAAAGTACAAACGAGTACCAGTTGGTAAAACAAAATCACAATAATGTTTTTTTAATATAACTATTATGAGTTCAATAAAAGGGTTCTATTCTTATTCTAAGAATCATGGCATAAAAAAAGCTTTCCAAGAGGTCCTAAGACGAATACTTGGAATTGAGAAACATGATGAAGCAATTAAAACTTTATATTATTACTTAAATCATATAGTAGATATAACACAAGTACCCCCAACAAAGAATGTGGGGTTGAGAAATGTCCAAATTGGGGATTCTTTATTGCTTGGAATTTTTGATAAGATTTGTAGGAGTAATGGTATTACGTACTGGATTGATTTTGGTACACTGTTGGGGTATGTTCGCCACAAAGGGTTTATTCCATGGGATGATGATATGGATGTTTCCATGCCGCGAGATGATTATAATCGTTTCATAAGCCTAACTCATCAAGAATTTGAAAGTTATGGAATTGATATTATTGAATATCCAGGGTGCTACGGAATAGGATACAAGCATAAACAGACTGGGCTTTGGTTGGACGTGTTCCCAAAGGACAAGTATGGGATAACGCGAACATATGATGATGAAATTGACAACTTGAAAACGAAGATTAATAAGTATAAAAAGAAATTTGGTATTCCCAAAGATATTATTGACCCCAAGGTTTTAGCTAAGCGTCGTGAAAAAATAATTGGAGTAGAAAATACATCACACAATATTTTATATATGAGTTTGGAGTTCTTCTTGCCTAGGTGTGTCTGTCATGATGAGAATTGGATATTTCCTCTAAATAGGGGGTTTTTTGAGGGAATTGAGGTAAATATTCCAAATGATGTAGATACTGTTTTAAGTCAGATATACGGAAAGCAGTATATGAGTTTTCCGCAAAGTGGGATCGAACATCATGATCAAGGGCGAGGGCCATTAGGTTCGTGGGCTGAAAAGTCAGGAACAAACATGCAAGATATTATAAAAGCTTTAAAAGATATTTATTCTTCAATTGAATAAGGAGTACAAAGCATCGTTATTCGTAAGCCTCACCAGCATAGGCTATTATGTAGAGGATTATTTAACGCTCATCTTAGTGTAAAGTTGGTCAAGAAGAAATGAGCAAATTATTCTTAATATCCTCTTGACATATTTTTATATGCGACTTATCCCAAATGGATAATTCCTCTTTTTAGCATTCGTAATAATCAATGATAGGAGAATATAAAAAAAAAGTAGTAAAAGGAATGATGTGGAGTTCGTTCCAGAAATTCGGGACAATAATCATATCATTTGTATCAAATATTATCCTTGCGCGCTTGTTATCTCCTGACGATTACGGGTGTATTGGGCTTTTGGCAATTTTCATAACACTGTCGTCAACCTTCATCAATGGTGGCTTTGGTTCTGCTTTGATACAAAAAAAGAACCCGACTGAAGCAGACTATTCTACAATCTTTTACTTCAATGTCTTAGTGTCGATTTTACTATATTTTCTGTTGTATTTTACTGCGCCTGCCATAGCACAGTTTTACAAGATTGATTTGCTTACCAAGGTTCTGAGAGTTGAAGGATTGGTTGTTATCATCAATTCATTAATAATAGTTCAGGAAAACCGATTGCGTAAGAACCTTCAATTTAGGAAGTTGTCTGTGGCATACCTAGTTCCGGCTACAGTCTCAGCTGGAATTACAATATATCTAGCATATATAGGTTGGGGCGTATGGGCACTGGTATCACAACGATTGATAATGGCTTCAATCACCGCTTTAATGTTGTGGTTCTTAAGTGAATGGAAACCTAAATTGCTGTTTTCTTTAACTTCACTTAAGGAGCTTTTTTCTTTTGGTTTTTTTGTCTTATTGGCAGACATTATCAATACTATAGGAAATAACATACAAGGTATTTTAATTGGTCGAGTTTATAATGCCTCTACAATGGGCTATTATTCTCAAGCCCATAAACTTGACCAGATTGCTTCAACCAGTATTTCATCTATTATTAACCAGGTTTCGTATCCTGTATTGTCAGAAGTTCAGAATGATCACTCCGCAATGGTTAGGATCATGAGCAGGTTCAATTCGGTCTTAGCATATATTACATTCCCTGTAATGTTGCTGCTTATACTTCTTGCTAAACCAATAATAATCATAGTTTATTCTGCCAAATGGCTTGATTCTGTGCCATATTTTCAAATCCTTTGTCTGGCAGGTATTGCAACTTGTTTACAGGGTATTAATTACTATGCGGTTGCTGCAGTGGGAAAGAGTAGAATGCTAATGTGGTGGACGGTTGCAAAGCGGATAGTTGGTGTGATCCTTATTGTAGTAGGCCTTTTCCTTTTTGGTATGACAGGTTTGTTAGTGGGCATGGTACTGTCATCTTATTTCATCTACTTGGTGAATTCGTATTTGGTGGATAGAAATATAGGTTACTCTTTCAAGCAACAAATTAGAGACATCAGTCCTATTATAGCGGTTTCTGTTTTTTCTTTTGTGGCGTCTTATTTGTCAACTGCATTTATAGATATGTCAGTATATTTAGAAGGCTGCATACGATTTGTCGCGTTTGTAATTCCCTTTGTTTTTATATCAGCCCTTTTCAAAATGGATTCTTATTTGGAGTTTCGTGGAATAGTTACGAATATCATAAAAAAGAGAAAAGGTAAAAGGTAAATGATTTCATAGTATGTCTATGATTCATTGAAAGTAAGTTATTGCCCAGAGGGCTCTGACCGGCGTGGGGTCTTTATGTTTATTCTCTCTAAAGAAGTATTAAGGATTTATAACAATAACGTTCAGATTTTTATATGATTAGATAGATGAGAACAGTTAAACTTCCTTTCTATTTATTGATCGGGTTCAACCTATTAACCCTCCTAATTTTTATATCTGGACCCTTTACATCTGATTCGGGTAATCATTTGTTGGCCATCGGTTATATACTTGTCAATCTGTTATTTATATGGTGGGGAATAAAAAGTGGTCTGAGAAGGGGATACAAAACTACGGCTATCATTCGGAGATATCCGCTATCGGATGTCAGCAATAGAATACTATCTATATATATGGTTTTCTTTGTGGCAACTTTTCTCATAAAGTATGCCTATGAACTTAATGTGCCAGTATTTGACATTAGCGGGTTAGTAGATAGAATAATTGCGGGAATCTTTGACCCTTTGTTGGGATATACACGAGATCGTTCTTATGCATCATATAGTTGGTCATTATATGTACTCATAAGTGTTTTTGATGGAGTGTTTTTTATAGTGGGAATGCTTTGCTGGAGAAAACTTTCAAGATTCCAAAAATATCTTTTCGTGTTTTTAGCGATAATCGAATCTTTGAAAAGTATGAGTACAGGTTCCAGTTTTGGTGAGATTAAGATGATGACGACACTTGCAATGGTGTACTTGGCTGGAATGAAGAACGAAACCATAGAGAAACGAAGAGTTGGTCGAATCTTGCTTTATGTGCTTACCATCGTATTTGTGACTTTGTTAATCTTCGGACATAATATGGAAGGACGCGCAGGAGGTGAATTCTCAGATATGACTGTTGAGCATTTCAATTTTAACACTGACTCCTTTATTAACAAGTATGTTATCAGTCTTTTCCCAATGCGTATTCAAAATCTGTACGTATACATATGTCACTACTTAAATAACGGTTATTACAACCTTGAATATGCATTCAATTGCAAGTTTGAATGGACTTACTTCTTAGGTAGCAATGATGCAAAATCTCATATTTTTGCTTTGTTGGGTTTTGATGTTGAACCACTTAATTATCAGATAAAAATCTTCAAGGAATATGGTGTTGATCCATATATCTATTGGCACTCGTGCTATACGTGGATTGCAAATGACGTATCCTTTTTTGGGGTGCCTATAGTGATGTACTTTGTTGGTAAGTTTTGTGCTTCTGCCTTAGTAATGTATCGTAAACACCAAGACCTTCTTTCGGGTATGGTATTCGTCATATTTGCGAACATGATAATATTCTTGTTTGCAAATAATAACTATATAGCAAACCTTTTTTATTCATTCATTCTAGTGTTTCCGTATTGGCTTTTTACAAGATATTTTAAAGAAAGATAAAACGAGTATGTATACACCACTATTAATAGATTATGATTATCAAATAGTGCACAGTGCATCGGGGCAGATAGCGCGAGTTTTCTGGGAACAAACTCATGATTTTTTGTCACGTCCTGTTGTGGTATGCTCAGAACAACCATCAGGCTTGACAAGCAAAAACCGGCTTATTAAAGTAAAAGACCGTGGGTGGATTCGCCATTTATTTGGACTTTGTCGCGAACTGGGTCTCCCAGATGTTTGCCATATTCCAGACCAAAGGAGGTTTTCGTGGAAGCCATTTGTTGTTAAGGCAGTAATGAATGGGGATTATAATTATGATTATATACATTCTATTAGTTGTCCTGAATCTTCTCATCTGGCAGCCTTAAAGCTTAAACAATTAACAGGAAAGCCGTGGGTGGCTCAGTTTAACGACCCATGGATTGGCAATGAAGCCAAGCAATTTAATACCAGGTGTCTCCAAAAAATAGATGTCGAATTAGAAAGGGAGGTGGCAGAGAATGCCGATCTCATCATTCATTCGAATAGAATAATGATTGAAGATTGGTTGGAGCGCTATGGTGCTCAGATTAGTAGCAGAATGGTGTTATTCCCTTTCTCTTTCAATATTGCGCAGCTTCCCGATGTGGCGGAACATCATAAAAGGGGTGATAAATTAAAGATTTCCCATATCGGACACATATATGGGGCAAGGTCGGCATCTCCGATATTAAAAGCGATTTATGCTCTTAAGACGAATTCTCCAGAAGTGTATCGTCAAATAGAATTGACCTTTATAGGCTCTCTTCCTGAGGACGATAAGACATTTGTCGAGAAAAAAGGATTGTCTGATTGTGTCCATTTTCTCGGTAAAATACCGCCGGAGAGTTTGGCAAAGTATTATCTTGAGAGTGATCTTTTCTTGGTAATAGATATGAATGTGCCACGCAGTCCGAGCTATCCGTCAAAACTGCTAATGTACCATTATTACCGCCGTCCAATTTTGAGTATAGCTCCTTCGGATAGTATTATTGAAGATGATATGTTAAAATCAGGTCACCAATGTTTCACCTATGATGATACAACCGGGATTGAAATATATTTAAAAAAAGCTGTGGAAGATTATAATTCATTACAGTCTTTTGACCATAATTACTGGCACCAGTTTACTGTAGAGAATGTCGCGCAGCTTTATAGCCAAGAACTGGATAAACTGTTTGCCGAATGAAGCCAATTGTAGTAGTAGGAATATCTCATCATAACACACTGGGAGTTATTAGGGCACTTGGTCGGAAGGGATTGTCCAGACAATTACACCTGATACTTATTGGTGTTAGTGACAATATTTCATGTTCTAGATATATCTCTAATAAGAGACTATTTAGAATCCCTAGCGAGGCGACCCTAGTTGAGACACTTGATGCTTCTCTTATTGGAACAAGCGGAAATCCCGCAATAGTCATCTGTTGTAGTGATTCTTCAATAGCCGTCTTAGATGCCTCTCGATCTTTGTTGAAAGATAGATATATTCTTCCTTCTGCATCTTTTGTGTATGGAGGGATTCAGGGATTGATGGGTAAGGACATACAGGCAACTATTGCTACCGAGGTTGGAATACATATTCCTGACAGCACTCTATTGAATGTCAAAGAAAAATCCTTCAATCTCTCTCTTGAAAAGTGGGATTGTTATCCATGCATTCTGAAGCCAATTGATAGTATTCAGGGGCACAAAACTGATATTCATATTTGTCCAGACAAAGCTTCGTTGATCTCTGATATCAAGTCTTCAGCTTGTACTAAGTTCATTGTTCAAAAGTATATTGACAAGGATTTTGAATTCCAACTGATTGGATGCTCTTTGAAGGGAGGGGAAGATGTTGTACTACCGGGTTATACTCGTATCATTCGGCAGCCAGACAATACTAATACAGGCTTTCTCCAATATAGCCCTATTGGCGACCAAATGAGAGATGCATTGTCTGGAGCACGCTCTTTCCTTAAAAAGATAGGGTATTCTGGTCTTTTCAGTATCGAATTTCTTCGTGGAAAAGATGGAGTCGATTACTTTATGGAGATTAATATGCGCAATGATGGAAATGCAATCTGTGTGACAGATGCGGGTATGAACCTTCCTTATATTTGGTGTGCATATAACTCAGGGGAGGATTATTCTTCAGAAGTGACCAATGGTGTTAAGAGTCTTTATTGTATGCCTGAATTTGATGATTTTGTTTTTGTCTTGAAAGGAAAATTATCTTTAGGTACATGGTTGAAAGATGTCCGCAAAACGCAATCTTTTATGGAATATAGCAAAGATGACAAACGACCTTTTTACAAGAAGATGAGGTTATTCGTTGGATTCCTTTTCAAGAAATTGTTTAAACGATACTAATATGCCAACAATGCAGATTAAAGAATATCTATTACATTATACTTGGGATTTGGCCTACGGTCGCTTTGATTCTTCAGTGGCAGATGAGGGGGTAAGCTATAACCATTTAACCATAGTTAAGAACCCTTACAAGAATAAATGGTTTGCAGACCCTTTTATTCTCAGAGAGGATAATAACGATTTGCACCTATTGGTGGAGGAGTTTGACTTTGGTGTTGGGAGGGGGCGTATAGCGCATATCGTTATTGATAAGTCAACGAACAAGATAACGTGCTGCAAGATTATTCTTGAAGCAGCTACACACCTATCTTTCCCCGCCATATATGAGATTGAGGGTAAGCTGTATGTGCACCCTGAGAATGCGGCATCCAGTAAAAGTATTATTTATGAGTACAACCAGGAGCAAGAAGCTCTTGTGAACCCAATGGTGCTTATCGATGAGCCGTTGACAGATGCGATTATTCATAGAGCTGGTGATTTGTACGAGGTGGTATCAACAAAGAATCCCACACCCAATGGTAATATGTTGTATTTCTACCGTTCTGAATCATTCTTCGGCCCATATACACTCGCGGATAAGGTTGCGTACCCTTCCAACAAAGCGAGGATGGCCGGTGCTTTTCTAGGTGATGTCCGACCTGCGCAGAATTGCAACGGAGCATACGGAAGGTCTGTAGTGTTCTATAAAAACAACAAAGAGATAAAGGAGTTGAAACCCAGCGGTGTCAAGTATGCTGGTCTACACACCTTCAATACGCTCAATAATACCTTCGTGGTCGATCTGAAGAAGTACGACTTTGCATTGCTATATTATATTAAGGAACGATTAAAAGGCAGGCGATGAAGATTCTTTATTTTATGGATGTTATGCATTTTGGTGGGGCTGCGAAGAAAACGACCACTATCGCCAACGAGTTGTCTCGTCGAGGTCATAATGTATGTTTTGTGACCGATACTCATTATCCGGTGGGGTATCCGCTAGAAAAAGACATTCAGGTGCTTCCCCTTTATGAGGAATTAGCTCCTCGTTCTAACCGATTCACAAAAGTGTTGCGAAAGTTGAGAAGAGTGCGGAGTGTCGTCGCGAATCAGCGACCAGATGTTGTCATTACTGTATTGCCACATGTTTCTTTTTACGTGAAGATTTCTCTGACAGGTTTACGTGTGCCAGTTGTTTTCTCAGATGAGACATCCTTTGCACGCAAAGACAGCCGCTTTGTGCATTTCATTCGTCATTGTTTTTATAATCTGGCTGATACTGTTGTGGTCTTGACGGAAAATGATGTTAGGATTTTGGGCAAGAATATCCCTAAGAAAGTTGTCATTCATAATCCTGTTGTCTGTCCCGTTTATAATGGTGATTATGGGACAAAAGAGAAAACAATCTTAGCAATAGGTTCCTTAAAAGAGTGGTGTATTAAGGGTTTTGACTTGCTCTTTAAAGCATTCAGTATATTGGCGAAAGACTTTCCGGACTGGAGAATTAAGATTGCAGGAAATGATAGAGAGCCATATAAAAGCCAAGTACTTCAATTAGTTGCAGATACGGGGATTGAGAATTATGTTGATTTGTTAGGCTATCGGCCGGATATTTATGATGTAATGGCAAAGTCCTCCATTTTTGCTATGTCTTCAAGGGTTGAGGGCTTTTCTTTGGCTTTGATTGAGGCCTTGTCACAGGGCTGCGCCTGTGTGGCATTTGCCAACCACGGAGTGATGGAAGAGGTGTCGTGTGGAGGTAAAGGTGTACAGATAGTCAAAGACGGCAATGTACAGGCGTTTTCTGAGGCATTGAGACAGTTGATGGGTGATGACACTCTGCGTAAGAGAATGGCGGACGAAGGTGCAGCTTGTGTAAAAAAATATGGAATCGAGGAAATAACGGATCATTGGGAGAAAATGCTGAATGATTTATCAGCGAAAAACAAATAGAGAACACCAAATAATAATACGAAATGATTGTCATGAAACAGTTGTTGAGAATAATCAAAAGATTGTGCTTTCGAGTTATCAATAAGCTACGTTCGCCTTATTATGGGCATCTGGCACAGACTTCAAAGTTTAATGGCAAGGTAAAGGTCTATAACAAGAAGAACTTATACATGTATGAGAACACCAACATCAATGGCGGGGGTATTATTATGAACACTCGAGCCAAATTTATTATGAAGAAGAATTCTGGTGCAGCATTGGGACTGCTTGTTGTAACCGGCAACCACATGTCTGTGGTGGGGATGGCGAAACCGCAAGTAACCAATGTGGTGAAAGACCAGCTAGATATTAATCACGAATTTGATAGGGACGTGATTGTCGATGAAGATGTGTGGATTGGCTCCCGCGTGACATTGCTTTCGGGTGTTCACATAGGTCGAGGATGTGTTGTGGGGTCGAATGCTGTGGTTCGTTGTTCAACCCCTCCTTATTCTATTGTGGTAGGAAACCCAGCAAAAGTCATTGGTTTTCGTTTCTCTCCACGGGAAATTATAGAACATGAGAAACAACTCTACAACGAGACAGAACGTATAGACGAAGAGACAATCAACAAGAACTACGCTAAATACTACATCAACAAAATAAAAGAAATCAAATCATTTGTCAAATTATAAGTCATGAATATTATGAATAAAGAAGAATTTCTTGAAGCCTTCAGGGCAGAGTTTGAGGACACAGACCCTCATGAGATCGTGTTACAAACCGAGTTCAGAAACCTTGAAGATTGGAGCTCCATTGTTGGTATGGGGCTGATTGTCATGGCCCAGGAACGGTACGGTGTGCAGATGTCGCCGACAGACCTGCGAGGCTGCAAGACGGTAGAAGAAGTTTACAACTTCATTTCGGCAAACAGTAAACAATAAACAATGATTTCAATTTTAGATACCTACAGACAATATTACAAAGGAAACTCTCTGGGTTTCAAATTCTACCTGTCGTTCAGGATTGCACATTCACTCACAGGCCACTATGTAACCAGAATACTGGGCTCCCCTTTGTTGCTTCTTTATAGGTGGCAATGCCGGAGATATGGCATCCATATCGCGGCTACGACTAAGATAGGCGATTACCTTAGAGTCTGGCATGGGACGGGATTGATAGTCAATGAAAATACCATCATCGGCAACAACGTTACCCTCCGCCATAATACTACGATTGGCAATGCCTATAGTGGCGGCCCTTCGCCAGTAATAGGCGACAATGTGAACGTTGGGGCCAATAGTGTTATTATTGGTGGCATAACAATTGGTGATAATTCAATAATTGGAGCAGGCAGTGTCGTAGTTAAAGATGTCCCGAGCAACACGGTGGTAGTTGGTAATCCTGCAAGAATTATAAAACAACTATAATGGAAAAGATATTATTGGCAGCACCGGTGCTTGGCAGGTCTGGAGGTATTGCTGTTTGGTCAAAGGCATATTTGGCTAATTTCCCTAATGATGAGTTTCAACTCGTACCTGTTGACATTACAAAAAAAGTCAAAGGCGTTAACACGTCTATCACCAAAAGAGTCTATTATGGTCTCAAGCTAATGTTCGATGTGCTTAAACGAACCAAAAGGACGTTAAATGAGAACCCCGATATAAGAATAATGCATACCACC
The DNA here is from genome assembly GCA_017561665.1 of Bacteroidales bacterium. Classification (GTDB taxonomy): domain Bacteria; phylum Bacteroidota; class Bacteroidia; order Bacteroidales; family UBA932; genus Equibacterium. The sequence goes on along the minus strand of JAFZBQ010000002.1, from coordinate 76,105 downwards.
ACAAGTGGTGATATTGGTACATTAAGGGACTACTATATGGTAAAACTCTGCCATAGACGTGGCTTGAAATGTATCATGCATTGTCGGTATGGTTGTATTCCCGAAGATTTTCGCAGTAAAGGTTTCAAAGGAAGGCTCCTTCGAAAAACCATGCGCCTATACGATAATATTTGGGTGCTTGATTCAAGGTCTTTGAATGCTCTTAAGGAAGATCCAATACTCAAGAACAAGGTGTTTCTAACTCCCAATTCCATTCCCGTCCCAAGCACTTGTGAGATTCAGCCCAAGAGGTATGAAAAAATAGCCTATATAGCTCATCTTATTCCTACCAAAGGTTTATATGAACTTACTGAGGCTGTCGTAAAATCTAAATTAGACATAGAACTTCTGTTAGTAGGTCCAGGTGAACAGGAAATAGTGGATAAAATTCAAGCTATTGCTGGTTTTAAATACGGAAGCAAGATAAAAGTGTTGGGAAGGCAGCCTAATGATGAGGCTATGAAAATACTTCAGAGCGTTGACATTATGGCTTTGCCCACATATTATCCATGGGAAGGATTCCCGATTTCTATTCTTGAAGCCATGAGTAGGGGAAAACTTGTTATCTCCTGTCCGCGTGCTGCAATTCCTGACATGTTAACGGCTTCAGATGGTAGCAAATGTGGTGTTCTTGTCAAAGAGAAATCTACAGAAGACATTGAAAAAGCTCTTGTTTGGATTTCGGAGCATAAAACAGAATGTGATGAGATGTGTAAAAAAGCATACGAAAAGGTTAGGACGGCATATGATACCACTGTAGTGTACAACCTTTATCGCAAACTATACAGAGATCTTCTTCAATAATGGTTTATGGGGACAATAGGAAATATCTATAGAATGATAGCATTGACATCGCCTCGCTTTGAGGTGATGCTACGGAAGTTGTATTGGAACAACTCGAAACTGTTTGGCAAGTTCAACCCGAACAGGGCGCCGAAGGCTTCATCAGAAAGCCAGCACGTGGATTTTGTTAAAGTTATAGAATGGCTTAAAGCACAGGGAGTGGGGAACGGTTCGCTTCTCGTTGTCCATTCTTCCTACGCGGCTTTGGAATGTACAGGACTGGACTCAAGTCAAATCATCAATACCTTGCTGGAATTAGTGGGAGAAGAAGGTACATTGGCTATGCCGGCAATAAGACGTTATAAAGAGGAACCGAAGCCGGACGAGATACGTACTACTGACATTTCTAATCTTGTATGTAAATACGACGTCAAGAAGACAATGGTGCAGTCTGGTGTGCTTCCCTTCACGATGCTCCGTAGAAAAGACAGTGTTGTGAGTCATCACCCATTGAACCCGTTAGTGGCCATTGGCCCGATGGCCGTATCTATGATGGCGCACAATTTGGATGGAGAAGCACCATCACCACATGGGCCCAATTCATGTTGGAAGTTTTGCTATGACCACGATGCATTTGTTTTAGGACTTGGAGTCGATTTGAATCATTATAATACAATAAGCCACATAAATGAGGAAGCTTTCGGGAACTGGAAGTGGTCCGATGAAGAATGGTACAGAAGACGTAAGTTTGTAATCATTGACGAAGATGGTCAAAGTCAATGTGTTGTCGTTCGAGAGAGGAAGCCAGAGTGGGGGATGCTGCGATTTGCAGAGTTGCATGCAAATAAAGACCGAAATGCAACAGGGCTTATTAAGCGGACAAGCATAGATGGCGAAATAACACTCTGTTTAGAGAAAGCTAGAGATTATGTGGATTACTTGCAAGAGAATAACAAAAAAGGAAAGTTTTATTATTTATAATCTTTAATTGATAAGCGATATGGAAAAATTTATTGAATTATTTGCAGAAGCAATTGAGCGTGAAGATGAAGTTAAAATGGAAGATGAATTCCGTGACTACGATGAGTGGAGTTCAATAGCCTACCTGTCCGTTATTGCTATGTTGGACGAAGAATATGGCATTCAGATTGAAGAATCTGAGTTCAAGAAGTTGCGTACCGTTAAGGCCTTGTATGATGCGTGCATCAATAAGTAATTGAATAAATGGCATACATACAGTTCAACGGCGTCGGCATCACTTCGATGGCTGCTGCCGTACCTAAGCGTGTTATTAATAATCGTGCATATACTGAAATCTTTAGTGCAGAGGAAGCAAACGAGATTGTTGACAAGACTGGTATTGAGGAACGTCGCTTTGCCGATGCCGAAACCTGTTCTTCGGACCTTTGCTTTGCCGCTGCTGAAAAGTTAATTAAAGACAATTGCATCAACCGCGAAGATATTGACCTACTGGTGTTCATCTCTCAGACTCCAGACTATAGAATGCCCGCAACGTCCTGCACCCTTCAGCACCGCCTTGGCCTGTCCAACAACACCATTGCTTTTGATATTACATTAGGGTGCTCTGCATTTATCTATGGGCTTTCTGTGGTCTATAGTATGATGGAGCGAAGCGGGTTGCGTAAGGCTCTACTTCTTGACGGTGAAACCCGCTCGAAGGTATACTCACCCCGTGACCGAAGGAGTGCATTCCTGTTTGGTGACGGTGGCGTTGCTGCCTTGATTGAGAGATGCCCTAAGTTCGGGAAGAGTACTTTCTCAATGAACTCTGATGGTTCACGTGCCGATTTGATTATGATACCTGCTGGTGGCTATCGCAAGATGAGCTCTGCGGAAACCGTCGTGGAAAAGGTGATTGATGAGTTTGGCAATATGCGCAGCGAAGAGCAAGGTTATATGCGTGGTGGCGATGTATTCAATTTTGTTATCCGCGAAATACCTCGTGACATCAAGAACACTGTTGCATTTGCAGGTAAGGAAATAGATTGCTTTGACTACGTTGTTTTCCATCAGGCTAACAACTTTATAAACAGTTATATTTCCAAAAAGATGAAGTTAAATCCAGAAAAGATTCCTTCTACCATTGCCAAGTTCGGTAATACATCTTCTGTTTCTGTGCCTCTCACTATCGTCAGTGAGTTGCAGGGCAAACTGGATGGCAAGAAAGAGCTGTTGCTCACAGCCTTTGGCGTGGGTATGACCTGGGCTACGGGCATCGTTCCATTTGTGGATTGCAAAATCAGTGATATTGTTGAGGTTGAGCACGGCTGTGTGGTATAAGAATCTTCAAAGGGATTGAGGATGCTATCTGTCACATACATAACAAATAAGCTTTTTAACTCGCGTACTTATATTTTATCAAGCGAGGCGTTTAAGTATGTTTGGCTGGTAGATTGTGGTGATATCGATACCATTTGTGAATTAGTCGGACATAAATCTGTTCGCGGTGTTTTATTGACACATACCCATTCAGACCACATTTATGGTTTAAATATGTTGCTTGACCGATTCCCGGATGTGATGGTTTATACGAATGACTATGGCGCAGAAGCATTGAAGTTCCCAAAGTTGAATCTGTCTCGATATCATTCCGCAATTTCGGATATCGTAGTGGACTCGCCAAAGAATGTGCTTGAAATTCATGATGGGGACTCGATAGACGTGTTTGGAAACTTGATGTATGTTTTAGAAACTCCAGGCCACGATCCCAGTTGTGTATCATTCATCTTTGACCAGATGGTGTTTACTGGAGATTCTTACATCCCAGGAGTAGATGTGTTTACGGGCTTCCCTCATTCCAGTCGGAAACAGGCTGAACAATCACTGATGCGATTATTAATGATATCTGAAAACTTACTTGTCATGCCAGGACATACTGTGATGTCAAAGAAGAATAACTACGAATACACTTTTATTCAAAGCTTGCGTAAATCAGTATAATTATTTATGATACACTAATGTATAATCCATTTTCATTAGAAGGTAAGACCATTTTGGTAACTGGTGCATCTTCTGGCATTGGTAGGCAGTGTGCCATTGACTGCTCTAAAATGGGGGCCAAGGTCGTAGCTATTGCAAGAAATAAGGAAAGGCTGGCGGAATCTTTATCTATGATGGAGGGTGATAATGCCTGCTATTCATATGATCTTCAACTTATAGAGGGAATAAAAGACCTTATTGATAGGATTGTCTCTGAGAATGGGAAGTTGGATGGCTTTATTCACGCAGCGGGCATCGAAGTTACTAATCCTTTGAAATTGACGAGTCATGGAGACTATGAAAACCTTTATCGAGTTAATTGTCTTAGTTCTTTTGAGATAGTAAAGAATCTTTGTGGGATTAAGACTTTTAATAAGGGGGGCGCTATCGTGCTAATTAGTTCTATCTCTGGAATTATAGCTCGGAAAGGGCTTTCTGCTTATGCAGCAAGCAAGGGCGCCCTTTTGAGTGCCGCCAGGGTAATGGCAATGGAAATGGCACCTCGCGGCGTGAGGGTGAATACTGTATCGCCTGGGACAATTCTTACACCAATGATGCAGAAGGCACTTGATGAAATGCAGGAGGATGATAGGATAAAACGAGTAGTTGGTTTTCCTCTTGGCTTAGGTCAAACAACCGATATTTCAAATGCTTGTGTTTATTTGCTCAGTGACGCCAGCCGTTGGGTTACGGGGCAGAATCTAATTGTTGATGGTGGATTCACGGCTCAATAGTAACAATATGATATCCTCAAAGATACTCAACAATACGATTCCGCTATGTTTTCTGCCTGATGGAAGACTTGTGTGCTATCATTATGGATCTGTTCTTTTGATGAGGGACGAGATCGTTCAGGCCGTTTTATCGTTACCTGTCGGGCTAAAGGAAAGAATGGCGGGGCGAGGGCGTATCCTTACACGGTTATTGCGATTCGGAGTACGGGCAGCTATTGCTTTGGATAATGAGCATTTGATTATTTCAATAGGTAATTTACTCTATGAATTGGACCTTCATCAAGGAGTCTTGAGCCCTGGTTGGAATTGCGGTGAGGGCATTCGCCCCCTTGTGTTCAGCATGGTTAAAGATGTTACAGGCTTAGATGATGGAGTTTATTTTGGCGGATACTTAAAGAATAACAATAAAAAGCCTGTAAGTATATACCATCATATAGATGTCGATAATTGGGATGTTATTTATACTTTCCCTGAAGGAGCGATTAATCATATACACACGATTGTCCCAGACAAGTTTAGGAATTGCCTGTGGCTTTTGACAGGCGATTTCGGTGATGCTGCTGCTATATGGAAGGTGACTGATGGTTTTAGAAAGGTTGAACGTGTGGCTTTCGGTGACCAGAAATGGCGAGGTTGTGTTGCTTTTGCTCTGCCGGAGGGACTTCTATATGCCACGGACACGCCATTTGCTGATAATCACATATATCTTCTTAAAGACGATAAAACTGTTGAGTCGATTTCTGCCATTTCAGGTTCTTGTATTTATGGATGTCAATGGAAGGATAGATTTGTTTTCTCCTCAACTGTAGAGGCTGATGGACGTGATGAAACTCCATGGAAATTGTTGACAAGCAAGAAGCGTGGTAAGGGGATTAAAGATGATTATGTCAGAATGTACGTTGGCAATCTCGCAGATGGTTTCGAGGAGGTTTATAAGGTGAAGAAAGATTGGCTTCCTTTCGCTTTTCAGTTTGGTGTATTCAAGTTTCCGATAGGGACGAACAGCAGTAATACACTGTATTGCCAGCCGGTGGCAACAAGTGCGAATGATATGAAACTGATAGGGATGACATTTAATATATAACGTGTTGCCTAATTTATTAAGAATATTCAATACTGGGGTTCCTGCCGAGGTTTTACATATGTCAGCAATTATGGCGGTTTTAGCCATAATACTGGGGCTACTTTTAAAAGTAATCAACCAAAAGGGTAGATATGTGTTGTGGGTATTGTTGGTGGAGTATCTGTTTGTGGTGGCTTGTGTCACAGTGATTTGCCGAAGTACTCCAACTTTTGTTTATGCGAAGTTGGAACTGATGCCTTTTTGGACCTATCAGGCAATACTCAACCACACGCCTCAAGTTACTGTAAGGGACATTATTAGGAACCTTATGCTATTCCTGCTTCTCGGTTTCCTCGTCAAGTTGCTTTTTCCAAAGCTGCATCTCGGCAAGATGCTGCTCATTGCCGTCGCCTGTTATATCTGCATCGAGACTAGCCAATATCTGTTTGAGAAAGGAATAGCTCAGATCGACGATGTGATGCACAATGCGATAGGATCAATGATTGGTTGGGGTGTGGCGAAGGTGGCGTTAGGTTTAATGAAAAGGAAAGAACAGGTATAGCGCAGCTTGAGGAGATTGTTTAGAAGTGGGGGAGGTAAAGTACGATAACCATAATAATTTATTGCTTACAGCTTAAAGTGAGTAAAAATGCTTGATATAGCCCTCTTAAAAACAGCATTCCGGAAATTGCTGACATACGCCTATTTCGACAAGTCGGATATGGTGTTGAGGTATAACGTTGCTACGTTCGCAAAGTCGATTGCGGACGAGGTTGCGGAGGCTGCTGTGTTTGAGCGAATCCTTCAGGTTGCCTCCGGTAAAGACGATGAACTTCTACAAGAATGGCTGCGCAGGATGAGTCTGGTGTTCCTGCCTAAGAAGGTCGTTTCTGGTATTGACAAGAACGGTGAAAATCATCTGATAACGAATGTTCCGGCAAAATCTGTCTCTATAGAAAGAATGCTGATAAAGGCTGATATCCCCGTTGAACTCCTGATTATAGACGTGACGTGGGTGCTGCTATATGGATATAAGGTTGATGACCGATTGTCGGAGGATAGTTGGGGCAACCGTGTAGACTTGGCTGCTAACAGAGGTATGGTGAGGAAAGGAAACTCTCTGTTCAAGAAGTACCATACCCAGTATAGAAGATGGTGGAAAACAGGCATTGATGAGGCAAACCGAAGCTTGAAAGAAGGAAAGAACGTCTCCATCGTTTGTTTCGATATTGAGAATTACTATCATTCCGTTGATTTTGACTTCGAGGCTTTCTTGTCGGAATATGATGGGAATTGGCCAAACGACAAGATTAAGGAAGACGGGCTGACTGGAGTGATAAGAAAGATATATGAGCGATATTGGCAACTGACCAATGCCTCGGATGAAGAGGCTCTTTGCGGACGGAATGAGGGGAAAAGGCCAATGTCTTTGAGCTTATTGAGTTCGTGTATCTTTGCAAATTGGTTCTTGTCCCCTTTAGACGAACATATCTCGAAGACATATAAACCACTTTACTATGGCCGCTATGTGGATGACTGTATGGTGGTGGTTGAAACGAAATCTAGTTCTGGCGATTATAAGGAGAGTATAGGCATAGAGTTGCCCGGTTTGTTTGAATGGGGTGATGATAATCGGGCAAAATTCGGATTTTCGGACAAGTTGAGCGGATTATCGCTTCAGGAGAAAAAGCTTTACTTGTATCGTTTTGACTGTGAGCTGCCACAGGCCTCGCTCGAAAAATATGAGGAAGACCAGATAGAAAGAAGCAGTGAGTATCGTTTCCAGACGGACGAGGCGGAGGGGGACTATGGCGGATTGGAGACTGTTACATTGGTCAACGCCTTGGAAGCAAACGAGGAGGATGGCAGACGGTTTGACATTCTGGAAGAGAACAAGTATAAGTTGTCGGTATTCCTGTCTAAGTTGGCAATCAAGCTTGCAAAGTATGGAAGTGACTATGAGCACTTCGATGAGGTGGAAAAGATTGCCCGCTATTTCCGGGATGGCTTGCTGATAAAGCATTACCCACTATGGGAGCGATTGATGACCATTTTTGTTCTTGCTGGCAAGGTGGAACTGGTTGATCAGTTTGTTGCAAATGTAAAAAAGCAGATACAATTGATGGATGTTGATGGGAAGGTTTTTGTGAAAGACAAGATTGCCGGGCGAAAAGTCCTGCAAGATTGCCTTCTGCATCATCTGGAGCAGTCGCGTCTGATGGCTTTGAGCCTTCATAAGGGTCGCAACCGTATCGATACTCTTTACATTGACACGCTGATGGTGCGAATGCATTATAACAGCTATCCCCTGCAAGAATTCACAGAACGCTTCAAATATGATGGTGTACGGTTGTTGGCGAAGGACTTGAAGTATAAGCAAAGTTCACTGCAATACAAGTGGATTCCATATTTCGTGAAGCTTTATGATGTAGTGCTGGCGCTTAGTATCGGGAGAAGTTATCACCCAGATGTATTCGGAAAAGCATTCTCGCTGTATATGAAAATGAACGGTCTTGGTGATGAGGGAAATCATATTGATGCTCTTGTCCGTAGGCCAGCGAATGATGTCGTTAGTGAGTTCAATACTCAACTCTCACTGGAGTATGAGGATAAGGATAAATTGACCGTGGCCGTGGTCAATATGGATTTGAAGGATGACGTTGGTACGTTGATAGATAACTATGGCGTTCCGAATGCCAAGAAGACCCATTCGATGCTTAAGATATTGGATCAGGTGACCAGTATCCCGAGCACAAATATATTCCTGTTGCCTGAGGCGTCGTTACCGTATTATGAGTTGCGAAACTATTGCAGGTATGCAGCACACAATAACAGGGCTTTTACGGCAGGATTGGAGTATGTGGTATCGAGGAAGACGGTGTACAATTATGTGGTTACGTGTCTGCCTGTTGTGTTGTTCGGTCAGAAGGATGCCTTGCCAGTGGTAAGGCTCAAGAACTATTATGCGCCCGAGGAGGCCCGAAAGATAGTGGGTAAAGGGTATCGTGTGCCTCGGAATAAGAAGGTGTATCAGAACCTATATCACTTGCTTGGCCACCTTTTTACGACATATTATTGCTACGAGTTGACGAGCATCAAAGACAGGAGTTTCTTCTTCGGTAAGGTGGACGCCATATACTGCCCTGTGTTCAATAGGGATACGTATTACTTCAATAACATTGCGGAATCGTTGGTTCGGGATATGCACTGTTACTTCGTTCTTAGCAATGTCTCACATTATGGCGATTCTCGGGTGACAAAACCGGACTCGCACGTGAGGATGAACCTGATGAAAGTGAAGGGCGGAAATACTGACGACAATAATGAGATAGTGCTATCGACGGTATTGGACATTGATGGTCTGAGACATTTCCAGCAGTTGTCCTTATCTGATCAGAACACGGAAGACAATAAAAAACTGTTCAAAAGTACGCCACCGAGATATATTCCACAGATGACGAAGGATAGGGATGGGAAACGTTTTATTTATCCGAGTCGAGGTTGGGCGGATCAGATTCTCTCTGATTTGAGCCAGGCCTGTATGGAGTACCAGCCCGTTTGGAAGAAGAGATAAAAGAAACGAGCATCGGAGTTATTCTGATATGACCAACATCATCTTCGACACAAACGTTGCCTGGGTCTTTGTGGAAGGGGTAGGATTGTAGACGGTGGGATAGTATTCGGGGTGATGAGAGCGGTGATGAAACGAGAATCCTAAACATCGTTATTATGCTTATGGATTGAATGAATCTTACGACGATTATGGATAGTACCAAGGAACTTGATTTCTCAACAAAAGAGTCGCAGATAACGGAAAAGAGTCTTAAACTGCGAGATTATGGCACAGTGATCGAAGACGTGAAAGCTGGAAGGTTGCAATTATCTTGTCTGGATGCTCTTGTTGATGAAGTAAATCTTTGGATTAGAGAGGGTGGAATGAACCTATTCGACAGGATGATGTCATTCCACGTTCTTGGACACGCCTTAAATACCAAGCGTTGTCTCACTTCGTCTCCTGAGAAGGCAGATTATAATAGCCCTCTGGTTTGGGAAGAAGTCTTCTGCTATCGGTCTGTAATGAGATTGGCCTCAGAGGTGTCGCAAAGAAGAATAATAGCGTTGTATCCTGCTGCCATAATGACAAGATATCAGGCGGATGTTCATCTAGGCGCTCTATATGATTACTTCGGGCGCTTTCAAGAAGCTCAGTATCTTTGGCTGCAAGCAGGCCATTTGAACAAAGAGGACTATATGTGGCAATTCAACATTGGTTTCTCGCTGGCAAGCACGCATGGTTATTATGAGAAACGAACTGAGCCATTTGTACTAGCACATGCAAAAAGACTACTAAACCCATTTTTAGAGAAACCTGAAACAACGAACTCTGCCAAAGTCATCTATAATCAAATCAAAGATTGGGAAACGCCTGATTTGGCATTGGACAAGGATATCAGTTACGAAGGTTCGGAGGAGGGTCGGTATAATAAATGGGTAAATGATCACTGGTTGCGCTTGAACTCATACAATGATATTAATCCCTATTCCCTAATGTCTCAAGAAGACAGCCTGTATTTTAATGCGGTTTTCTCTCCAAAAGATGATGCAAAATTTGGATACAGGATGTTCTCTTTGCTGAATGAGATTAAGCAGGAATATGTTTCTGCTCGATATATGCTTTACCAGTATTTTACGAGTTCCGGCTCATCTCATTTCTCGGACAAAAACGTTTGGCTGGCAGACAATGGTGATTATTCCAATTATTCTTTTCACATAGAAGTGGCGAAATCTGCTTTTCGGGCTCTTTATTCAATCCTGGATAAGATTGCATATTCACTGAATGAGTACCTTGGAATAGGGTTGAATCCGAATAGTGTCAGTTTTAAGGATATTTGGTATTCTGATAAGAAGAAAAGAACTATTCGAACGGAAATTACACGTCTTGAGTCCAATTATTCTTTAGCTGGCCTGCTATTCATTCGTAACGATATATATGGTGGAGACGAGCATTTCCTTCAGAACGAAGGCACGATTCGGTTAAAGGCTGTGAGAAATGCAATGGAACACCGATCCATAGCGATTGTTGATGATGGCGTATTTGATGAAAATGGCCTCTTGTTGAAGATATCTCGTGCTGACTTTGATGAGATTGCTATGTCCTTGATACGTACTGTTCGTCAAGCGATCTTCTGCTTGGTGAATATGGTTAACCATATTGAGTATGATAAGAAGAAGTCCATAAAGGCAGCAGGACAAATGATTATCCCGCAGGAAATAACGGTTGTCCCTGATGATGACAAGGTATGAATGTGAACTATGAGCCTCCTCCCCCTCCTCAAAACCCGCTACACCCAACTCGGTGGCCTGCGCTTGGTACGCCAGTACGCCAAGATGGGACTCTTATGGCCAGCAGCGAAGATGGTACTCCGGCACCCCTTTAGTAAACAAACCTACAAGCAGGTCTATCTGGACACAGTGAGAAAGGTGGAACCGATGCTGGTCAAGGAATACAGGCCAGTGATGAAGGAGATTGTGGAACGAGTCCGCAATGAGGCTTCCGCATTGGAGCACAAACGCAACAAGATCATCTGGTTCTGCTGGCTGCAAGGGATAGAGAACGCACCGGAAGTGGTGAAGGCGTGCTACAACAGTTTGGTTCACGGTGAATGGTTCAGAGTTAATGGTTATGAAGTCAAGGTCATCGACGAGAAGAACTGGCGGGAATATATCGACCTGCCGGACAACATCATCCGCCGCAGGGAGAAGAAACAGATTCCACCGGCTCATTTCTCCGACTTGCTGAGGCTGGAGCTGCTGATCAGATATGGTGGGACGTGGATTGACAGCACGGTGCTTTGCACGGGCGTCAATAACGATAACGAAAACGCTAATGTTAACTATTTGGACACGGACCTGTTTATGTTCCAGTACACGCAGCCGGGAAGCAGCGAGTGGGGTGGCATCGGGAACTGGTTCATCACGGCCTGCACGAACAACGAGGTGCTGATGGTGCTGCGGGATATGCTCTACGCCTATTGGCGGGAGCACGACTGTGTGCTGAACTATTACCTGTTCCACCTGTTCTTCGGTATGCTGCGGGAAGTGTTCCCCGAGCAGATTGCAGCGATGCCCTACGCCTACGCTCCCCGAAGTCTGGCACTGGTGCATCACTGGGGCGAGCGGTTCGACGAAGCGAAATGGAAACGGCTCACGGAACGTGTGTGTTTCCATAAACTGACGTATATGAAAGACAAAGTGCCCGCCAAGGTGGAGGGGACGTATTATGAATATATTCTGAACAATATCGAATGAAAATACTTTTTGTTTGCCAATATTTCTATCCCGAGGTATTCAGGGGTAACGACATCGCCTTCCACTGGGCTGCGGAGGGACACGAGGTGCATGCGGTGTGCGGGGTGCCGAATTACCCGAGGGGGAAGTTCTTTGATGGGTATGGGCTGTTTAAGAAGCGGCACGAGGTGGTGAACGGTGTGAAGGTTACACGGCTGCCGATAGTGCCTCGCGGGAACGGGAAGGTGTCGCTGATGCTGAACTATTTCAGCTATCTGGTGGTGGCGTGGGTGTGGATGCTGTTTCACTCTATCGGCCACAAGTATGACCGTGTGTTTGTGCAGCAGCTTTCTCCAGTTATGATGTCGGCTCCGGGGGTGCTGTATAAGAAGCTCCGGAGCGTGCCGCTCTATACCTGGGTGCTGGATTTGTGGCCGGAGAGCTTGACGGCTGCGGGTGGAATCAACAATAAGTATGTGCTGGGGTTCTTCCGGCATTTTGTGAAGAGCGAGTATCGGCATTCGGATAAGATTTTGATCAGTTCGAGGAGTTTTGAGAGGAGTATTCTTGAGTACGGGGATTACAAGGAGAAGATTGTGTATTATCCGCAGTGGAGTGATTCGGACATTAACCATAACGCTGACGTTAACGATAACTTGCCGGTGCTGCCGGAGGGTTTCAAGCTGATGTTTGCGGGGGCAGTGGGCGAGGCACACGGGTTTGAGTGTACGATGGAGGCGGCCCGGCTGACGAAGGAGCATAAGGAGATCAAGTGGGTGATTGTCGGCGACGGCCGAAGGCTGGATTGGGTGCGTGAGTTTGTGAGGGAGAATGGCTTGGAGGAGACGGTGCTTACGTTGGGGCGTTTCCCGGCAGAGACGATGCCGTGGTTCTTCGCCCAGGCAGATGTGATGCTGGTGACGCTGAGCGACAACCCGCTGTTCCGCTTGTATGCTCCGGCGAAGATTTCGTCTTATATGGCTGCGGAGAAGCCCATCGTGGCGGTGCTGAACGGCGAAGGGGCGGAGGTGATCCGCGATGCGGACTGTGGCTGGACGCTGGCGGCCGGCGATGCGGAAGGGTTCGCCCGACTGGCGGTGGAGCTGTCGCAGATGGATAAGGCGGTCCTGGAGGAGAAGGGGCGAAAAGCTGCAGCGTATTATCAGCAGCATTTTGTCAAGGACAAGTGCTTGAGCAAGTTGGATGAGTTGATGGAAATCGAATAGAGTTGTGAAACCAGAGTATAAGTCGTTTCTTCTTCATCTTATCAGATTGGGCGTTGGCGTTGAGTCAGAGGCGGCCCTGCCGGAAGGCATAGACTGGACCGCATTGCTGGACCTCGCCGATGGGCAGGGGCTTGCCGCTGTTTGTACAGACGGCATTTCGATGTTGCCTCCGGGTTTTGGGCCGCAGAAGTTTGAGATGATGGAGTGGATAGGGCTGGCGCTGCAAGATGAGGATAAGTATTCAAACCAGTGGAGGGCTATGAATAGAATGGCATCTCTGTTCCATCAGAATGCCATCCGGACTTATGTGTTGAAAGGAGTAGTGGTGGCAGAATGTTATCCGAAGCCGGAACGCAGGGCGAGTGCTGATATGGACTGCTTCCTGCTGCCCGACTGTGGGGTTTTTGATTCTTGGGCTCTTGGTAACGACTTGATTAAAGCCGCGGGGTTTGAAGTGGACAGCGATTATTATAAGAACAGCACGTTTTGGCTTAAGGATTTGATGGTTGAGAGCCACAGGTTCCTGATTCCGTTTAGGGGCAATGACAGGCTCGCTGCCCTTGAGAAAAGGCTGCAGGCAATGCTCAGGCAGGACGGCGGTGAGGATTGTTTTGAAGGCACGTGGCTGTATAGGCCGCCGGTGATGATGTCGGCTGTTTTCTTGATTGAGCACGCATACTCGCATTTCCTTCACGAGGGTCTGAATTGGCGTCACGTGCTCGACTGGATGCTTTTCAGCCGTCGGCATCGTGATGAGATTGACTGGCCTGGGCTGGACGCAATGATTGATGAGTTTGGCTTTAGGAAGTTTTATGATTCTTATTTTAAGCTTGGCCGTTACTTGCTGGGCGAGCTGGGCGAAGACGATCTTTCGCAGAATGACCGCCGGATGCTGGACGACATCTGGGCCCCACTGGATGTGCACGAGGATGTCCACGGCCTCGGCGGCAAACTCGCCCTCGCCGGCAACACCTGGCGCGCCCGTTGGAAGTATCGTCTGTTTACCGACATCACCTGGCTCCAGGCGTTGTGGATTCAGGTGAGGGGGGTGCTATTCGATAAAAATCCTAAGATATGAGTATCTGGCTCACATACTTGATCATCGCCGCCATCCTTCTGGCTGCGGAGTTGCTGTATTTCTTCATCGCTTCCCGCTGCAACATCATTGACAAGCCTAACGAGCGTAGCTCGCACACCAAGGTGGTGCTGCGGGGCGGGGGGATCATCTTCACCATAGGGCTGTGGGTGTGGAGCGCGTTCTTCGGGTTCCAGTATCCGTGGGCGCTGGCGGCGGTGACGCTGGCGGCGGGCGTGTCGTTTATAGATGACATCAAATCGTTGCCCGACGGCGTGCGCCTGGTGGCGCAGTTTGCGGCTATGTTTATGGTGTTCCATCAGATAGGGATGCTGCACTGGAATATGTGGTGGATGGTGTTGCTGGGCCTGATTGTGTGCGTGGGCGCCACCAACGTCTATAATTTTATGGACGGCATCAACGGCATCACCGCCGGCTATAGTCTGGCCGTGCTGGTGCCGCTGCTGTGTTTAAATGGGATGCCCGGTCTGGCCGGGCATGACGTAATTGTGGCCGGGCATGATATACTTGCGCCCGGGCAAGAGACGGCACCTTTTGTTGAGCCGTCGCTGATTGTGGTGGCTATCCTGAGCGTGCTGGTGTTCAGCATCTTCAACTTCCGGCCGAAGAACCGCGCCAAGTGCTTCGCCGGCGACGTGGGCAGCGTGGGTATCGCCTTCATCGTGCTGTTTTTGATCGGTTGCCTGATAATGAAGACCCACGACATCACCTGGCTGACGTTCCTGCTGGTCTACGGCATAGACGGCTGCTGCACCATTATCCACCGCATTAAACTGCACGAGCCCCTGGGCCAGGCCCATCGCAAACACGCCTATCAGATAATGGCCAACGAGCTTGGTATGAGCCACGTGGTGGTTTCATTAATCTATATGGCCCTGCAGCTGGCCATCTCGCTGGTCATGGTCTACCTGATCCCCGACACCCCGCAGGCGCACTGGATATATCTGCTTGCCGTCGGCCTGCTGCTGGCCCTGGCATATGTGCTGTTCATGAAGAAGTACTACCCCCTGCACGTGGAGTATCTGAGGTCGCTGGAAGCAAAGTAATGTCTTTTACCATTTCCCCTTCCTATGAGATACCGTTATCGGTAGTGCTAATCGCTTTTGCTGTCATGGCTTTAGTGTTAGTGGCTGGATTGTCCAGTAGCCGGGTCGCCAATAAAAAGAAGTTCGTGCTGTGGGCGCTGCTGGTTGAGTATCTATTTCTGGTGGTTTGCGCGGCGGTCGTCTGTCGGCCGCTATTACCAAAGCATCTTCTGCACTTAAAACCACTTTGGGTTTATACTGATTTTTTGAATAGCAAGCACACTGAGGCTGTCAGGGACATCATTATTAATCTTTTGCTCTTTCTGCCTGTCGGCGCCCTGCTGGCCGGCATCTCGCCATCTTTGAAGTGGTATTGGGTGCTGCTCATCGGCGTCGCCTGCTCCCTCTCCATCGAAGTCCTGCAATACATCTTCCTCCGCGGCGTCGCCCAGACCGACGACCTGATCCACAATGCGGTGAGTTGCATCGCGGGGTGGGGGTTGACAAAGATGTTGGTTGGGACGTTTGAGAAGGAGTAAGGAAAGGAAAATGACTTAAGCTATGAGAGATTGACTGTAAAGTTGTGGTTTTATTCGCTTTGATTTCCTACTTTTGCAAAGGAGCATATTATGGTTGTAGATGATCACATAAATGTGAGTGATGACCGTTTGATGAACGGCCTTATTCCTGTTGTACGTATTATGCAGCGGGTGTCAAAGTCTCAAGATGATTCGCTCGTAATTGATTTCTCGCATACGGAGTTCATCTCACCTGTTTTTGCATTGTCGTTGATTGTTTTCTTGTCAGGATGTGGCAAGCGTTGTTCTTTTAGGAATACTACTGATTACCTTAAACTTATTGGATTCGGAAGAGGTGGTATTCGTCCGGATCGAATGAGGCAGAGTGAGTATCTGGCAACAATGGAAGGTTATATATGTCGGACATATATTCCAATAGTCAATTTTCCGGCAAAGACGAATAATGATGACAAAGATGTAATATCTTCAGTGGTGGAGAGTATAATTATTCGACAGTTGAATATTCCTTCTAATGTAGCGATAGGATTGAAGTATTTGGTCGAAGAGACGTTGGATAATGTAACAGAGCACTCTGAATCAGACAGGGGCTTTATATTTGCACAGGCGTATCCTACTAAAGGCTATCTTGATTTGTGCATCGCAGACCGAGGGGTTTCTCTGCTGGGCAGTTATCAGAGAATACCTGGAAATGAGATTGAATCTGATCTTGAGGCCATTAAGGCTGCCAACAGAGGTTTCTCAAGCAAGAATCTTCCGGAAACATCGAATCGAGGTTATGGTATCTATACTTCTAAGAAAATGCTTACAGAAGGTCTGGGTGGGCAGTATTTGCTGCTCTCCGGTGGCTGTTTCTATTTGAAAACTCCAGAATTTGACAGTTTTTATTCTCTTCCTAACGGTTTGAGGTGGAATGGTACAATCGTTGCTTTCAGGATTCCGTACAACGTGGATAAATTCAACTACATCAACTATATTGAATAAAATGAGAACAATAGATATTACGCAGATTCTATCCCCCGACCTTAAGTCAAGATTGAGGGTGAATGACCTCCGGTTGTTTATCGAGAATAGCCAGGAGAATGACGTCGTACTTGACTTTAGCAATGTCAAGTTTGCTACGAGAAGTTTTATTGACGAGTTTTATAACGTCTTTATTAAAAACGTTGGGGTGTTGCCTTTTAAGGTTAAGATTGACAATGTGCCTGAAGATATAAATAGAATGTTGGAATCGGTGAGCCACACACAGACGCGTGTTAAAACCGTTCCGTCACACATACCAGAGGTATCGTTTAGAACGACTGACGAACTTATCAAATACTTGAGTACTTCAAGTATTTAGACATTGCTATTTTACTATACTATTCGGGCCGGTACCTCAACAGGTACCGGCCAGGATTATTTTTAATGACCCCATATTGAGATTATTTATGGTAGAATTGAGTAAAATGTCGGAGCAAATTGAGTAAAAATTTAGGAAGAATTGAGAATTTTGTATGGTTAAATTGAGAATTTTGTATACCTTTGCATCCAGGTAATCAGAGTGCTATGTATTATCGATCACAATTTGAAGAACTTAAAAAGAGGATTGAGGAACCGCGAGGCAAGATTCAAGTGATATCAGGTCCTAGACAAGTTGGTAAGTCAACTCTGGTAAAGCAGGTATTTCAGGAAGTCAAATTGCCCGGGATGTTTGTGAGCGCAGATGATATCGCATCGAGTGATATGGATTGGATAAGAGAGGTATGGGCAACAGCCCGTGCACGGAAGAAGTCTGAAGGCGCATCGGAGTATCTGCTTGTGATTGATGAGGTCCATAAAGTTGATAACTGGAGTGAAGCGGTGAAAAAAGAGTGGGACGCAGATACCTTTAATGATTTGGGTATAAAGGTGGTTATCTTGGGGTCCTCGCGCCTTTTGTTAAAAGATGGGTTGACAGAATCTTTAGCGGGTCGCTTTGAATTGATTCGTATGCCACACTGGAGCTTTGAGGAGATGAACAAAGCGTTTGATATGGATATCGATCATTATATCTTTTTCGGAGGATACCCGGGCGGAGCCGAGTATGTGAACGATGAACGTAGATGGCGCAGATATATTAAGGACAGTATAGTTTCACCGGCCATAGAGCGGGATGTGCTTCAGACTAAAACTGTGTATAAGCCGATATTGATGAAGCAGCTCTTTGAGCTGGGGTGTTCCTATTCTGGAGAGGAGGTATCGTTGAACAAATTGCTTGGCCAACTGCAGGACGCAGGTAATGTAACAACGCTGGCCGGGTACTTGAATACATTAGATGAGTCTCGCCTGTTGTGTGGCTTGCAGAAATATGCCGCAGATAAAGCAAGAAGGTATAACTCTGTGCCAAAGATGATGGTATATAATACAGCTCTTTTATCCGTGCAGAAAGGTTTGAGTTTCAATAAGGCTTTTACCGCGCCAAAGGAGTGGGGCCGCTGGGTAGAAAGTGCAGTGGGCGCTTATTTGTTGAATATGGCCGACGAATATGACTATAAGCTGTACTATTGGCGGGATCGTGACAATGAGGTGGATTTTGTAATTGATACGAATGATAAACAAATCGCGATAGAGGTTAAGAGCGGGCGCCGCACTACGAATGAAGGCCTTGGAGAGTTTACAAGACGGTTTAATCCGCAATACTCTTTTGTGGTTGGGTCAGGCGGTGTCCCTGTTGAGGAGTTCCTGAGCTGGAATTTAGGACGACTGATTGAGATGTAATACCGATCTTGACTATGACCATCGACCAACAAATACTTGACTCGCTGACGGCGGCGGCGAAGGAGTCGCCGAGGCTGCGGATGAACTTGGATCTGCGGAATTCCGACGCGGACGGCTCGCAGCGGATGCTGAACGCGATTGAGCCGGGGACGGATATGCCGATTCACCGGCACAGCGCCTCCAGCGAGACGGTGGTGTGCCTGCGCGGCCACTTCCGCGAAATCTTCTATAACGATAGCAGGGAGGTCATCGAGACCATCGACTTGATGCCCGGCGGCGACTGTGCCTTGCTGAATATCCCCGCCGGCCAGTGGCATTCCCTGGAGTCGCTGGAATCCGGCACGGTGTTGCTGGAGTGCAAGGACGGCCCGTACGAACCCCTCGCCCCGGAGGATATACTGCGATGAACATGCTTGCTATGCAGCCCACCTGCGATTCAACCCGTATCGACAAGTCCTCCCGATGAATCCCGCCTTCAAATACAGCGTTTCTCCGGACAACATCCACCTTGAGTCTTCGTTCACAGTTCCCAAGGAGGACTTTGAGCGGGAGTTGACGCAGATGCGCGAGGAGCATCCTGAAAGTAAGGTGTGGAACCGCTCCCTCAAGTCGCTCAAGATGGAGTGGGCGGTGCACAATGCGCTGCACGCGCTGGGCTTCCTGCGCAGCCGCACCTCGCACACCGACCTGAACTGGCCCCAGAGCCGGATCTTCCGCATCGGCTACGCCATCCTCGGCAAGCTCGTCTGGCCGTTTATCAAATAGCAGTCCGTTATGACGTTTTCATCTATATACCACTTTGCCATAGAAACGCTTGCGCCGGTGCCGCGGTTGCATTGGCTCTCTATCGGGCTTCTGTCGCTGGCGGTGGCGGCGCTGCCCCTTATACGGAAGAAGACCTCGGTGTATGGCGCTATCGCCTTGGGTATCACTGTGTTTGTGTCTTTTCTTTTCCTTGAGATGGCGGTTGTGGTGCGCTATTGCGGATTGGTGGAATTCAATCTCGGCGTCGACTTTAAGTTGGATCTTCTACGCATCTTGCGCTGTGACAAACTTGGCTACGAGACGCTGTACAATATCATCCTGTTTGTGCCGTACGGCTTCTTTTTCACCGAATATCTGACCGAGTCCCGGCCGCTTGGTGCCTGGCGCAAAATAGGTTATGCCACGCTGGCCTCGTTGGCGCTGTCGATGTTTATCGAATGCCTCCAGCTGGTGTTCAATGTCGGCTTTTTTGAGATGACGGATTTGGTGATGAACGTCCTGGGCGGATTCCTCGGCGCAGGTCTGGCGCAGCTGTGGCGGATTTTGTTATCTTTGTGTAAGAAAAGCCAACAACAATGAATTGCGAAGAACAGTTTAGCAGGATTTACCAACGCGCCCCCGAGGCGGTTTCTTTTTGCCCGTACCGGATTTGCCCTATCGGTGCGCATTCCGACCACAATCTGGGCAAAATTACCGGACTGGCCATTGATAAAGGGATTCACATCGCGTATTCGCCCAAACAAAACGGAGTGGTGGAGATGTCTTCGCTCCAGTTTCCCAAACGTGCGCAGTGGCACATCGGCTCCGTCCCTTCTATCAAGCAGGGCGACTGGGCCGATTACCTTCGCGGCGCCACCTGGGCCTTGTCAAAGCAATGCCGCCTGCAAGTGGGCATTTGCGGAGTGATTGAGGGTTCACTGCCAATCGGCGGCCTGTCGTCTTCTGCGGCGGTAATAATATCGTTTCTGAATGCCCTCTGCCGCGTCAACGGCATCCAGCTTAATCAGCAGCAACTCATTGACATAGCGTACGATGCAGAGTTGAATTATGTCGGGGTCAGCGTGGGCAAGCTGGACCAGAGTTGCGAGGTGCTCAGCCGCAAGAACCATCTGCTTTATCTGGATACCAAAGACGGCTCTTACCAGCTGATTCCGCAGAACCCGGCGATGAAGCCATACAAGATAGCAATCTTCTATTCCGGGCTGGAGCACAGCCTGGTCGGGTCCAAATTCAATATGCGTGTAGACGAGCTCCGCGCCGGGGTTTATGCGCTACAGGCGGTTGCCGGCCTCGAATACGGCAAGTTCTCCGAAACAATGGCCCGCAACGTGCCTCGCGAAGTGTACGAGCGTTACAAAGGTCAGATTCCTGTCCAGTGGGCCCGCCGCTGCGAGCACTGGTACACAGAATTCGAACGCGTAGAGAAGGGGGCGGAGGCCTGGCGCCGCGGCGATATAGAGGAATTTGGCCGACTGTCGTTCGAGTCGGGCTGGAGCAGCATCCACAATTGGGAATCGGGCGCTCCGGAGCAGATCCGTCTTTACGAGATTATGACCCGTACGGAAGGCATTTATGGCGGCCGGTTCAGCGGCGCCGGCTTCAAAGGTTGTTGCATGGCCCTTATCGATCCCGCTTTTGAAGAGTCGATAAAACGCAATGTAACAAACGAATACCTCAAATCCTTCCCGGAGATGAAGGGTAAATATGATGTTTTTATCTGCGAAAGCGCCGACGGCGTGACTTTATAATTGCCTATGAAATGTCTGATACTCGCCGCGGGTTATGCGACCCGTCTTTATCCGCTTACGGAGAATTTTCCCAAGCCGCTGCTGGATGTCGGCGGCAAGGCCATACTTGACTGGTTGATAGAGGATTTGGAAGATTCGGCCGACGTGGATGAATACATAGTTGTGTCAAACCACAAGTTTGCGCAAATTTTTGAGAAGTGGGCCGGCGGCAGGTGCGAGAAGATTCGCGTTGTGGACGACCAAACTTCTACTAACGACACCCGGCTGGGCGCGGTGCGCGACATCCAGTTTGCGGTGGAGCAGTGCTCCATCGACAGCGACCTGCTGATAATGGCGGGCGATAACCTGCTCTCTTTCAGCCTCGGACGTTTTATCGATTATTGGAAACAGAAGGGAACCTCCTGCGTTATGCGTTTTTACGAGCCGGACGAGGCGCGGCTGCATTCGCGCGGCATTTTGGAGGTGGATGAGTCCGACAGGGTCGTTTCTATGGAAGAAAAGCCGGCCGTGCCACGCAGCCATTGGTGCTGCCCGCCGTTCTATATTTACAATCGCGACGATCTGCGACGACTGCCCGAGGCCATCGCCTCCGGTTGCGGCGTGGACGCTCCGGGCAGCCTTGTTGCCTGGCTGTGCAGCCGGACACCGATCCACGCCTGGCAAATACCCGGCCCGAGGTACGATATCGGCAATCTGGAAAGTTACCGCGCGGTCCAGAAGGTGTTTGAAAAGAAAATGGGATAGCATCCCATTTTTTTGTATATTTGATACAAACTATATAAAATCCCGCCGTATGAAGCATTTTTTGAGATGGGCTTTTGCAGCCGTATTGTTTATGACAGTCTCCTGCGTCAAGTCAGAAAAGTTTGATGATCAGGGGTCTATGCGCGCGCCCGGCGTGTATGGCGTTATAGATCCGTTCGTATGCGACGATGCGCCTTCTACAAAGGCGACTATAAATCCGTCTAATCTTGTCTTTTCTTTTGAGGTTGGTGACAATATCAATATCTGGTCGGAAATGGGCACATTGCTCATCTATACCGCCCTCGAGGTGAATTCGACCGGTGGAGCTATATTCGACGGTGGTGGTTTTGACCTTACCGAGGGGATGACCTATTATTCTTCGTTCCCTTTGATTGCAAGTTTTAAGGATAAGATGAGGGCGGTCCCCATCTCATACGGTGGTCAGGTTCAGACCGCCGACGGTGATGCAAACCACGTTGCAGAGTACACATATCTGTATTCCTCCGGGACTTGCGAGAACGGTTCGACCCATCTTCAGTACCACCACTTTTCCCGCTGGGTCAAGTTTGCCTTGACACTTGGTTCAAGCCCTTTGACAATTACAGAGCTGACGCTTACCGCCGACAGCCCGGTTTTTGCACTGAATGGCACTGTGGATGTGACAACGGGCACATTTACCCCTGGCACTATGACCGACACGATGACACTCGAGCTTGACAACGTCGAGGTCACCGATGGAGAACTGAATGCCTATATGGCTTTGGCTCCTTATGTCGCCTGCAATGTGACAGTCAGTGTCAAGGACTCCGAAGATAATGTATATCAGAGTCCAGTCATCGCACAGGATGATGCCACAACACCGGGTAATTTCAGACGTATCACCACGACCGTCGCCGCCCCGTCAGCAGACGCTGTCGCCAAAATCGGCAGTACATATTATAACACCATTTCCGCCGCCGTTGATGCTGTTCCTACCGACGGCACGCCTACTACCATCACTGTGCTCAAGGATGTGAAACTGGTAGAAGGGTCGTCTACAGAGTGGTCTGGAATCACTATTTCCTCTACCAAGAACGTCGTACTTGAATTGAACGGCCATAAAATTTCCTACATCGGTCCATTTACGGGTTACCGCATGTTTATAGAGAACTACGGTGCACTAACGATAAAAGACGCTACCGATACGTACTGTCAGGGTGCCGGCCAAGGTAAGTTGATTGTCGATCCCAGAGATCCTGATACTATGACTTACCAGAGATATAGCTGCGATGTAATTTGCAATTATGGAGTTTTGAACGTAGAAAGCGGCTATATAGAACTGACAAGTGGCCTCAGTACCAGTTATGTGATATTAAATACCTTAGGCGGTACAGTGAATATC
Source organism: Bacteroidales bacterium (assembly GCA_017561665.1). Taxonomy (GTDB): domain Bacteria; phylum Bacteroidota; class Bacteroidia; order Bacteroidales; family UBA932; genus Equibacterium. Next base: position 52,938 of record JAFZBQ010000002.1, on the reverse strand, counting down.
ACAGGTGGAAAATTCGATAACAAAATAAGCACAGGACGTGTGGTGGAAATGTATTTGGACAGTACTACTAAAACCAATACTGTCAACATTGGAGGAACGGCAATTCTTGAAGGTTATATCTCTGTGTATTTGGATTATGCAGATGAAGATGCCAATGCGGCAGAACTGAACATTACAGGCGGAATGCTGGCCGGCTCACGCTTTGCTGTGTATTCCGCCGGAGCAGGGAATTGGACGTATGATGCTTCTTGTATTTGTATTAATATTACCGATGGCGTATTCTATAACAGAGGCTTTGTCCTCAATACAGATACGGAGTTCCAAAGTTTGTCTGTATCCGGGGGATTATTCTACGATTTTCTTGTTCTCAGACGAGGCGGGTCCAAGTTTGTGACCGGTGGTACATATACGACAGTAGATAACTTTTTCAAAGGTCGTCTGCCGTCAGAAACAGTGATTGCCGATGGCTATAAGGTAGTCTTTTATAATAATTATTATTATGTGGTGCCCGAGAGCGATCCCCGTGAGGCGGTAAACATTTATCCGGAAAATCGAATATACTACTATTGGTCCACCGGCTCCGGAACAAGTGGCCAGATAATAGATTTCTATGCTCCTCTCGAGGGACCCGATCCGATTATGGAGGACGGCGAATTCATAGAATTGATAGAGGACGTCACACTTACTAAAGATGTAGAGTGGGTAGAGGAGTCCTCATGGAACACCCCGATTTTCCAGGGCGGAACCTTCGGCCTGACATTCGGCGAATTCGATATCGACTTGAACGGCTATGCCTTCACGTTGCCCGTCGGCGTCATCTGCAAGACCGATCGCCAGACCACCATCTTTTCTGCTCCAGAAGGTTGCATCATAATTGAGACTGCAATCTCCGACGGTGACTTTGTTTATCAGTACGAGTCTGCGATTCTTTAATATGAAATCGATTCTTGTGACCGGCAGTGCCGGGTTTATAGGGGCCAATCTGGTGATGCGGCTGCTGGAGACCCCCGATCAAGTCGGGGGTGACGTAAATGGCGCTGTCGGGGGTGACGTAAATGGTGCGCCCTGGGGTGACGGCGGCCTGGAGATTGTCGGGCTGGACAATATGAACGACTATTACGATGTGTCGCTAAAGGAGTATCGGCTGAGGCTCATCGAGGAGAAGTATGCCTCCATCACGGGCAGAGAGACCCCCGATCAAGTCGGGGGTGACGGTTTGTCCTGTCCGACCCCGACCACGTCATGCCCGTCAACAGCGGTGTCGTCATGCCCGGCGGCGACCGGGCATCTCGCTTACACCTTCGTTCGTGGCAGCATTGCTGACCGCGACCTGGTGAATCGTCTCTTCGAGAAGTATCATTTTGACATAGTCGTCAATCTGGCGGCCCAGGCGGGCGTTCGGTATTCCATAGAGAACCCCGACGTCTACATAGAGAGCAATATCATAGGCTTTTACAATATCCTGGAGGCTTGCCGGAGGCATCCGGTGGAGCATCTGGTGTACGCTTCGTCGAGCTCTGTTTACGGCGGCAACAAGAAAGTGCCTTTCAGCGTGGACGACAGGGTGGACAATCCGGTCTCGCTGTACGCCGCAACCAAGAAGAGCAACGAACTTATGGCGCACTGCTACAGCAAGTTGTACGACATTCCGAGCACCGGCTTGCGCTTCTTCACCGTTTACGGCCCCGCCGGCCGTCCCGATATGGCCTACTTTGGCTTCACCAACAAGCTGCTCCGCGGCGAAACCATCCAGATCTTCAACTACGGCAACTGTCGTCGCGATTTTACTTATGTGGATGATATCGTAGAAGGGATTGTGCGAGTAATGGCTAAGGCTCCGGCACGGACCCCCGGTCAGGCCGGGGGTGACGGGTGTGTCAGTCCCGGGAGTGACGCAAAGAACGCTGCCGGGAACAACGTCATGCACGACCCTGGACGCGTCATGCCCGACCCTGATCGGGCATCTATCCCGTACGCCGTCTACAACATCGGCGGCGGCCAGCCGGAGAATCTGCTCGATTTTGTCCAAATCCTTCAGGAAGAGCTCGTTGCCGCCGGCGTCCTCCCGCCCGACTACGACTTCGATTCCCACAAGCAGCTCGTTCCGATGCAGCCCGGCGACGTCCCCACCACCTACGCCGACGCCTCCGCCCTCGAACGCGACTTCGGTTTCAAGCCCCGCATCCCCCTCCGCACCGGCCTCCGCAACTTCGCCCGCTGGTATAAGGAGTACTACGGATAAAATCCACGTAGTTCTGACAGCAGCGGCGCTATCGGTCCATTTGTTGGACCTATAGCGCCGTAAACCCCGCATTATCGGTCCTACCGGTCCACGTCTTGGACCTGTAGGACCGCTTCTTTTATCATCCCCCTCATTTTTATTTGCATTTATGCCTCCCGGGTGTGTATATTTGTAGTAGTTCTGTCTGGATGTCCCAGCCAGTTAAAGTAGTTAAGATTATGCGCAGGAGAGAATACTGGCTCGTGACGACGCATCATTTGCTCGAGGGCCTTCTTTTTAAAGATTCTGAAGATTATGTGGTGGGGATGAACCTCGTGGCGGCCCTGTCCTTTAAATGCAATGTCACCGTACTGGCGTTTGTGCTGATGTCCAATCATGTGCATCTTGTTCTGGAATGCACTCGCGCCAGAGCGGTGCTGTTTGTTAATTTTTTCAAGCGGGAGTATTCCAGGCATCTCAATCACAGGTATGGTGTGTTTGAGGTGCTCCGTCGGAATAAGGTTGATATCAAGAGTGTGCTGGAAGCAGATGAGGTGCTGGAGAGGGCAATCGCCTATGTGCAGATGAATCCCGTCGCAGCCAATGTTTGTGCGGCGCCTCAAGACTATCCCTGGGGAACTGGGCGCGCATTCTTTGCCGTGCCTCCCGGGGTGGATTGGAGTATGTCAGGGAATACCGAATCGGTCGCGCACGCATCCGGAGCAGCGAATCGCAGTTCAATCGGTCCGGTTGGGGCTGAACGTAGTTCGTCGCCGACAATAGATGATTATCGCCGTACGTCAACCGTGGGGACGTCGCTGACCGCGTATACTGAACGTAGTTCGCTTCCGAACGTAAGAGACAACCTCAACTCGTCACCATTTTCCAGGGCAGGATGCAGACTGCTTGGCGAACTGTCCGGGAAGGCGAGATCCCGGCTGATGCATACGAAGGCTGATTTGCCCGGAGGGTGGATTGTGTGCCCGGACGGATATGTCCTGCCAGAATCGTATGTTGATGTGGAATCTGTGGAGAGGATCTTTAAGTATCCCAAGCGGATGAACTTCTTTTTGAACACATCTTCGAAGGCCCGTCAGCGGCTGGAGCGGGCGGAGGGTGGGACGCCCTCGTTCAGGGATGACGTGCTTGTGGCCGCAATCCCGGACCTGTGCAGGGCACTCTTTGGGAAGAGGTCCGTGGAGGAACTAGTTCCGCAGGAAACTGTAGAGCTGCTGCACCAACTCCGCAGGCGCTTCTCCGCCGGAGTCAGTCAGATTGCCCGAGTGGTTGGCTTGAATCTGGAACAGACGGTGAAGTATCTGGACAGCATCTAAAGGCTTGATAGCCGGTCTGGTCACTGTGTTTGGTACAGTTACGGAGTCCGGTTTTGTCACTGAGCCTGGTACTGGTGGCTGAGTTCTCTATGGTCGCTGCGCCCGATCTTGGTGGCTTGCAGCTGCGTACGCTACGGTCGAAGAGTCCAATCCCGTCGGCTAGTAGCTGCGCCCGGTCCTAGCGGTCTACGCGTTGGACCTATAGCACCGCAAACCCTCGGAAATCGGTCCTACAGGTCCACGCGTTGGACCTATAGCGCCGTAAGCTCCCCCTGAAAACAACTCCATCTGACTACACTCCAAATCTTTGCAAACCTTGCAAAGATTTGGAGTGCTGGTTTTAGCCAGTGTACTTTTGCATTTGAAAATGCCGGGCCGTCCCCACCGGGTTTTCGGATGTTGTGGGGATGAATATAAATATGATATGGCACAGGAAAAGATGAACGTAACGCTGGCGAAGGCCGAGCACGAGCGGGCGGTTTACACGGAATCGCTGCGCAAACAGGGGGAGTTCTTCAAACGGAATCCCTCTTCATTCAAGGGTGAGAAGAAGACCTTCCATGCGGCGGAAGGGCAGCTGGAGGACCCAACCAAGATGGGTCATACAGTGGTGGCCACTACGGTGTCGGAAGAGATTAATAGACTGGTGGATAAGGCGCTGCTACCTTATCTCAAAGATCAGTTTGCCATCGAGGCGACGAATGCGGCCGGGTCGGCCAGAGTGCCGTTCGTGGTGGACGGGATTAATCTGGGCAGCCTGTCGGCAACCGAACTGCTTCGGCTCAAGAACATCCTCACGGATGAGAACCTGAAGAATGTGGTGACCAATATCCCCGTCCGGTCGGATTCGGAAATCTGGAAGGCCAGTGGGAATGAGGACTACCAAGGCCGGGGCGATATCTTCGAGACGCCACGCCTGGAGGGTGACAGCTTCACCACCATCACGGATACGGAGATCCTGCTGGACCCCAATATCGACAAGGAACACTTGCCGTCCAGCTATCGGCCTATCACGAAAGAAGTGAAAACTACGATAAAACGGGGGTCCTACACGTCCCAGAAGTTCTCGGGAGAATGGACGCTACGGCAGAAACAATTGGTTCAGGAGCGCATAAGCAAATTGATGAATGCCGTTATTGAGGCGACAAAGACAGTCAATGATACTCCAACGATGGAACCGAATTTGGCTGTGGACAAGCTTCTCGGGTATATCTTCTACGGGAACGAATGATTCCTGATTGGCAGATCAGCGTAAGCATTATGTATCAGCTTTATCTGCGTCCCGGTGGGATGCGCGTCAGCTTCAGCATCGTGCCAAAGCATCTGCGTCATGGTTCAAAGTATAGGCCCTTCAGAGGTTAAGTGTTTCGACAAGAAAGCCCAAGGTTGCGGGTTCAAGTCCCGCATCCGCCTCTAAATTAAATTAATACACGGCGGATTAGATCAATTGGTAGATCATGGGCTATAAAGCATCAGCTTGAAATACTCTGAATCCTATCGACCAACCTGGAGTCGGGAAGAAGGATAAGAATCCCGGCTCAGGCCGCGTACCTTAGTGGTTAAAGGACAACACTGCAGATGTCGAAATCGTGGGTTCGAATCCCACCGCGGCCACAATTTTCATACAAATACATTTTATGGAGCAGATTTTCTTTACGGCCGATTTGCATTTCGGTCATCCAAATATCCTCAAGCATTCGCCGCGGCGGCCGCATTCCGACACGGTGGATATTGTGGCGCACGATGCCTGGCTGTTGGATCTCTGGCGGAGCACAGTGAGCAAGCGGGATACTGTGTATATACTTGGCGATCTGACATTTCTAAAGAGCGGGGAAGCACGGCTTCTGCTGGAAAAGCTGCCGGGTCGGAAGTTCCTTATTGAGGGGAATCACGACAGGTCAATCCGTGCGTACTATAATTATTTCAAGTATGTTTATCAGATAAAGGAGATGCGTTTCAGGCCGACGGTGGCGCCGTTTCTTGAGGAGGATTTCGGGGTGGTGATGTGCCACTATCCGATGTTGACGTGGAACCAGAAGCCACGTGGGTCGGTGATGCTTCACGGACATAGTCACGGTAAGCTCGATGAATACAATGCGCAATCAATGGACCTTCGGTTTGATGTGGGCCTCGACGGGGCTCTGGCGGGCCTGCGCTTCCTAACTTTGGAAGATGTATACAAGGCTGCTAAAGAGAAGATTAAGCAATATCAGTGTGCGTCCTTCGCGGAGTACGCACGTAATAACTATAAGGTAGAGTTGCGATGAAGATTCAATATGCATCGGACTTGCATCTGGAGTTTGCAGAGAACAGGCTTTTTATAGACGGCGGTGGCATCGAGCCGGCAGGGGAGGTGCTCGTGCTGGCGGGGGATGTGTCATACCTGGGAGACGAGGAAATGATCAGTCAAGGGTTCTTCGACTGGTGCTCGGAACATTTCCGTGAGACATTGATTGTTCCTGGTAATCACGAGTTCTATCGGGGCTACGACATAGCGCAGACTATGTCGGATTATGAAGTCAACTATCGGGATAATGTCCGGTATTTGAATAACCGGAGCGTTATTTTGGATGATACGGAACTGTTTTTTACGACGCTTTGGACGCGGATCGACCCTGTTTGCTTGTGGATGGTGCAGCGTGGAATGAACGATTTCAGATGCGGCAGGTTGAATGGCGTGCGCTTTTGTGCCAACGATGTGACCAGGCTCCATCGGCATTGCTTGGATTGGCTGTCGGACGCTTTGGAATCGTCACGGGCGGTTCATAAAGTGGTGGTATCACACCATTGCCCTACGGTACGTCCAGAGTTCAACTGCTACCCGGGCGGTGTTCTGAATTCGGCTTTTCAGGTCGATTTGGATGCGTTTATACAGAATTCGGACGCGGATTATTGGATCTACGGGCATACGCATTATGCCGGCGGGTCTGGGACCAGGATTGGCATGACGACACTTCTCTGCAACCAGTTGGGGTATGTGTTCCAGAACGAGCACCTTGGCTTCGACGGCAGGGCGTGCATAGAAGTGTAAGAAAGAGTATGATGTGCGACGCGGGCCCTACTGGTCCACTCGTTGGACCTGTAGCGCTGCAAACGCTCCTAATCAACCCAGCAGTATAGGCTCATCAACCTACCCGGGTTTGTTCATCAGCATCCACCGTCTGATTCACACCCTTGCTCGGATTCTATAGAGGCCATCCTTTTCTCGTTTGATGATGTAGGGAGATGCTTTGCGGCGGCCGAGGACGTCCACAAACTTTTTCTTGATGCGGGAGATGTTAGAATAGAAGACCGTCTTGGATTCAGCGCAAATACTATCTATTACGCTATCCATCAGCTGTTTGCTGTCATATTTGGATTCGTGCTCATATACCGTGCGCAGTTCTTCCCAGTGGTCAATGAGGCTGCCGGCAGGTATGCCTTCTGGGTGCGCCAGAAATAAACGGTAGATGGTGATTTCCATTGGGTTGAGGCGCACGTCTGCGCACTCATCTGGCACGAAGACGATTCCGCGCCGCACTCCGATAACTATCCGGTGCTGCTTCCTCATACTTGCAAATGTCCTGTGCATATCCTTTAAATTCAAGCGAATGCAAGCTTGTAATCGATAAATACAAGCTTGTAATTGATTGATTTTTATGCAGGCCCGAGCGACCTTTGCGGAAAACAGAAGGGTTTTGAATGACGAACAGGTATACATATACATCGGAGAGTTTGTTGGGCCTGAATGGAAAAATCAGTGCGTTCAACTGCATACACGCTGCCTCAAAGTTGCTCAAGGGCAAGGGACTCACAAACCAGAGTATCAACAAGGCTATGGAGGCTATGGATGGCCTGGCGAAAACAACAGGTATGAAGGAGATGGAGCCGCTGGTCTTCGTGCCGGTATTCGATCGGGATTTGACCGAATCTGCCACAGGAATCATAGATCTTGCCGATTATTTCAACTGCCCGGTGCTTGATGTTATGATGTACTGCCGTTTCTTGGCTGACTTGGAAAATGAGGGTTTCCTGACGCTCGAAAACAGTATGGTTTGGTCTCCTTTGAAACGTAAGTACAGGGTAAATGCCAAGGTTATGGAAGCTATCATCCAGGGAAAGGATGTGATGCAGGATCACGAACCGGAGAAGCACATGTTGGAAGACCAGTTGGATTTTTGCAGAGCTGTTTCTGTTATGGCAGATTCCAGGGAAAAAGGGGAGATGGATACGAAGGAACTATTGGGAAACATAACGCTGCTGGAAGAAGCCTTTCCGTCTTTCGATATTGTAAAGACGTTGCGTGAAAAGGAGATAGATATCAAAAACCGGGCAATCTTTTACATAATATGTGAAGATTCTACTTTCCGGCCAGATAGAGAAATGGATCTTACGGATGTGCTGAATGCAGTATTTGATTCTCCGGGAGCGCGGTTGTCCTTCAAAAGCTCATTTTTACAGCTTGATAATCCTTTGATTAAGGAGGAATTGCTGGAAGGGGTGGGCGAGAGTAGCGTCAGGCTCACTACCAAAGGATTGACCTTGTATCTTGGGGATATGGCCAAGGCGTACATCAAACCTATAAATGGTCTTGACTGCTATGGTTTTGCTTCGGCCATTTACAAGATTTTCGGGGATGCGGATGAGGAGCGGCCAGGTTTTTCGGATGAGATAAAGAAAAAACTTTTCCGCCTTGAACTGGCTAATAACCAACTTGCTTTTGTGAATAAGATGGAGGAGGATTATGACGATTTGGATCGTTTCCTTTTTTATATGGTCTGTTATGAATGTATGGAAGATGATTCATTTGATCTTGGCGATTTGACTTGCATCTATCCCAAGGCCGAGTCGGTGAGGGTGTCTCATATGTTCAAGGCAGATGAGCATCCGCTTCAAAAAGAGAAACTTGTGGAGTGTAGCAAGCAGGGCTTTTTTGACCAATCCGTGCTGACGCTTACAGACGCCGGCAAGCGACTCTTTTTTGGGGATGATGCGGCTAATTTTATGGAAAAGGTAGAAAACCGGGATTTTTTTCTTCCGGAGAAGATTGTAGAAAGGAAGTTATTCTTCAACGAACCGCTTCGGCAGCAGTTGGATCTTTTGCAAAAAAGCCTGGAAGAAAAATACTTCGCCGAACTACGTAAGCGTCTGGGAGAAAAGGGCATGCAAAAGGGAATAGCCGTTCTTCTCTACGGCCCGCCGGGTACTGGCAAAACCGAGAGCGTAATGCAGATGGCAAGGGCTACCGGCCGGGCAATCTTCCACGTGGATATCAGTGCCACTAAATCCTGCTGGTTCGGAGAAAGTGAAAAACTCATAAAGGACGTTTTTAAAAAGTACGAAGATATCTCTGCCAATAGGGACAAGCGGCCAATCCTGCTCTTCAACGAGGCCGACGGAATATTCTCCAAGCGTAAAGACGCTAATTCGTCAAATGTTGCGCAAACTGAAAATGCCATTCAAAACATCATTTTGGAAGAGATGGAGCGCCTGGACGGAATCCTGATTGCAACTACCAATATGGCGGATAACCTCGACGGAGCCTTTGAACGGCGATTCCTGTTCAAGATTAAATTCGACCGGCCGGTACTGGAAGCGCGCAGAAGCATCTGGCTTTCCAAAATGCCTACTCTTGCTGAAGATGATGCACAAGCATTGGCCACTTCTTTCTGTTTCAGCGGCGGCGAGATAGACAATATTGTCCGCAAGGCAACAATAATGGAAGTACTGGATGACAAACCCCCTCAGTTGCAGGAGCTCAAAAGGCTTTGCCGGGAAGAGAAAATTCACAACGAAGCTCGCAGGATTGGATTCCCTTGATTAACTTTACGCCATAATGAATCGTGTTAGCATAGAGGCACAATTGATGTGGCTGCTGGTCTCTTCAAGGGCAGCGGGAACGCTGGAAGAGCCGGCATCGGATTATGGTGGAATGCTGGACCAGATGGATGCGGTGGAGTTGCTGGCGCTGATGGAGAATGTTAAGAAGAGGTTGGAAACCATGGGTGTTAAAGCGCCACCTATGCCTCGGCAGCCAGAAGTTGATGGTGTACCGGCAAGCACGATTACAACCGATTTGGATCCTGTCCATCTGTATATTGATAAACAGTTCACTATTAGAATGGGCACCGATAAGGGCCCGGTGCTGAATCTACGTCCGTTGGTGAAGACGCTGTTTATATTGTTTCTCCGGCATCCGGAAGGGATTCTGCTGAAACAGAGGGCGGCATACCGGAAAGAAATGGAGGAGATATATTCTGTGATTACCCCGAATACTGATAGGGAGTATGTTCGTACTCGAGTTGGGCGGCTGGTTGATTTGCAAGATAATTCTTTTAGCGAAAAGGCGTCGGTGCTCAATGCACGGCTGGATGCGTTGTTGCCTGAGGGTCGGGCAGGGGACTACAAGATTCATGGGTATAACGGCCAGCCCCGTCGGATCTCCGTTTCACCGCTACTGGTTCATTGGGAAAAGTAGTTCGGTGTGTAGGGCTCGCCATCGGGCGATAGCCGAGGCTGTGCATGGAGGATATGTGTGATAGCAAAGCCGGAGCGGGTTGGTTTGGGGCAGTTCCCCAGAATTATCGGTCCTACCGGTCCATTTGTTGGACCTGTAGCGCCGTAAAACCCCTGGAAACGGTCCCGCCGGTCCACGCTTTGGACCTATAGGGCCGCGTACTACGGGAGGATGGCCACCGGAGGAAGGAGTTTGGTGGATAGTAGGTTTTTACGGATAATTTGCTATATTTGCAAGTTATTAGAGTTTCAGTTAATGTCAGAGCGGAAAAGAATCCATCTGTGCCTGGCCAAGATGAGCGAGGAAGGATGGGAACAAAAATATATTCAGGAGGCGTTTGATACCAATTGGGTCGCTCCTTTGGGGGCGAATGTGAATGGGTTGGAGGCCGATTTGAAGCAGTTTTTGGGCGGAGAACGTGAGGTGCTGTGCCTCTCGTCCGGTACAGCTGCCGTCCATCTGGCTCTGATTCTCTCCGGCGTTGGCCCTGGCGACGAGGTAATTGTTCAGAGTTTCACTTTCTGCGCATCGGCCAACCCTGTAAGTTATCTTGGCGCAACCCCCGTATTTGTAGATTCCGAAAAGGATACCTGGAATATGGATCCCGACTTGCTGGAGCAGGCCATCCGCGACCGCATTGCAAAGACCGGCCGCAAACCCAAGGCAATTGTCCCGGTGACTCTTTATGGAATGCCTTACCAGGTCGACAGGATTCTGGAAATAGCAAAGCGATATGATATTCCTCTGGTAGAGGATACGGCAGAGAGTCTCGGTTCCCGTTACCGCGGACATAATATGGGCACTTTCGGCCGCTTCGGCGTGCTGAGTTTCAACGGCAACAAGATAATCACCACCTCCGGCGGCGGTGCACTGATTTGCCCCGACGAGCAGACAAAGAACGAGGCGCTCCGGTATGCGACCCAGGCACGTGAGGCGATGCCGTATTATCAACATGAGACAGTAGGCTATAATTACCGCCTGTCAAATATAAGTGCGGGTATCGGCCGCGGCCAGATGCATGTGCTGGAAAACAACATAGCCCACCACAAACACGTCCAGAAGCTTTATGAAGAGTTGCTTGCCGACGTTACTGGTGTGAAGGTCCACGTCCAGCCCGCCACCGGCGAATACGATTCCAATTACTGGCTTTGCACCATCACTCTGGACCCGTCGCTCAGGATTGTGGGTCAGGAGAAGGCGTATGAGGGCATTCCCCGCGTCGATTGCGAGCCTAACGCCAATGTCGAGGCGCTGCGCGTTTATATGGACGCCGCCGGTATCGAGGCGCGGCCGGTTTGGAAACCGATGCATCTGCAGCCGGTTTTCGCATCATCGCCGGCTTATCTGAATGGCGTTTCGGAGGCGGTTTTCAAGATGGGTATGTGTCTCCCCGCCGGGCCGTATGTGACCGACGACGATGTCCGATATATCGTAGAGACCATAAAAAAAGCGAAGGCATAAAACCTTCGCTTTTTTATTGAAACCGGCAAGTATTACTCGCCCAGAATCTTCACTTCCAGTACGCGCTGACGCTCACGTACCTGATCCCAGTCGATGAAGTAGATGAAGCCGAAATCGCCCAGGCTCAGGACGCCGTCGTCTATCATCAAAGTTTCGCTGCGGCCAAAGAAGCTGGAACGCAGGTGGGCGTCGGTGTTGAGGCTGCCGCGCTCAACTTCGCCGGGGTGTGCCAGTGCAAAGTCGATGTGCTTGGGACCCGGGTGCAGGTACTGGCCTTCGTAGCGGCAGGTGGGGACAATCTTCTCCATAATGTTGATAAGGTCCTGCTGCAGGAACTCACGGTTGAAATAAGTCACGTCGTGAGAGCACTCCTGAATCATCACGGAGCAGGTGGTATGGTGTGAATAAAGAACGCAGATACCATCTTTGATGCCACTGGCGGCAACAATCTTCTTGACCTCTTCGGTCACGTTGTGGAAATCGGGCATGTGGTCCTTGGACTGAACCGTTACTTTGCCTTTGTAAATCTTCATTTTTGTTGGTTTTAAAAGGTTAATTATGTTGGTTGAAAATTATTTCTTGTGGACTTCGTTCCAGGCGCGGCGCACGGCCGCAATCATCTCTTCCATAGCGGCTTCGGGGTCTTCTGCCCGCATTACGCCGCTGGTGGTGCCGGTGGCGTCGGCGCCCGCACGGATTACGTTGTAGACGTCCTGGCCGCACTTGATGCCGGCCGCCTGGAGCACCTGGATTTCCGGGTTGACCTTCTTGATGGCGGCGGTTGTGGCGCGGACGTACTCTTCGTCGCTGGTGATGCCGGTGCCGATTAGTTCGGATGGCTCAGCCACGATGATGTTGGGGTTAAGCAGCGCCACCGCTTCGGCCTCTTTGAGGCTGTCGGCGCAGACGATGGAGACCAGGCCGACCTCGTCGGCGCGCTTGATGCTGGCGGCCAGATCTGCCAGAGTTACAGGCTTTTCTGCGTGATTGAGCATCACGGCGTGGGCGCCGGCCGCCTTGACGGCTTCTGCCAGGATTGAGCCCTGTCCGCGGCCCACCGGAATCGGGTCGATGTGCTGCGCAACTATCACGATATTGCGGGTTTCGTGGGAGAGCATATAGAGGTCGGAGGGCTGCGGAGTCATCAGTATCCTCACGTCATATTTCTCTGCCGCTTTGTCGGCGGCCTTGGCCAGCTTCAGCAGCCTTTCGCCGTACATATAGGCCTTGGGGCCTATCTCAAAGAACGGCGGTTCTATCTTAAATCCTTTATACATAAGCGATTATTTGTTCAATTTTGCTCCTACGGCGCCGCCCGGGTGGATCAGGGCAAACTGCTCTAGAGTGTAGTCGGTCATAACCATAAGGGCGTTGAGCATCGCGTCGAACAGGGCGATGGTTACCACGTAACTGGTGGTGGCCATCGTGCCCAAGCAGTCGCTCTCGCGCTCTATCTTCATCGGAACGACGATCTGGGACTTCTGCGCCAGGATGCTGTTAAGGTTCTCCGTAACGCCGATAAGGGTGACGCCCTTCTTGTTGCAGACGTCGATAATGGGCAGCAGTTCAGCGGTTTTGCCGCCGCGGGAGACCATTACCACCACGTCACCCTTCTTCATGCAGCCCATACCTCCGTGAACCGCTTCGGCGGGGGAGAGGAACTGTGCGCCGCGCTCTATGCAACAGAGCGAGTGGGCGAATTTCTTGGCGGCGATGCCGGAGCTTCCGCTGGCGCAGGTGGTGATGCGCGGGGCGGCGGCGAGTGCCTTGACGGCCTCGTAGAAACTGTCTTCGTCAAGGTAGCCGGCGATGTCGGCGATGGCCTTGGCCTCTATGTTTATCGATTCTTTTGCACGTGCAATGACTTCTTCTTTGGTCATTTTCATATCTGTGTGTTTTTATGTTCGTTCAGGGTGCAGATGGCGGCGGCGCCTTTTGTGGCGAGTTCGCCGGAGGCCTGCGGGAGGTAATTGCGCTGCAGCAGGTCGGCTTTTATTTCCAGCCAAAGGGTGTTGCGCGCCCCGCCGCCGGAGGGGATTACTTCTGTGGCGATGTGGTCCGGGTCCAGCTTGTCCACCAGCTCTTTGAGAGTGGCGGCGGTGGATTCGAATATGGCGCGCAGGAAATGGGCCGGGGTGTGTTCCGGACGGATGTTTTCGAAGCCTTCCAATCCTTTATAGGAGTCTGATCTGGGCTTGGCTTTGAGGCCGTCGCAGCCGGCTGGAACTTGTCTTGCTTCTTCCTCCAGTTGGAGTATGGTTTTGTCCGGCGCGTAGTTCTTTTGATACCATTCCACGGCGGTGGCGCCGTTGCCGCTGAAGGCGAGCTGGAAGTAGTGGTCGAAATCCAGGCCGGGGGAGGTGATGACGCCCTGGCGCGGGCTGTAGCCCTGCTTGTAACCCACTGCGGCCAGCACCGTCCCGGTGGATTCGCTGATGCGGGGGCCTTGCAGGATGCCGGCGCCGATGGCCACGGCAAAGTGGTCCAGAGAGCCGAGATAAACCGGAGTGCCCTCCTTCAGGCCCGTGAGGGGGGCGGCGGAAGGTTTGAGGGGGCCGGCCGGGCTGCCGGTGCGTAGTAGTCTGGAGAACATATCTTCCTTCAGGCCCATCGCCTCCATAGCATCAGCCCACCACCACAGTCCGGGAATATCCATCAGGCCGGTCATAGCCGCGGTGCTGAAATCGCCCACACGGCTCCCCGTAAGCGAATAGACAAGATAGTCGGAGATGGTCATTATATACGCCGTCTGCTCCCATATTTCCGGCTCGTTCTTCTGGAACCAGGCCAGCTTGGCGACCATAAACTCCTCGTTTAGGTCAATTCCAAGGCCAGTTTTCTCCATGAATCCGGGCAGATTGCAGAGAGCCTTCACAGCTTCACATTCGTCCTTGGCACGACTGTCGGGCCAGAGGATGAGCGGCGTTAGAGGTATCCCATAAGAATCCATCAGGATAAAGCTGTTGGCCTGGGATGAATACGAGAGTGCCGCGATATCGCCGGCAGAAAGCCTGGCATCTGACATAGCCGCCGCAATACATCCTTCTATAGCTTCCCAGAAGCCGCGCACGGGCAGTTCGCAGCGGTCGTCCGTCACGACTTTTGGCACGGCCACGCGGCCCAAGCCACGCAAGTTGCCGGCCTCGTCGTAAATGCCCGCCTTGAAGTAGGAGGTCCCCAGATCTATGCCCAGAAAGAAGCTCATCAGTCCAGCCGCTCCAACAGTTTCTCGGTTGCTTCCAGCATCAGGTAGCCCGCGCTTACGTCAAAGAACGAGTTGCCCGATTCGTAATATCTTTTTTCTACCGCCTCGCGGGTCACGACGTAACCCTGCAGGTCGCCGTTGGCGTAGCCTATCAGAGAGACGTTGTTGAATGCCTGCTTTAGCGTGAGGCCGAATTCCACGAAGACCTCGCCCGGCCAGGCGGCCCAGCGGTGGTCGCCTATCTTGACGACCTGGATCTCTGCGGGAAGGCAGGAGGCATATACATCCTCAAGCTCGTGATTTGCGCCCAGGGTGGCGAGCAGCAAAGCCTCTTCGCTGCCGAACCAGTCGACCTCGGCGGTGCGGGTTTCGCGCTTATCGGCGGTCGGGTCGGCCTTGAGTGCCTCGAAATGGGCCTTGGCGCGGTCGCGGTTGGCAACTGCCCACTCGACCGAGGGCATATTGCGGCGAGGCAGTTCCATCTGCTGGCTGAGTACGGCGATGTCCAGGCTGCGGTCGAAGACCACGCCCTCGGCCGCCTTGGCTATCACGGATGCCGCTACTATCTCGCCCAGGCGCTGTGCTTCGGAAAAGTTGTTGCCGTGGGTGACGTGGCGGGGGCTCTGGTCGCCGGAAGTGCCGGTAAAATAGGCTACGGGGCATCCTTCGCCCAGCAGTTCCTTGCGCAGCAACTCGCGGGTGTAGTGGGGGAAGTCGGCGCTGCAGAGTTTGGAATCTTCGTGCAGCACGGTCGGGTGCATGCAGACCACCAGCATCGCGCAGATGTATTTCTTATCTAGGCCGCGCACCAGCATCGTGGGCACTTCCATATCCCTGGGGCCCGCCGGGTCGTGGCGGTTGGTGCCCAGGCCGGTGGCGTCGCCCATTACGAAGCCTATTTCTGCCTCGCGGGCGTTTTCGAATGCCTTTATGCCTGTCTTAACCGACTGTTCCACAACATATTTCATATACTCCTCGTCGTAGTGAGGCACAACTTTGTCGTTGCGGCTGATGACCACGTCGAAGGGAGTAGGGGCGGAGTGGGTGTGGGTGACCGATACCAGGATGTTGCCTGCCGGCACGCCCGTCTTCTCGGAAATTCCGCTGCGGATGGCGGCCACCTGCGCCTTATTCAAATACAGTATGTCGTGGGTGACGAACATCACCTGCCGCGCGCCGTTGTTTATGTATAAAGCGGTGCAGGTCAGCGGGTCGTGCGCCCCCTCGCTCATCCTTTCTACATATGGATAGCCGTAGAGGAACTGCGAGTTGCTGGGAGTGATCTCACCAGTCGCGGCGCCCGCTTTGATTATTGCGCTTGCCATCTTCTAATATTCGTTTACCCAGTCGGGTTCGATGTTCTTGGCTATTGTCTCTGAAACGAATACCGACGTGGGCACTGTCTGCATAATGGATTCGGGGATGCGCGGGCTCACCGGGCCGTGGAGTACCAGGCGGGTGGTGAAGCGCTGCCATGCCGACGAAGTGCCGTGGATGGTGATGGCGTGGGTGTCGTGGCGATACTTGGCGCCAAGCACGTCGCGCGGGCCGATAGTTGCGGCTTTCGGCGGCACTGCAGCCAGGTTGCCGCTAAGGCCGAATGCGCCGTGCAGCGAGTTCTGGGCCAGGGTGAAAGGGCTCAGCGTGCATACGCGCGCGCCCATCTGCTTCCACTCTTCCAGGGAGCCCTGGAATTCGGGTGCGTCGGGCTCGATGAATGCAAGGTGACCGGTCCATCCGGGTCCCGCATACACGATGTCGGCGCCGCCCATATCCTCTATCATCTTGCTGTAGTCGTTTATGTTCTTGTTGGTGAAGCCGGTAAAGTGGCTGCGCTCCGGGCGGAGCTTGGGGTCCAGTTCATAGTAGAAATTGTGCAGCATTGCGTAGGTAAAGCCGCACTCCCAGTCCTCGGGGGCTATGTTTCCGTCCTGGTCGGCATATTCGTCCATTGCGAATGCGTACAGGTTGTGGCAGTCAATGTTCAGTGCATTGCACATACGCGCCACATAGCGGTAGGTGGTCACGGGGTTGGGGAGTATCATCACCACCTTCTTTCCGGTGTCGGAAGATTCTTTGAGGCGGCGGACCATATCCTCTATCATATAATGTTCTACCGATGCGTCGGGCACGACCTTGATTTTGTAGTCGGGATTGGGATGCTTTTCCATATCCTCGCGCTTGATTGCGGCCACGCGGTCAATAACCTCCTTGTCCCTGAACGGAACCCACTGCGAAGGCTGGTAG
This sequence comes from Bacteroidales bacterium, assembly GCA_017561665.1. Lineage (GTDB taxonomy): Bacteria > Bacteroidota > Bacteroidia > Bacteroidales > UBA932 > Equibacterium. The sequence continues at coordinate 35,974 of JAFZBQ010000002.1, read as the reverse complement.
ATGAACTTTTTGTCTGACATAACTGGTTGGTTTTTATGTTGTTATTTCTTGTAATATTCTTTTCCTGAAATCCAGGTGCTGCGGACCTGGAGGTCTTTGTCCATAATGACGAAGTCGGCGTCTTTGCCGGCCGCCAGGCTGCCCTTTTTATCCTGCTGATGCAGCACGGTGGCGGGGTTGAGGCTCAGCAGTTTGCTGGCCTCCACCAGATCGAGGCAGAGCATTTTGACGGCGTTTCTCAATGCCGTATCCAGGGTCAGTCCGCTGCCGGCCAGGGTGTGGTCCTTGACGCTGCGGGCGGGGGCGCCGGGATAGTCGAAACAGATGTCGCCCATATTGCCGAAGGTGTAGGTGCCGGGAGGGAAGCCTGCGCCGACGTTGGCGTCGGTAATAAGGCAGACTTTGCCGGGGCCGCCTTTCTTGGCGGTGAGGGCCATCTTGACGGCGATCGGGGCCACGTGGACGCCGTCCAGGATAAAGTCGACGCTGACATTTTCATCGGCCAGCACGGCCTCTACGATGCCTGACGGCCTTACGCCGGGCTCGGAGACGGGCGGGCAGGGGAAGACGTCGTAGAAGTGGGTGCAGTGGCAGGCGCCTTTCTCTATGGCCTTTATCGCCTGCTCTGCGGTGGCGGCGGTGTGGGTCATGAAGACCGGTGTATTGTCGGCCGCCATTATCGGTATCAGATCGGTAATTCCCTCTACATCGGGGGAGATGCTGAAGATGGTCTTGTAGGGCTTGGCGGCCTCTATCAGCGCTTTTACGCGCTCTGCGCCGCCGCCGGTGATGGCATCTTTGTTAAAGGCGCCGGTAAGGGCCAGGAACGGCCCTTCCAGATGGAAGCCGAGGATGTTGGTGCCGTCAGTGTCGGTGCTGCTCAGGGTCTTCAGAAATGCTGCATCCTGACCCATCGGGCTGGGGGAGACTGTGGGGAGGAAGCTGGTGACGCCGTATTGCGGCAGCACGCGGCACATCCCTTTGAGGGCCTCCGGACCGTCATCTACCAGGAAGTTGTGCACTCCGTGGATGTGCATATCTATGAATCCGGCCAGGATGTATTCCTCGCTGTGGTCTTCTATTTCGCAGTCGGGCGTCTGGCGGGTGACGGCGGCGATGCGGCCCCTCTCCAGCACCAGATAGCCGTCCAGTATTTCGGTTTCGGTAACGATTCTGCCTTTTATTGCCTTCATCTTATCGGCCTGTGAGTTTGTGAAAATCGTCCAGAATCTGCGCGCAGTAGGCTCCTACGCCCACCACGTCGGCACCCATACTGATAAAGTTGTAGCCCATATCGATGAGTTCCTTTGCGCCTTGTACGCCGCCGGTGGTGCCGGCAAACTTGCCGTATTTGTGTGCCAGCTCGGCTACGCGCTTGCGGGTCTCCTTAAGCAGCGGGTTGGCGAAATTCAGCGGATCGCCGATGCCCTGGCTGAAGTCGGCCGGGCCAAAGAAGAGCATGTCGAAGCCGGGCAGGGCGGCGATTTCTTCCAGTTCTGCCAGCGGTTCCGGGTCCTCTATCTGCAGCACGGTGAAGCGCTGCTCGTTGGCCTGCTGCATATATTTTGCGCCGTCCAGCAGGCAGTAAGCGCCGTCGGCGTTGCCGCCGTCAATGGGACGCCTACCCACCGGGTGGAACTTGGTGTAATAGACAATCTCCTTGGCCTCCTTGAGGTTCATCACGTGCGGCACCATAATGCCGGTGGCGTCCATCTCAAAGGGCTTGATAAGGTTGCTGTAGGGGCCGCGGGAGACGCGTACCATTACGTCGGCGTCGTAGGCCTTGCCCGCCAGGATCTGCGCCTTGATGTCCTGCCAGCCGTTCACGCAGTGTTCGCGGTCCAGCCAGAGGCAGTCGAAGCCGCTCAGGGCGGCGATTTCCGCAACCTCCATTCCGGTCATGTTCAACTTGAAACAGGTGGCGACCTGTCCCGCTCTCATTTTTTCAAGCACTCGGCTTCTGCGCATTTTGTCTACCATATTTTTTCGTTTTTATACGTTTTTATTCGTTTATATCCGTTTGTACCCGTTTCTAATCGTTTTTAAATGTTTAAAGTCGTTTGAAAACGTTTAAAATCAGTTTCCCGCGGCGGCGTCTTTCTTCTTTATTGATCTCTTAATAAGTATCAGGAATACGACGCTGGCGAGGGCGGATAGCGATACTACGCGGAGTATCAGGCCCATATCCACGCTGTTGTCGCGGAGGATACCGATCACGTACACGCCCAGACCGCCGATAACGGTGGTGAACATATTCATCATTCCGTAGGCCGTGGCGCGGTACCGCTTGTCGGTGGTGGCCACGATTATCGGCATCAGGTTGGTATCCACAAACATACGGCTCAGGCCGTAGACCACCATAAAGCCGACGACGATCCAGAGGATCATTATGTAGCCGGCAAAGAAGGCGGCGGGGGCGGCGATGCAGATGCCGATGATGGGGATGTTGATGCGGGCGTATTTATTGGTCTTGCTCCAGCGGTCAGCCAGCCAGCCTCCAAAGAGCAATCCGATTATCTGCCAGGGATTCAGGAACAGGGTGGCTAGCATGCCCGCCTTGGTTTCCGGCAGGTTGAATGCCTCCTGATAATAGGTCGGCAGCCAGCTGCCTTCTACGTTGGCCAGGATGCCGACGATGCCCCAGAATATCGAAAGATATATGAATGCGGGGTTAGTGAAAAGGTGCTTGAAGGCGTGCCAGAAAGATACTTTTTCTTCCTTCTCGACGGCTTTGACGGCGGCTTCTGCCAGTTCGGCTTTAGGTTCCTTAGGCGCCTCTTTCAGTGCAAAGAAGCAGAAGATGGTGTAGGCGATGCCGATAATACCGCAGATTACGAAGGCGTAGCTCCAGTCGTTGTGGGTGGTGGCCAGCAGCGAGCCCAGGAAGCCCAGGCTGGCGCCCAGCACGAGGCCCGACTGATGGAAGCCGGTGGCGCGGGACTGCGTCCGTCCTTTATGATAATCCATTATAAGTGCCAGTGCTGCAGGGAGGTAGCACGCTTCGCTGATACCCAGCGCAATGCGGCAGGCCAGCAGCTGCTGGTAGTTGACCACGCGCGATGTCAGCAGGGTTATAACCGACCACGAAAGCAGGCTGAGGATGATGACCTTGGTGCGGCTGAACTTGTCGGCCAGATAGCCGGCGATGGGGTTGGTGAAGCCGTAGGCCCAGAGAAGGGCGGATGACAGGAGTCCGAACTGGGCGTCGGTCATCGGGATGGCGGCGCGGATAGAGAGTCGCATCGTGGCCACCATCGACCTGTCCAACTGGTTGAGTGCGGCGGCAATAAAGAGGAAAGCAACGACCAGCCAGGCATATGTGGAGGGCTTTTGCTGCGTGCTTGGGTAGGTATTCTGCATACGTGGAGTTGAATTGCGCCTTGTTGGCGATTCGAACCCCAAAGATAAACAAAATATGCTTACATTTGTCGTATGAAGATAGTGGAATTGCATACTTTGAACAGAGCCCAGTCGGCCGATCTGCTGGGTCTGATGAAGGAGTTGGATCCTGATATTGAGGTGACGCCGGAGATGCTTTCCGCCACGGTCGCCTCGACGACCACGCATCTGTTTGCAGCCGTGGATGATGGCGGCCGAATGGCCGGCTGCGCATCGCTCTGCGTTTTCGCCTCGCCTACAGGCCTGAAGGCCTCTGTAGAGGATGTCGTGGTAGGTTCTGCCTTCCGCGGTCAGCACCTTGGCCGGGCGCTGCTGGACCATATCATATCATACGCGCGTGCCGAGTTGGCTCCGGTCGACATCCATCTAACGTCCCGTCCACACCGCGTGGCCGCCAACGCCCTATACCGCTCGCTGGGCTTCAAACAGAAAGAAACCAACGTCTATATCCTTTCAATTTGATACTTCCAATTATGCTCCTTATCTTTGGGGGCTTATAATTTGAAAGGATGAAGGTTTTAAAATTTGGCGGCAGCAGCGTCGCAACGGCAGAAAACATACTCAAAGTCAAGTCTATCGTAGAAAAGCTGGACGACGTATCTGTAATCGTCGTGTCGGCTCTTGGCGGCGTTACCGACGAATTGGTGAAGACATCTGCGCTGGCCTCTGCGGCCGATATTACTTATAAGGAGCATCTGCAGTCGCTGCGCACGCGCCATCTTGAGGCCTGTGATGCACTGGTCTCCGGCAAGGCCAGGGCTGACAAATTGAAAGCGGAAATCAATGCACTTCTGGACGAACTGGAAGGCATCTGCCGCGGCGTATTCCTGCTGAAGGTAATCCCCGATACCATCCGCGACCAGATATTGAGCTTTGGCGAGAGGATGTCTTCCCTGATAGTTGCCGAGGCGGTTAACGGCCAGCAGTACAATTCGTTGGACTTCATCCGTACCGAGGGCGGGCAGGTCAATTTCAAGGAGACCAACCGCCTGATCCGCGAGCGTTTCAAAGGTTATGGCGCCGGCAGTCCGGTGGCTATTGTTCCGGGTTTCATCGCCCGTGATATGAGCGGCGACATCTCGACCCTGGGCCGTGGCGGAAGCGATTACACCGCAAGTATCCTGGCGGCGGCGCTGGACGCCTCCGTGCTGGAAATCTGGACCGACGTGGACGGCTTCATGACCGCCGACCCGCGCATCATCCGCACCAGCTATGTCATTGACGAACTGACCTACGAAGAGGCCACAGAGCTGTGCAATTTCGGTGCAAAGGTGATTTATCCGCCGACAGTTTATCCGGTATGTATCAAGCAGATACCGATTCTGGTAAAGAATACTTTCAACCCGTCGGCGCCGGGCACCCTGATCCATACGCCCGACAAGCTGCACCACAGCGACCGCATCATCAAGGGTATTTCTTCTATAGATAATATCAGCCTGATTACCCTTTCCGCCACCTCTATGGTGGGCATTGTGGGTGTGGATAGGCACATCTTTACTGCGCTGGCAGACAACAATATAAGCGTGTTCCTGGTGAGCCAGTCGGCCTCCGAGACGGGCATTTCCATTGGTGTGAGCAGCGCCGACGCCGAGTTGGCCTGCAAGGTGCTTTCCGAGACTTTTGCGCCGGCAATTACCAGCGGCGCTATACATCCCATCAAGCGGGAAGACGAACTTGCTGCGGTGGCTATCGTGGGCGAGAACATGAAGCACCACTGCGGTATCGCCGGCAAACTGTTCAGCACTCTGGGCCGCAACGGCATCAGCATCATCGCCTGCGCTCAGGGAGCTTCGGAGAGCAACATTTCCTTTGTGGTAGAGCACAAGTATTTGCGCAAGTCGCTGAACGTTATCCACGACGGCTTCTTCCTCTCTGAGTTCCAGGAGCTTAACCTTTTCGTATGCGGCATCGGCACCGTCGGCGGACAGCTGATAGAGCAGATCGCGATGCAGCGCGAAAAGCTGATGAACGAGAACAATCTGAAGATAAATATAGTGGGAATCGCCCGCAGCACCCGGGGTATTTTTGACCGGAACGGCATCTGTCTGGATGGCTGGCGTGAGGCGCTGGAAGAGGGATTGGAGATTACGCCCGCCCGCCTGAAAGAGGAGGTGATCGGCATGAATATCTTCAACAGCGTGTTTGTCGACTGTACTGCAAGTGCCGAGATAGCAGCGCTTTACGATGATTTCTTTGCCCACGGCGTCAACGTGGTTGCCGCCAACAAGATTGCCGCTTCTTCCGATTATGAGATTTATCATCGCCTGAAAGAGACGGCCCGCAATCACGGCGTCAAGTATCTGTTCGAGGCCAACGTCGGCGCCGGCTTGCCCATTATCAATACTATAGGCAGCCTGCGCAAGAGCGGCGACCGCATTCAGAAGATAGAGGCGGTTCTGTCCGGAACTTTGAACTTCATTTTTAATACTTTGAGTGCCGATGTGCCGTTCAGCGAGACGGTGCGGATGGCCAAGGAGCAGGGCTTCTCCGAGCCCGATCCGCGAATCGATCTTTCTGGCAAGGACGTTATCCGCAAGATTGTAATCCTTTCCCGTGAAGCGGGTTACGAGGTCAATCAGGAGGACGTTGAGGCCAATTTGTTTATTCCGCGCGAGTTCTTCAACTGCTCGCTGGAAGATTTCTGGAAAAAGCTGCCCAGTTTGGACGCCGACTTTGAGGCGCGCAGGCAGCAGCTGGAGGCCGACCACAAGCGCTGGCGTTTTGTGGCCACGATGGACGGCGGCAAACTGTCCGTGGGGCTCCGCACCGTGGATTCGCTTGATTCCCTGTATGTTCTGGACGGCTCCAACAATATCGTGCTGCTCACAACAGAGCGTTATCACAACCATCCGATGCTGATCCAGGGCTACGGCGCCGGCGCCGACGTTACCGCCGCGGGTGTCTTTGCTGACATCATCAGCATTGCCAACGTGTAATTTATGGACACCCGGACCGGCAGTTCCCGGCCTTTGGGAATGAAGGAGGGCTTCCTTTTTGCGGGCGGCCTTCTTTTGCTTGGGCTTGTGCTTCAGGCGGTTGTGGGCGAGGTCCGGTGGGCTGTGCTGGCCTGGCCGGTGAATCTATTTCTGCTGCTGGCTTGGCTGGTAATCATTCTCGATATTTGGTTTCTGCGCCGCCGGGTGCGGTTTTTCGAGTGGATGATGCACAACGGCGCGGGGGTGCCGGCGCTGGTTTTTGCACTGGTGCTGACGCTGATTATGGGGCTGGTGACGCAGGAGAGTGCGGTGGTGCATCCAGGGACTTCGGCGACAATGCCTTGGCTGGGGCGGATGCTCCGTTTCTGGCCGTTCGTGCTGGCCTGGGGATGGGTCGTGCTGATAGCCGGGCTGGCCGCGCTTAACCACCTTTCGAGGTGGCGCGTGCGAGAGATTCCTTTCGTTTTGAATCACCTCGGGCTGTTTGTGGCGGTGGCCGCCGCGGCTCTGGGTGCACCCGACAAGCAGGATTTGAAGCTGATGGCTTTCCCCGATACGCCCGAGTGGCGGGCGGTGGACGGCTCCGGGGCGCTTGTCGAGCTGGACTTTGACGTGACGCTGCACAAGTTCATTATGGAGAGTTATTCCGACGGTTCGCCGCGGAGGTTTGCTTCTGAGGTGACGGTGGCGCAGCGCGGGGCTGAGGTTTCTGCTGGCAGTGGCATCTCCGGTACTGTCGAGGTCAACAAGCCGCTGCGGTATCGCGGCTGGAAGATATATCAGCACGATTACGACGCCGCGTCTGGCCGGTACAGCGTGCTGGAGTTGGTGCGCGATCCGTGGCTGTGGGCAGTGTACGCGGGCATCTTTATGATGCTGGCGGGGGCGATCTGCCTGATGTTCTTTATGGCACCAAAGCCGTTGCGGGAAGAGTCTGATGAGGGTTCCGGCCGCGCCCAAAACGATAGGAGGGAGGCGGTATGACGTGGAGCCTGTTTATATGGTTTGCTCTGCCTGCGCTGGTACTGTGGATTCTGGGTGCGGTTCTCGCCTGGAAGGGGCGCCGCTGCCTGACCTGGATATTTACCCTTGCGGGTATCGCCGTATTCTTTGCCTTCATTCTGGGAATGTGGATTTCGCTGGAGCGTCCGCCGCTGCGGACAATGGGCGAGACGCGCCTCTGGTACGCCTTTTTTCTCCCCGTGGCGGGCATCATCGTATACAGCCGCTGGCGCTACAAGTGGATTCTGAGTTTCTCTACGCTGCTGGCCGCGGTCTTCATCCTCATCAATATTTTTAAGCCGGAGATTCATTCCAAAACCTTGATGCCGGCGCTGCAGAGTCCCTGGTTTGCCCCGCACGTGATAGTGTATATGTTCTCTTACGCGCTGCTGGGTGCCGCCACTCTGATTGCGCTTTACCTGCTGGTTGTCAAAAGATTCCCGGTCAAGCCGGGAATGACGGACGGCGCGTTCGAGAGCGTGCGACGGGAGATGAACATCGCCGACAATCTGGTGTATGTCGGGCTGGCGTTCCTCACTATAGGGATGCTGTTCGGGGCGCTCTGGGCCAAGATGGCTTGGGGCGACTACTGGAGCTGGGACCCCAAGGAGACCTGGGCCGCCGCAACCTGGCTCTGCTACCTGGTTTACATCCATTTTCGCAAAGCGCGCCCTCGCGACTGGCAGATGGCGTGCGCCGTGCTGCTCATCGCCTTCGTCTGCCTGCAGATGTGCTGGTGGGGCATCAACTACCTCCCCGCCGCCCAGGGCACTTCCATTCATACATACTAAAAATCCCTTCCAGATTGCTCTGGAAGGGACTCCTGTGGAGCATAGGGGAGTCGGACCCCTGACCTTTTGAATGCCATTCAAACGCTCTGCCAACTGAGCTAATGCCCCATTCCGACGCAAAAGTACGAATTATTTGTTAATTGCAAAATCTGTAAAAATCAGGGGTACTCTCTCAAAATTATGCAAATTTTTGCCAACCACCCCTAAAATTTTGGGGTACTTCAAGAAAATTTAATATTTTTGCGGCAAACAACCCTCAAAAACGATGGAATCTGTCAGACAAAGGGCATTATCTATGCTCGCAAACCGCGAACCTTCTCTCTTCAAGGGCCGCGACGGCAAAATCTCCGATTATTTCGCCTGCAACGTCTTCACTCTGGATAAAATGGAGAAGTATCTCTCCAAGGATGTCTTCCAGAAGGTGAAAGCCGCCATCGGCGGTGGAACCCGCATAGACCGCAGCATCGCCGATCAGGTGGCCGAGGCTATGAAGATTTGGGCGCTGGAGCGTGGCGCGACGCATTATACCCACTGGTTCCAGCCGCTCAACGAGCTCACGGCAGAGAAGCACGACGCCTTTCTGGAGCCCGATTTGAACGGCAACTCGTTCGAGTCGTTCAATGGTAGCCTGCTGGTTCAGCAGGAGCCCGACGCCAGCAGCTTCCCCAGCGGCGGCCTGCGCAACACCTTCGAGGCGCGCGGATACAGCGCCTGGGATCCCAGTTCGCCGGCGTTCATAATGGGCAAGACGCTCTGTATCCCCAGCATCTTCATATCTTATAATGGAGAGGCGCTGGATTTCAAGACCCCGCTGCTGAGAAGTATGGCCGCGGTGGATAAGGCCGCCGTGGAGGTCTGCAGCCTGTTTAACAAGGATGTCACCCGCGTGGTGCCCAACCTGGGCTGGGAACAGGAATATTTCCTTGTAGATGAGGCACTTTACGCCTCCCGTCCCGACCTGATGCAGACGGGCCGGACCCTTATGGGCCACACCGCCGCCAAGGACCAGCAGCTGGACGACCACTACTGGGGCGCCATCCCGGAGAGGGTGATGTGCTTTATGGAGGAGTTCGAAGAGGAGGCCTACAAACTGGGTGTCCCCATCAAGACCCGCCACAACGAGGCGGCTCCCAACCAGTTCGAATGTGCTCCCAAATATGAGGAGGCCAACATAGCCGTGGACCACAACCTGCTGCTGATGAGTGTGATGCGCAAAATCGCACCCAAGCATCATCTCAAGGTGCTTTTCCACGAGAAACCGTTTGCCGGCGTGAACGGCAGCGGCAAGCACTGCAACTGGAGTCTGGCCACCGACACCGGCGTAAACCTGATGGCGCCCGGCAAGAACCCTAAGAGCAACATCCGCTTCCTGTCCTTTTTCGTATGCGTTTTGAAGGCCGCAGCCGACTACGGCTCGCTTATAATGGCCTCCGTGGCATCGCAGGGCAACAGTCACCGCCTTGGAGGCAACGAGGCGCCGCCGGCTGTGCTCAGTGTCTTTACCGGCGCCACGATGGATGCGATGCTCAATTCCATCGAAAAGAGTATGTCCGACAAGATGACGCCGGAGAGCAAAAGTGCCATCAAACTGCATATCGGCAAGATTCCGGAGATAATGTTTGACAATACCGACCGCAACCGCACCAGCCCGTTTGCATTCACCGGCAACCGTTTCGAGTTCCGCGCGCCGGGCTCGAGCAGCAACTGCGCGATGCCGATGATAGTGCTCAACACTGCCGTGGCGAACTCCCTGGAGCAGTTCAAGGCGGCTGTGGACAAGTTGGAGGCGAAAGGGGAGAAGAAGGACGTAGCGGTTCTCAAGGTAATCCGCAAGTTCATAATGGATTCCAAGAAGGTCCGCTTCGAGGGTAACGGCTACAGTCCCGAGTGGCTCAAGGAGGCGGCAAAGCGCGGCCTCAAGGCCCATACCGTCACCGCCGAGGCCTTCAAGGAGTATTTGACGCCGGAGAGCGTGGCGTTGTTCAACTCCCATAAAGTGCTGAACAAGGCCGAGTTGGAGGCGCGCTATGAAATCAAGACCGAGACGCTCTTGAAGAAGATCCAGATAGAGAGCCGCGTGATAGTGGATATGGCCAGCAACCACATCATCCCCACCGCCATCAAGTATCAGAACCTGCTGATAGACAACGTGCGGGGCATCAAGGAGATATTCCCCGACAAGGTCGATGAATACGCCGCCAAGGAGATAGAGACCCTGGCGGAAATCGCCGCCCTCACCAACAAGATAAACGAGGCGGCGGTGGCCATGACCGACATCCGCCGGAGGCTGAACAAGATAGAGTCCATCCCGGAGCGGGCGCTTCGCTACGAGCAGGAGGTCAGCCCCAATATGATATCGCTGCGCAAGTGCATAGACGATCTGGAGATGATTGTGGACGACGATTTCTGGCCCCTGGTCAAGTACCGCGAAATACTCGCTGCGCTCTAATTTTTTAGGGCGCAGTCTTGGGAGTGTGCGTAAAATTCGTTATATTTGGAATATAATATCCATTTATAAACGTTTATAAACGATTATGTACACTTCTGACGAGTTGATGTATGTTGCCCATTGTGACAACGGTCCCATTTATATTAACCCCAAGATGCTGAACCGTCACGGTCTGGTGGCCGGCGCCACCGGTACCGGTAAGACCGTCACCCTGCAGGTGCTGGCGGAGACATTCTGCCAGGCTGGTGTGCCGTGCTTCATGGCCGATATGAAGGGCGACCTGAGCGGTATCAGCCAGCCGGGCGCCATCTCCAAGTTCATCCAGAAACGCATGCCGGAGTTCGGCATAGAGGATCCTCAGTTCCAGGGGTGTCCGACCCGCTTCTTTGACGTGTTCGGCAAGCAGGGACACACCATGCGCACCACCGTATCGGCAATGGGCCCGATGCTGCTGGCCCGTATGCTGGAGCTCAACGACGTGCAGACCGGCGTGCTGAACATAGTGTTCCGCATCGCCGACGATTATAACCTGCTGCTTATCGACATTAAAGACCTGCGGATGATGCTGGACTTCGTGAGCAAGAACGCGGCGGAGTACACCACCACCTACGGCAATGTATCGGCGGCATCCATCGGTGCCATCCAGCGCGCCATCCTCACCCTGGAAGACCAGGGCGCCGACAAGTTCTTCGGCGAGCCGGCCTTCTCCGTGGCCGATTTGATGGATGTTGAGGATGGCAAGGGCGTTATGAATGTCCTGGCCGCCGACGAACTGATGATGCGCCCCAAGCTCTATTCGACCTTCCTGTTCTGGCTGCTGACAGAACTTTACACCACGCTCCCAGAGGTCGGCGATCTGGACAAGCCAAAACTGGTGTTCTTTTTTGACGAGGCGCACATGCTCTTTACCGACACTCCCAAGGCGCTGACAGACAAGATCGAACAGGTTGTCCGCCTGATCCGAAGCAAGGGCGTCGGTGTATATTTCGTGACACAGTCGCCCACCGATATTCCCGACAGCGTGCTGGGTCAGCTTGGTAACCGCGTGCAGCACGCCCTTCGCGCCTACACTCCGCGCGACCAGAAGGCGGTCAAAGTTGCCGCAGAGACCTTCCGCGCCAACCCGGCGTTCGATACTGCCGAGGCTATCACCCAGTTGGAGACCGGCGAGGCGCTGGTCAGCTTCCTGGACGATAAAGGCGCACCCACGGTTGTGGAACGCGCCAAGATACTGTTCCCGCTGAGTTCCATCGGTGCCATCACAGAAGGCCAGAGGCTGGATATCAACAAGAACGCCCCGCAGAAGATCCTGAATTACGACGGTTTCTTTGACCGCGAAAGCGCATACGAGGTGCTCACGGCCCAGTACGAGGCCGCAGAAAAGGCTGCCGAGAAGGCCGCCAAGGAAGAGGAGAAAGCACTGCAAAAAGCCGCCAAAGAGAAAGAAAAGGCCGCCGCATCCAAGAAGAAATCGTCCGGAAGCGGCATCAAACGCACCATCTTCGGCACCATGATAGCCGCCGCGGCGACTTCGTTTGCCCGCAGCCTGGCCACCAACGCCGCCAAGAGCATCACTGGCACCAAGAAGAAAACCACTACCTCCAAGAAAACGACGGCCAGCAAGAAGACCACCACCAAAAAGTCGTCTTCTGCCAGCACCGCCGTCAAGAAAGCGGCAAAAAGCGCAGTGAACACCGCCACTCGCCGCATTACCAACGACATCCTGAAAAGTCTGATCAAATAAACGCAACATCGCCATGAAACGGTGCTTCGTCCGGCTGATCACAGCCATCACCGCCATATCTGCCTTTCTGTCTTGTACTTACAGAGAGGTAGATGCTCCTTTTACAACGGAAACGGAAGAATCCGTTGTGCCGTACTACGAATATCGCTTCGCCATAGAGGAAAGCGAGACCAAGGCTACCCTGTGCGACGACGGAGTTTTCTGGGAAGATGGCGACAATGTCGGCCTTTTTGCCGGCCCCGGTTATTCAAGGCAGGCTCCTGTGGATGTTACCACAAACCCCAAGACAATACTCCTGTCCAGCAGCGTGCCGCTTGCCGCCGGTACATCGGTGTATTCTTATTATCCTTATCAAGAAGGTAACGGCAATGCCGCCGATACCAAGATAACATTTGCTGCCGTACAGAAGGGTGGGGCACGTTCTGCAATGCCTATGGTGGGCATTCCTTTCCAGGTAAGCGAAGGGGACGGCAGCAGCGGCATAATCCGGTTCCGCAACCTTGGCTCCATAATAGATTACAAGGTTTTCTCTTCCAATTATGCCGGGGAGACGGTCCGCGCCATTTCTTTTAATGTGAGCGAGGGCACAAATCCCATTAGCGGAGAAGCTTCACTGGATATCACAGGCGTTTCTGCTTCAAACATAGATTTGATGGAGCTTGGCTGGCCGGCGGGATCTTCTGTCGTTTCTTCTGTAAAACTTACGCAAAGCGGCACGGTGGCGGCTACTAAAGACGGGGCCGCCGCAAGCCACATGTATATGGTGGTGCCCCCCGGAACCTATACGGGCGATTTCGTGGTTGTTACCGATCTTGCGACATACACCTTCCATACTACCGGCAAAGTGTTCGCCCGCAATGGCCTGAAACGGTTCAACCTGGATCTGGACAAGGCCGTCAGGACTCCGGAAGTTGTCTACAGTCTGGAAAACCAGGGGGTGTCCGATTATTTAAATGCCGTGGAGGCAAATCCTTACACCCCAAATGACAATAATTCTTATATAGAAACTTACGCCAAATACAAAAGCAGCACCAACCGTCTTGACCTGCCCCAACCTGTCCCTGTGAGCTGGTCCACTCCGGTTTCAAGCGCGACGGTGTCGGTATACAACGATGCCGACCTTACAGATGAAGTGGAAATGGCGTATGTGACAACCACCACGACGTCGGCCGATATTTATAACCTGATTCCGGGCAGGCAATACTGGTATGTGGTCAGCAGTGGCAATACCCGGGTTGCGGAAGGCCATTTCAGGACCTCCGGCCGCAGGCGTATGATAAGGGTGGCAGAAAGTCCGAGCGGCTTCCAGTACGCAAACAATTGCCGTGATTTTGGCGGGTTGCCGACAATCGATGGCAGGACTCTCAAGTACGGAAAGATTTTCCGTGGCGCCAATATGGACAGGACATCTTCCAATAACCAGCTGGCTTTCATCAAGAACAAGATGAAGGTTGAACTGGATGTGGACTTGCGGTACAATCAGGTACAGCAGGCCAGCTATGATGGCAGTTATATGTTCAACGGCCTTGGCCTGGACCAGATACCCACGAAAGACGCTGATACTTACGTGGGCCATACCCAGGAGACGTATAACAGCATAGACGATCTGACCAATCATGACAATATGGGAGCTACTCTTACCCGTATCATGAATGCTGCTATAAATGACAAAGTGGTATATATACACTGCAAGGTCGGGGCCGACCGCACCGCGTTCGTGTGCTTGATGATAGAGGCGGTGCTGGGTGTGGATCCCCTCTATTGCGACATCGATTACGAACTTACATCTTTCTTCCCTTCCCTTGACGGTGGCACGTATCGCAAGCGGAAAGATAAGACTAATAGCTGGTACTACTATCCTCGCGGTGTAGAGCGTATAAACGGAAAGACCGGTACAACTTTCCAGGACAGGGCCGTAAACTATGTGACGAGTACCTTCGGTATACCGTCCTCAAAGATCCAGGCCTTCCAGGAAGCAATGCTGGAAACGGCTCCACTTTCTAACGAATAATATCATTACCTATGGATATACTTAATAAGATAAGCCCGTACGAGGCTCCTGAGGCTGAGATTTTTGAAATCAAGACCGTCAGAAATATTCTTCAGGGAACGAATTATGGCGAAGGCACGGAAATCCCGACCGATCCCATTGAAGATGAACCTTAATATCAAAAAAGCCAACCTCCTTGAGGCTGGCTTTTTAAGTCATATCTTGTTAGCTGAAGAGGTGCCGGAGAATTATTTCTTCTGGTCCTTCTTGCCGTAGCGGCTGTAGAATTTATCAACGCGGCCGGCGGTGTCGACGAGTTTCATCTTACCAGTGTAGAACGGGTGAGAAGTGTTGGAAATCTCGACTTTGACAACCGGGTACTCAACGCCGTCGACTGTGATAGTCTCCTTGGTGTTGGCACAGGAACGTGTAATGAACACGTGGTCGTTTGACATATCCTTGAAAGCAACAAGACGGTAACTTTCGGGATGGATTCCTTTCTTCATTTTCGTAAGGTTTTGTTTTGGGACCGCAAATGTAACAATTTATTTGATTATTACAATCATTAGACGAAAATTAGATATATTTGTCGAGACACAAAATTATTTAAGTATGACACTTATCAAATCAATATCCGGAATCAGGGGCACCATCGGCGGCGCAGTGGGCGACGCTTTGACCCCGGTTGATATCGTGAAGTTTACGGCGGCGTTCGCGCGAGGCCGGGGGAAGGTAGTTGTGGGCCGCGATGCCCGCATCTCCGGCCCAATGGTAGACGGAATCGTTTGTAACACACTGGTAGCCTGCGGTGTAGAGGTTGTCAATATAGGTATGGCGACCACTCCGACCACGGAACTGGCAGTTACCGGCGAGAAGGCCGACGGCGGCATCATCATCACCGCCAGCCACAACCCGACGCAGTGGAATGCCCTCAAACTTCTGGGCAGCAACGGCGAATTCCTCACCGACGCCGAGGGCAAGGAGGTTCTGTCCGCCGCCGCCAGGGAGGATTTTGATTTCAAGGAGGTGATGGAGCTCGGCACCGTCACCAATAAAGATTATACCCAGATTCACATCGATGCCGTAAAGGCCGATAAACTGGTGGATCTGAAGGCGATAAAGGACGCCCATTTCAAGGTCGTACTGGATCCCGTGAATTCGGTGGGTGGGGTAGTGATGCCCCGTCTCCTGGAACAGCTGGGCGTGGAGTGCATCACCATCAACGGTGAGCCTACGGGCCATTTCGCCCACAATCCCGAGCCGCTGCCGGCCAACCTTATCGGCCTGAGCCAGACCGTGGTGGCCAACAATGCCGACCTGGGTATCAGCGTCGACCCCGATGTGGACCGCCTGGCGCTTATTTGCGAGAACGGCGAGCCGTTCGGCGAGGAATACACCCTGGTGGCCGTTGCCGACTATGTACTGGACAACGTGAAGGGCCCCACAGTTTCGAACATCTCTTCCAGCCGCGCTCTGCGCGACGTTACGGAGGCTCACGGCTGTCCTTACTACTTCTCTGCAGTAGGTGAGGTGAACGTGACCACCAAGATGCACGAGGTGGGTGCCGTGATTGGCGGCGAGGGCAACGGCGGCGTGATTTATCCCGCCCTGCACCACGGCCGTGACGCGCTGATTGGCGTGGCGCTGTTCCTTTCTTACCTGGCTCACAAAAAGCTGAGTGCCAGCGCCCTGCGCGCAACTCTGCCCGATTATTACATCTCCAAGAACCGCATCGAACTGCCCAACGCGGCGGCTGCCGACAAGGTGTTTGAGGCTGTCAAGAAGAAATACGCGCACGAGAAGCTCACCACCATAGACGGCGTGCGTGTCGACTTCGAGGCCGACAAGATGTGGGTCATCCTGCGCAAATCCAACACCGAGCCTATCATCCGCGTTTATGCCGAGGCTCCGGTTGAGGTTGTCAGCCAGGCCATTGCAGAAGAGATCATAGACGTCGCCAACGAAATCCTGTAGCGTATGTTCTCTTTCAGGACTACGCCGCTGCTGGAGCAGGAGGATATGACGCTGCGCCGGGGCCGCATCGCGGTCTTGGACGACGACACTGCGTGGCACCCGCAATACGGTGAGTATCTGTACTATACGCTGGCGCGATACCGCAACGCAGTGCGGCTGCATTCACTTGACGATGCCGCCGTTCTGGCGCAGTGCCAGGGGGTGGTGATAGAGCATCAGCTCACCGGCACCCGCTTCGATCCGTTCCTGAAGCAGCTGCGGGCCTTCTTCCTGGAGCTCAACCGCAGCGAGAATCCCGTTTCGGTATACATCATAGATCGTTTGAATCCCAGCGGGCGGTGCGTGGAGGGCGGCCATTACGACGGCCTGCCGCACAAGCACGGCCTCACGATGGGCGAGATCGCCAACATGTACTACAGCGAGATGAACGCCACGTTCCCGCTGCATATAATCTCGGCCGCAGCCAACGACGCGGCGCGGGAGCTGATGCAGTGGAGCATACCGCAGCCGTGCGGCTTTTCCGGGCTGTTCTCTGCGGTGTTTATGAGCGGCGCCTGGCTGTGGAACGGCACCAATGTGAGCTGGGGCGACGGCACGACCCGTCCGTGCGAAATGTTCGGCGCGCCGTTTATGAAGAAGCTGGAGCGGGGACGCGACCTGGCCTGGGGCGATGCGCTCACCTGGAACGATGTGGATTCTCCGGTCTACGACAAAGGCGTCTATATGCGCTGGTGCAGTTTTACCCCGGCTTCCGGGCTGTACGCAGGGCAGGAGTGCTTCGGATTCCAGATGATGCCGAACCCCGGCGAGCCCCAGTACAATGCGGTGCTGCACACATTAAGGCTGATGCGCTTTGTGAAGGAACAGTGCCCCGAATTCGCCATAAATGACCGGCTGGATTCGCTGGCCGGCAACGAGGTAATGATGCAGTATCTGCGCGGCGAAGTGGATTACGACACGCTGCGCGAGGCGGTCAAGACCGAGGAGCAGAAGTGGCTCCGCAAGGCCAAGAAGTACCTCCTCTACGATGAACCCCTTTATCGCGTAAAGTAGACCGCTGCGGGCATTGCCTTCCCGTCATTGCCGGCTTGATTTTTCCCGTCATTGCCGGCTTGATTTTTCCCGTCATTGCCGGCTTAACCTTTCCCGTCATTGCCGGCTTGATTTTTCCCGTCATTGCCGGCTTGACCGGCAATCTGATGCCCGATCAAGTCGGGCATGACGAAAGGGGTCGGGCATGACGTAAGGGGTCGGGCATGACGCAAAAACGGCTCCCGGAGTTCGGGAGCCGTTCTGTACGATATCGTAGCTAAAACTATTTCAGCTCGGCGAGGTACTTGATGGTGCGAACCATCTGAGAAGTATAGGAGTTCTCGTTGTCGTACCAGGAAACAACCTGTACCTGATAGGTATCGTCGTCGATCTTGCTTACCATTGTCTGGGTTGCATCGAACAGGGAACCGAACTTCATACCGATAACATCGCTGGAAACGATCTGATCCTCGGTGTAACCGAAGCTCTCGGTGCCTGCAGCCTTCATAGCGGCGTTGATGCCCTCTACGGTAACGTCTTTACCCTTGACAACTGCAACCAGGATAGTGGTGGAACCGGTCATAGTAGGAACGCGCTGAGCGGAACCGATAAGTTTGCCGTTGAGCTCGGGGATTACCAGACCGATGGCCTTGGCAGCACCTGTGCTGTTGGGAACGATGTTCATTGCGCCTGCACGGCTGCGGCGGAGGTCACCCTTACGCTGAGGACCGTCCAGAATCATCTGGTCACCGGTGTAAGCGTGGATGGTGCTCATGATACCGCTCTGGATGGGAGCGTATTTGTTAAGAGCAGCTGCCATGGGAGCCAGGCAGTTGGTGGTGCAGGATGCTGCAGAAATAACGTTGTCGGCGGGAGTCAGAGTCTTGTGGTTTACATTGTAAACGATGGTGGGCAGATCGTTGCCTGCAGGAGCGGAGATAACGACCTTCTTTGCGCCGGCCTGGATGTGGGCCATTGATTTCTCTTTGGAAGTATAGAAACCGGTGCACTCGAGAACAACGTCAACATTGAGCTCGCCCCAAGGGAGTTCAGCTGCGTTGGGCTTAGCGTAGATGGTGATCTTCTTGCCATCAACTACGATGAAGTCCTCACCAGCCTCTACAGTGTGCTTGCCTTCACCGAACTTGCCGGCGAAACCACCCTGAGCTGTGTCATACTTCAGCAGGTGAGCGAGCATCTTGGGACTTGTCAAGTCGTTGATTGCTACTACTTCATAACCTTCAGCCTCGAACATCTGACGGAATGCGAGACGACCGATACGGCCAAAACCGTTAATTGCTACGTTTGTCATTTTAATGATTTATAAGAATAATTGAACTAAAAAATAATTGCCTTTTTAAGGAGGTGCAAATATAATAAAAATTTATCTTTGCGATAAGAATTAAGATTTATTTGCTATATTATGACGCGGGAGATTCTTCTCATTAACGACGATTCAATCAATGCAGTAGGACTGATGCACCTGGCAAACCTTTTCCGCCGCTACGGCGATGTCACCGTGGTTGCGCCCAAGGAGCCGCAGAGCGCCAAATCGGCCTCCCTTACAATGGACCGGCCGCTGCATCTGAAGCATCTTCATAACATCGAGGCAGAAGAAGATCTGGGAATGGCCCGCGTCTATACCCTGGACGGCACGCCGTGCGACTGCGCCAAGATGGGCATCAATATGTTCATAGACGAGGGCCGGATGCCCGACCTGCTCATTTCCGGCATCAATCACGGCAGCAACGCATCGGCGGCGGCAATCTATTCCGGCACGCTGGGCGCCACCAAGGAGGGCGCGCTGTACGGCATCCCCTCCATCGGTTTTTCTATTGACACGCACGACGAATTCCCCGACTTTTCCATTATAGATTACTATCTGGACGACATAATGGACCGTTTCTTTGACTCTCCGCCCAAGGCCGGAACATTCCTGAACATCAACTTCCCCGATATCTCGCCGGAGCAGGTGCGCGGCATCACAATGGCCCGTCAGGGCCGCGGCCGCTGGCACAAGGAGTTCGTGCGCGAAATCGATCCGCGCGGCCGCGAAATCTACTGGATGGTGGGCGAATTCCTGAACCTGGCGGGCGGCGCAGAAATTGCCGACGACCATATGCTGGTGCACGACGGCTATATCACAATCGTCCCCCATACCGTCGACACCACCGACTATGCCGAACTGGAGCGCCTTTCCGGGCGCTGGGACTTTGAATAAACCCCGATGAAATACTACCTTATAGCGGGTGAAGCCTCCGGCGACATGCACGCCTCTCTGCTGATGCAGGGCCTTTTGCAGCGCGACCCGCAGGCCGATTTCCGCTTATGGGGCAGCGATAAGATGGAGGCGGTGATGGGCATCGTGGAGGTGATTGCCAAGGCAGGGCGCATACGCCGCAACCTGGCTATGTGCAAGGCCGATATCCTTGCCTGGTGTCCCGATGTGGTCATCCTCGTAGACTATCCCGGCTTCAACCTGAAGATCGCCCGGTTCGCCCATGACGCCGGTTTCAAGGTCTTCTATTACATCGCGCCCAAAGTTTGGGCTTCTCGCGAAAGGCGCGTGGAGTTTCTGAAGCGCTATGTCGACAAGCTGTTCGTGATTTTTCCCTTTGAGGTCGAATGGTTCCGCTCTCGCGGCATCGAGCCGGTTTACGAAGGTAATCCTCTGATTGACAGTATAGAAACGGCACTGCAGGCGGCGCCTTCTCGCGAAGAATTCCTGCGCGCCAATGGCTTGGAAGATAAGCCGATAGTAGCGCTGCTGCCCGGCAGCCGGCTGCAGGAGATAAAGTTTCTGGCGCCGAGGTTCCGCGAGTTGGCACGGGATCCCCGGCTTTCGGCCTTTCAGTTCGTCATCGCCGGCGCGCCGGGGCTGAGAGAGGATGTCTATGAGAAATTCTTTGGCAGTGCCAACCAAGCATCAGCAGATAAGGAAGCGGACGCCAGTATGGGAATCCGCGTGGTGTACGGTCAAGCCTACTCACTGCTCCGCCACAGCGCCGCCGCAGCGGTAGCATCTGGCACCGCCAGCCTCGAAGCCGCCATCATCGGCACGCCGCAGGTTGTCTGCTACGGTATGAATCCGCTCAGCTTCAAGATAGCGATATCGATTCTTAAAGTGCCGTATGTGAGCCTCGCCAATCTAATCGCCAATAAACTTATTTTCAAGGAATTGTTGCAGGATAAATGCACACCGGAGGCCATCTCGGAGGAGATCCTGCGCCTGACCGGCAACGCCGACTATCGCGCCGCGATGCTTGCCGATTACGCCGCCGTCCGCCAGGCCTTCGGCACCCCCGGCGCCGCCTCCCGCATCGCTTCGGTGATGTACGATTCCGTCCGGCGATAAGCGTGGCAGCAATCCCGCTGATTTACAGTACATTATGCAATCTCCCTTGCGTCAAAATGCGCAAGGGAAATGTTACAATATGCTGATAGCCAGAGGTATGGGTGCCACGGACGGCGAACGCCGCGCTATAAACAGCGCTACCGGTCCAGATGGTGGACCGGTAGGACCGCTGAGATAGGGTTTTCGGCGCTACAGGTCCAAGAGATGGACCGGTAGGAGCGCCCGCTCTACATATTGAACCTCACGCCGATGTTGACGGTGAAGTAGAGGGGGTTGTCTTTGTAGAGGGTGTTGGGGGCCTTCTCGTTCTTGAAGTAGTACGAGAGGGTCGGTTCTGCGTAAAGACCGACCAGCGGGGTGATATGGTACTCGGCACCGGGGGAGATGCCCACGCTCCACATCAGCGGAATCTCGTCCAGCGAGGTGTAGTTGGTGGGGTAGTTGCTGGTCTCGCTGCCGTAGATGCACTTGGAACCCATGCCGTAGGCCGACCCGTAGAGGTCGAAGTTGCCCAGGCTGGCGAACTTTGCACCCAGACCCACGGGAATGCCGGCAAACAGCAGGTTCTGCTGGGCCCCGGAAGGAGTCACCCACGTACGCAGATATGTAAACCGCAAACCCGTCTCGGCGTAGAATTGGTTGGTAAAGTGGTATCTAAGAGATATACCGCCGGAGACGGGTGCGGTGTAGTGATATTGTATTTCGGGGGCACCGAAATCGAAGTACTTGTTGCCCAGGCGGTCGGTGGTCACGCTCAGGTCGTTGGGATTGGCTTTGTCGCCGCGGGCGGATGCGTTGGCTGCCAGGATGCCCGATGCACCCAGCGAGAAGCGCTTGAGTTGCTTACGGACGGGCTCTACGGGCTCTGCAAACGGGTCGCCATCCAGGTCTGCGAGGCCTATGTTCCGGATTGACTCGGCAGCGGTCTTGGACTCTTGAACGGAGGTCTCTGACTGGCCGGCCTCGGCACTCTTGGACTCACTCTTTTCGGTGTCCGGAACGGAGGTGACATCCTCTGCCGGAGCAGAATCTTCAGCCGCATTTCCGGCATCTGCCAGAAGGGGTTGAACGTCCTTTTTAACGATGCTTATAGGCTTTACTACAGTTGGTTTAACAGCATTGTTACTTGGCGCTGAAACTTCCTGAATAACATCCTGTGCGGGGATTGTTTCTTCCGAAACAGGAGCCGTCTCATCAGCAGTATTTTCTGCAGATACGACCTCCTGAACACCGGCATCTGCCAGCCCGGAAGACTGTTGAGCTGAACGGTCGCGAAGCAGCAGTGCACCGCCGGCCACCACGGCCGCCAGCGAAGCGGCTGCCGCAACCCATTTCAGGCCGCGACGCATCGGCACGGACGCCCTCTTAGGCGCATCCGCACCAACACCTGCTCCGGCTCCCGCTGCCAGCATCTTCTTCCGAATCTCTTCGAAACTTGCCTCGGGAACGTCCGGAGCGTAATTCTCCAGTTTCTCCCTGAGCAAATCTGTCCAATCTTTCTTCATATTATCGTTTTTCATATTTTTCAATCATCTCGGCCAGGTGTGCCTTGGCCCTGTAAAACCTCATTGCAGAGGCACTTTCCTTTATTCCCAGCAGCGAGGCGATCTCCTTGTGGGAGAACCCCTCGAACACAAACATATTGAGCACCGTGCGCTCGTTATCGGGGAGCGAGAGAATCATATTGTACAGATCTTCGTCCCTGACGCCGGCGATGCTCCCTGCCAGGCTTTCGTCCGACACGGTCTTGAAGCCGATCTGGCTGATGTCGTCCGCCTCGCGCATCGGATCTTTCTTGCGCAGATACATCAGGCAGGTATTGGCCATGATGCGGGCCAGCCACGCCTTGAGGCTGCCCGGACCGCGGTCGGAGAACTTGCTCCAGTTGGTATACGCGCTCACAAAGCCGTCCTGGAACATATCCTGCGCAGTGGCTGCGTCACGTACGTAACGCCTGCACACCGACAGTAGATACGCCCCGTCTCTCTTATAGGCTCTTTCCAAAGCTTCGATACCGTCCATTGCAATTCGATTATTAAATGCAAATGTCATCAAATTCTTACATTTTTTTGTGTAAATTTGCGTTTATGAAAAGAAAATCAACAGAAAAGGGCCGCAAGAGCAGCGTAAGGCGCAAGGTCCGCGCCGGTTTTGCCGTGATTGCGTTCATCCTGTTTTTCTCAAGTATCGTCTCTCTCTACGAATTCACCCGTATGAACAGGGTGCTGACCCAGCAGATCGGAGACAACGTAAACAGCGTGAACATAGGCCGTGACCTTATAATGCTCACCGAGGACTATAATCTTGAGGTGTTGAATGCAATTTCTGAATACGAAGGTGGGGAAGAGGCCCTCTCGGCCGACCAGATCCACCCGGCGCAAAACGCCCGCTTTGTGGAGGAATTCTCCCAGACGATGGAGGATATGCGCCGCTCCTTCACCTCCCGCACAACTTATAACGAGCGCAACCTGGCCGACAGCGTGCTGCTGGCCTACACCGCCTATATGCAGGTGCTCGGCGAGGGACGTGAGATAGTGCAGGAAGACCCGACTACCCGCCAGGAATGGTATTTCGAGCGGCTGCAGCCCTATTACATCAAGCTGAGGAACTATATCCAGAGCCTGACCAACGCCAGCCAGGATGCCCTTATCGACAATTCAAAGAAGGTGGACGCCACCTTCTACCGCAGCATCACCCCGGCCATCGCATCTGTGGTGGTGGGTCTGCTGCTGGTGCTGCTGTTCAACTATTTCATAAACTTCTACATCCTGACCCCGCTCATAAAGATAAGCAAGGGAATCCAGGGCTACCGCAGCTACCGTAAGGACTATAATGTTGAGGTGGACAATAACGGAGATGAAATAGACCAACTGAACAGCAACGTCCGCGACCTTATAGAAGACCACAAATCGGTCCAGAAAAAGTCATAGATGAATCTCCGGGTCATAACCAAGAACATAGGACTGGCGCTTCTGGTTGACGCCGGCTTTATGTTTCTGTCGGCGGCGGTGTCGGCATACTACAAGTTTGACTCGGCCTTTTCGCCTCTGCTGCTCAGCGGCTTCCTGACTTTGGTGGTCGGCATTCTTCCCATCATTTTCGTGGGCAAGGGAACCAACCGCATCACCACCGCGGAGGGCCTTCTGATACTGTTTTTCGCCTGGTTCCTCTCCTGCGTATTCGGCCTGATCCCGTACGCCCTGTACGGCGGCGAATTCTCGCTCGAGAACGCCTGGTTCGAAAGCACTTCCGGCTTTACCGCCACCGGTGCCACCATCCTTCAGGATATAGAGGCGCTGCCGCGAGGCCTGCTTTTCTGGCGCCAGTCGACCCACTTTATAGGCGGCTTGGGAGTGGTGGTATTCATGATGATAATCCTTCCGTCGGCCGGCACGGTGAAGTTGCGTATGCGCCACCTGGAGGTCTCCGACGTATCGGCCGGCAGTTTCAACTACCACTCCAACAAGATAGTGAGGGTGGTGCTCACCATTTATATATCTCTGATGGTGCTGTGCGCGTTGTTGTTTATGCTGGCGGGAATGAGTGTGTTCGACGCCATCTGCCACGCCTTCAGTGCCGTGGCCACCGGCGGATTCAGCACCCGCAACGCCTCCATCGGCAGCTTCGGCTCCCGCTGGGTGGAGATAATCGCGATGTTCTTTATGCTGGCCAGTTCGCTCCACTACGGACAGATTTACGCCTCCATTGCGGGGCGCAACTTCGGTGTCTTCCGCAACCCGGTGGTCAAGTTTTTCCTGGCGACGATAGGCATCGGTATCGTGGCGGTATTCATCACACTCTGGATTTCAGGTACTTACACCAACCCGCTGACGGCGCTGCACCAGGCCGCCTTCAACGTAATTTCGATAGGTTCCTCTACCGGCCTGGCCACGGTCGACACATCGATATGGCCCACATTTGCCATTGCGGTGCTGCTTTACTTTATGATCCAGTGCGGCTGCTCCGGCTCCACCACCGGCGGTGTCAAGGCCGACCGCATTATGCTGCTGTTCAAGTCGGTCAGGGCGCAAGTGATGGCTACCATCCATCCCAACGCGGTGGTGCGTGTCAAGATCGGCGGGCAGAACACCGATACCAGCATAGTAAACAGCGTGACATCTTTCGTGATTCTGTACTTTACAATTATGTTCTTCTGCGCGTTGATATATGCGGCGTGCGGCATGGACCTGGTGGATTCCTTCACCGGCAGCCTGGCCTGCGTGGGCAATGTCGGCCCTGCCTTCGGCAGCATCGGTTCGATGGAAAATTATGCCTCCGTGCCCGTCCTGGCCAAGATAATAATGCCGCTGGAGATGATTGTCGGACGTCTCGGCATCTACGCGGTGTTCGGCCTGTTCTTAATTAAAAATCGATAAAAAATGGCGGCGGGGAGTTTTGCGAAGGAGATGAGATTGAATCTGGCGTTTGAACCCACCGAAGATCAGGGCCGGTTGTTCGAGGCTTTGGAAGAGTTTGGCGGCGATCCTACTTCCGATATTATGGTGGTGGCGGGCTATGCCGGCACCGGAAAGACCAGCGCCATCGCCGCCTTCGTCAAGGCGCTGCATCAGCACCGGTACAAGTTTGTGCTGCTGGCCCCGACCGGCCGTGCCGCAAAGGTATTGTCCGGCTTCACCGGCTTCCCGGCCTACACAATCCACAAGCATATCTACCGCCAGAAGTCGCTCAGCGGCGGCTTCGGCAAGTTCTCCCTGGACGTGAACCGCCACCGCGACACCTTCTTCATAATTGACGAATCTTCGCTTATTACTATAGACGGCGACGGCGGCGGAAACGTTTTCGGCAGCGGCGACCTGCTGCAGGACCTGGTGACATACGTCCGCTTTGCCCCCGGCAACAAGATGATTTTCGTAGGCGACCGCGGCCAGCTGCCGCCCGTCGGGATGGACGCCAGCCCGGCGCTGGATATCGATTTTATGAGCAGTGCCTTCGGCAATATCCACACCGCCGACCTGACCACCGTTATGCGGCAGGCGCAATCTTCCGGCATCCTGCACAACGCCACCATCCTGCGCGAAATGGAGCGGGAAGGGCGGCTGAAAATGCCGCAGCTGGAGCTGGAGGGCTTTGACGACATCGCCCGTATTTCCGGCAGCGAACTGATAGAGAGCATGAGCGACAATATCGGCCGCTACGGCCTCGACGACGTGGTGGTGCTTACCCGCAGCAACCGCCGGGCCAACCGCTACAACGCCGGCATCCGCGCCCAGGTGCTCTACCGGGAAGAACAGCTGACCCGCGGCGACAAGCTGATGGTGGTCAAGAACTGCTACCAGTTTCTGGAAAAAGTGGAGGACGAGGATTTCTTTATTGCCAACGGCGATATGGGCCGTCTCAAGAAGATATCCAAATACGAAGAGCGCTACGGGTTGCACTTTGCCCAGGCGACCATATCTTTCCCCGACTACGACGACCTGGAAATAACCGCCAAGATAATTCTGGACACTCTCACCAGCGAGGCGGCGGCTCTCACGGCCGATCAGCAGAACGCCCTTTTCGAAGGTGTCTGGGCCGATTACGAGGATATCACGGTAAAGAAAAAACGCTACGAGGCGGTGCGCGAAGACAAGTATTTCAACGCGCTGCAGGTCAAGTATGCCACCGCCATCACCGGCCACAAATCGCAGGGCGGGGGATGGCCCTGTGTCTATATCGATAACCCCTTCTGGGGCGATGAAATCACGATTGACGACATAAAATGGCTATATACTGCAATTACTCGTGCCACCGAACGAGTTTTTTTAGTAAATTTCCCAGATAATTGTTTTAAACGGTAAAAGATATGTTATTGTATTGGATTCTCTTTATCGGAATTGCGGTGCTGAGCTATATAGTTCAGGCCAGCCTCCAGTCAAAGTTCAACAAGTATTCGCAGATCCCTGTGGACGGTGGCCTAACCGGACGTGACGTGGCCGAGAGGATGCTGCGCGAACACGGTATATACGATGTTCAGGTGACCTGCATAGAGGGCACTCTCACAGATCATTACGACCCCACCAAGAAGACGGTTAACCTCTCCGAGGCGGTCTATCGCTCCAACAGCGTGATGGCGGCGGCGGTTGCGGCGCACGAATGCGGCCACGCGGTGCAGCACGAGGTTGGTTACGCTCCGCTCAAGCTGCGCAGCGCCCTGGTGCCGGTGGTCAGCTTCTCATCCAAGATAGTGATGTGGGTGCTGCTGGGCGGCATGCTGCTGCTCAAGGTCTTCCCGCAGCTGATGCTGGCGGGCATCATCCTTTTCGCTCTTACAACGCTCTTTAGTATAGTAACCCTTCCGGTAGAGATAAACGCCTCCAGCCGCGCCTTGGCCTGGCTCAATCAGACCGGCATCACCAATTCCTACAATCATCCCTACGCGCAGAAGGCCCTCCGCAGCGCCGCCTATACCTATGTGGTCGGGGCGCTCTCGTCGCTGGCAACCCTGCTCTATTACATAATGATTTTTACCGGCGGAAGCCGCAGATAACTATATGAAGAAACTCTTTTTGATTCTCTCTCTGGCGCTGCTGTTTGGCGGAGGGGCGTTCGCGCAGAAGAAGGTGCTTACAGACGAACAGCTGGCTTCCGGCGTGCTTCCGGACGGCATCCTGAACATGCGCCCGGCCCCCGTATCGGACAAGATGATGCGGCCGCAGCCGATGCCGGAGATGGTAAAAGGGTGGGAAAATCCGACCTATTCGCCCGATAATAAATATATCGCATACACCCTCGGCGGCGATTTGTATTCTATTGAGGTGGCCACCCGCAAGACGGTGCGCCACACCACCGACGGCAGCAATGTCATAATGAACGGCTATGCCTCCTGGGTCTATTACGAGGAGATTTTTGGCCGGCGGAGCAACTACCGCGCCTTCTGGTGGAGCCCCGACAGCAAGGTCATCGCCTTCTATCGTTTTGACGACAGCAAGGTGCCGATGTTCCCCATCTACGATGCCAAGGGGCAGCACGGCACGCTGCGCGAGACCCGCTATCCCAAGGCGGGCGATCCCAATCCCGAGGTCAGGATAGGCTTCGTGAGCGTAGATGGCAACGCCGTCGTATGGGCCGATTTCGACCCTAAGAAGGACCAGTATTTCGGCACTCCGTTCTGGGATTACAAGGGCAAACGGCTGATGGTGCCGTGGATGGACCGCTCCCAGGACAATATGATAATCTACAGCGTGGACCCGCTCTACGGCCAGAAGGTATCCATCTACAGCGAGCATCAGAATACCTGGGTGGACTGGCCGGAGAATATGCTCAGCAACTCCAAGGGCATCTATTTGGTGCGCGACTACGAAAAGTGGCAGCACATCTACTTCCTTTCTTACGACGGCAAGGAGTTCCGCTATGCCGGCGACCACACGAATTACTGGGGCGTCAAGTTGCTGAAACTTACCGACAAATATCTGTTCTTCACCGCCCGATGCGGCCAGAGCAGCCTCCGTACCGACATCTATCGTATAACCCTGTCTAATAATAAGGTACAGCGCGTCTCCTTTGGCGAATACAATTTCACCGGAGTGCGTGTGGCCGACGACTGCCACAGCGTGACGGCGATGTATTCCAACACCCACACTCCATATCGCGAGGCGGAAATCAAGATTCCCGCCGGCGGCGATGTCAAGGAAAAGAACGTCAAGGTGATATTCGACTCCAAAGGCCCCGAATATGACAATTACCGCATTGCGGAGCGGGAGATTGTCTGGATAACTATGCGCGACGGCAGCAAGGTTCCGGCGGCTGTGATATGGCCGTTCGATATGGACCGCAGCGGCAAGACCAAATACCCCGTCAAGGTCGACATCTACGGCGGCCCCGACAGCCAGCAGGTCTACGACCGCTTTGCCGGTGTCACCTTCGACACCCAGTGGTGGGCCAATCACGGCGTGGTTCAGGTGGTGCTGGAGACCCGATCCGCCGGCCATCTGGGTAGAGTTGGGGTCAACAGTGTTTACCGCCGCCTGGGCGTGGAAGAGCTGAAAGACTTCATCGACGGCATCAAGTATTTCGATGCTCTGCCGTACATCAATTCCAAGAAGGTCGGCATCGAGGGCTATTCCTACGGCGGCACAATGGCCGTATTGGCAGCCACTGAAGGCAACGAGTATTTCCAGTATGCGGTGGCCAGCAGCGGCGTGATGGACTGGCAGTTGTATGACAGCCACTATACGGAGCGCTATATGGACCGTCCGCAGGACAATCCCGACGGCTACAAGGAGGCCTGTACGCTGGAGCGCCTGGGCAAATATCGCGGCAACAAGACCAATATGCTGCGCCTGACCCACGGCACCGGAGACGACAACGTCCACCTGCAGAACTCGCTGCAGCTGATAGACCGGCTGCAGAGCATGAACAAGGACTTCGAGCTGATGTTCTATCCCGGCGGCATGCACGGCTACCGCGGCTACCAGGAGCGCCAGTTCGAGATGCAGAATATGCGGTTCTGGTATCGCTACCTGTTGGAGCAGGATCTCCCGGAAGTATTGCAAAAGAGATAAACAAATAAAAACAAGATAATATGGAACAGTACATGGCAGTGGCCAAGAGTTGGCTGAGCGAAAGTTTTGACGAGGCGACCCGCAAGGAGGTCGCAGAACTTATTAAAGGCGATCCCAAGGAGCTTGAGGACCGCTTCTACCGCACTCTGGAATTCGGCACCGGCGGCCTTCGCGGCATTATGGGCGTGGGCACCAACCGTATGAACAAGTACACCGTGGGCATGGCCACACAGGGCCTTGCAAACTATCTCAAGCAGCTCTACGGAGACAAACCCACATCCGTGGTAATCTCTTATGACTGCCGCAACAATTCCCGCTATTTTGCCGACATAACGGCGGGCGTGCTGCTCAAGAGCGGCATCAAGGTATTCCTATTCGAGGATATCCGCCCGACTCCGGAGCTCAGCTTCTCTATCCGCCACCTGGGCTGCAACGCCGGCATCATGATCACCGCCAGCCATAACCCCAAGCAGTACAACGGCTACAAGGTATTTTGGGAGGATGGCGCACAGATAGTTGAGCCGCACGATCGGAACATAATTGCCGAGGTAGAAAAGATTACCGATCCCAGCCAGGTCAAATTCAACGACGATCCCGCCCTCAAGCCCGTTATGATAGGCGCCGAGGTGGACAAGGCCTTCCTGGATTCCATCTACACCCTGATGCTCTCCCTGGACGCTGTAAAGCGCCACAGCGATATGAAGATTGTCTACACTCCGCTGCACGGTACCGGCAGCCGCACCGTATATCCTTTCTTGGATATGATGGGCTTCAAGAATGTGATCCACGTTCCCGAGCAGGATGTCAACAGCGGCGATTTTCCCACAGTGGTTTCTCCCAACCCGGAGGAGCCTACCGCAATGAAGATGGCTATGGAGAAGGCCGATGAGGTCGGTGCCGACCTGGTGCTGGCCTCCGACCCCGACGCCGACCGTATCGGTGTGGCTGTGCGCGATGACAAGGGCAAGCTGATCCTGCTCAACGGCAACCAGATCCTGACCATCCTCTTCGCATACATGCTGGACCGCTGGAATGCCCTTGGCAAACTCAAGACGGGCGATCCGTTTATGGTAAAGACCATCGTATCAACACGTATGGCAGACGCCATCTGCGCCAAGTACAACGTGCCGCTCTACAGCGTGCTCACCGGCTTCAAGAACATCGCCACCGTGGTGCGCGAGTTCGAGGGTAAACGGGTTTACATTGGAGGAGGCGAGGAGAGTAACGGCTTCAACCCGGGCGATTTCGTTCGCGACAAGGACTCCGCAGCAAGCTGCGGCCTGCTGGCCGAATGTGCAGCCTGGCTTGCCGACCGCGGACAGACCGTATATGGCTATCTGCAAGAGCTTTATAAAGAATTTGGCTATTACAAGGAGGGCCTTACCAACATCTACCGCGCCGGCAAGGAGGGAGCCGCCGAGATCCAGAAGATTATGAAGGACTACCGCGAGAATCCTCCGAAAGAGCTGGCCGGCAGCAAGGTGGTCAAGGTAATAGATTATCTCGAGACGGAGAAGACCAAACTCCCCAAGAGCAACGTGCTGCAGTTCCTCGCAGATGACGGCACCATAGTTTCCGTCCGCCCGTCCGGCACCGAGCCCAAGATTAAATTCTACTTCGGCGTCCGCGGCAGCGATGCAGACGAGAGGATAGATCAACTCAAGCAGCAGTTCGCATAAATGTACAACAAACGCACAAAGGTCGCGCTGGTCTACGATTTTGACGGGACTCTCTCTCCCGGCAACATGCAGGAGTACGGTTTCATCCAGGCTCTTGGCAAGTCGCCGGAGGAGTTCTGGCACCGCAGCAATTCCATCAGCGAAGAGCTGGAAATGAACGGTGTGCTGGCCTACATGAAGATAATGATAGACGAGGCGCGCAAGGCGGGCATCTCGCTCAAGCGCGACTCGTTTGTCCAGTTCGGCCGCAACATAGAACTCTATCCCGGCGTGCGCGATTGGTTCAAGATGGTGAACGACTACGGCGCCGAGAGGGGAGTGGCTGTGGAACACTACATAATCTCCTCCGGAATGACGGAACTCATAGAAGGGAGCGAGATTGCCCACGAGTTCAAGAAAGTCTTTGCCAGCAGCTTCTTATATGACGAAACCGGCGATGCCGTGTGGCCGGCGGTGGCCATCGACTTCACCAACAAGACGCAGTTCCTCTTCAAGATCACCAAGGGTATAATGGACATCGCCGACAACCGCAAGGTCAACCGGCAGGTGCCAGACGAGGACAAGCCGGTTCCCTTCAGCAACATGATTTACGTGGGCGATGGCGAAACCGACATCCCCTGCATGAAGATTGTGAAGATGTTTGGCGGCAACGCCATCGCGGTGTACAACAGCGATGCCAAGAAGGCCACCGCGCAGCAGCTTCTGGACCAGGATCGCGTCAATTTCATGGCTCCGACCGACTATACCGAGGGTGGGGAAATGTTCTCCCTGGTCAAAGTCATCATAGATAAAGTAAGGGCGGAAAGCGAGTATAACAAGCTCAAAAACAGATCATAATAAATGAATAGAATGATATGCGCGGCGCTTGTGCCACTGGCGGCGCTGGCGATTTCAGTTTCCTGTTCCCACAACGAACCGGAAAGTTCTGTGCCGGGTTCACCAATCAGCAAGATTGTATGCACCATGGAAGATTTCGAGCCCGATGTCTCCACCAAGGTTACTTCTAAAATGACCGGGAAGCTGATATCTTCTACCTGGGACGAGGGTGATGTAATCGCCGTTTTCCCCAGCAAGGGTGGCGACCATGTCGCCTTTGTCGTATCCGACGGTGCCGGGACTTCCAACTGCGTATTCGACGGGCAGGGGTGGGGGTTGATTGCAAACACCACCTATTCCGCATTCTATCCGTTCCATCCCAATACCCACGCGCCCGGGGCATGGAAAGCGGTCAATGTCTCCTATGAAGGCCAGGCCCAAAGCACCAAGGACGTTTTCAACGTCGGCAGATTCGATTACATGGCCTGCACCAACGCCGCCCCGGTTTTTGCAGAAAGTCCCAGCGGCACTTGCACGTTCACGTTCAAGCACTTGGGTTCGCTTCTGGTGTTCGATCTCACCTTTCCGGTTGCTTATGCTTTGAGCACCTTGTCTCTGGAGTGCGAAGGCAATGTATTCACACGTGCCGGCACCGTTGACCTCTCGCAGGAAATTGCAGTAATCACCCCCACGGCCAAGGTTAATTCTCTGACCCTGAATCTGGACAGCATTTCTGTCAATGCCAACGAAACTATCCGTCTTTATATGCTGACGGCTCCTGACACCCTTGTCAAGCCGACTCTCAAAGTCACTACAAAGTCCGGCGCCGTAATGACAAAGAAATACACCTCCACTTATTATCTCAAGGCCGGCGGTGCCAGGTCATTCAGCGAAACCATGGCAGAAGAAGAATTCATAGTGGTTTCTCAAGATAATTTCTCCATCAAATACCCGTACAATACCATAACGCTCGATGTCGCCTGCAACAAGGATTACTCTATCAACATTCCTTCCGGCAGCGACTGGGTGAGCGTGAGTGACAGCGACCGCTACCACCCGTCTTTTGAGGTCAAGATAAACCAGACAACCAAATCCCGCACCGCCACCATCGTGCTTCAGTCAGCTGTTTCCGATTTGTCAAAAACAGTGACTATAACACAGGGCTGTCTCCCCTCCGGCAAACCGGTTCCCGTGAGCCACATCATGCCGTGCTGCCGGTGGAACAACAACGGCACCACTTTCCTTGTCAACAATTTATGGAATTCTTACCACGAGTATAATGACATCTATCAGTGCCGCGACATTCTCAAGACAATAGCCAGGGCGGGGATCAGGGTGATAAGCATAGATTTTACAAATCAGGCCCAATGGGATTCCCAGTGGGAGAGCGACAATTTCAAAGGCAGGTTGGAAAACATAATGCAGGTGTGCGGCGAGATCGGTATGGAGTGGTTCCTGTTCATAGGTAATCTCAACCTCGATCCCGGCATAAGCTACTGGAACGGCATTGCAGAACGCATCTATAACAGTTACGCCCAGCTGGGCCACTATCACAAGAAGGACGGCAAGCCGTTGCTTCTGTTGTTTATGCCCGGTACCGACTACAACTCCGCAATCAGCAGGGCCTCGGCCGCCAATAAGACCTATCTGAAAAACGGTGATAAATTCACCATCGGCACCTGCCAGATGAACAGTGCCATAACGCCCAAAACCACCGACGGCTGGGGTTACCGCAACTATTCCCAGAGCAGCGACGGTGCCGTCCGTTTCGTCTGCCCCAACAGCGGCGTTCCGCCCTCAGATTGGGCCAGGATAGATGCCGATGCCTGGAGCTCCAGGATGGACTGGGGACTGTTGGCCACACGGTATATCGTGGTCGGATCGTACGACGATACGTGCGACGCGATATTCTGGGGCATTGCCAATGTAAGCGCCAGTACCACAGATTGTCACAAGAATGCCGCCACAGTGGGCGACCCCTACGTGTACTACAACATCGTGAAAAATAAACTTATTGGCGAATAATTTTGTTGTTTTTCAAAACTTTCGTAACTTGCGGGTTGTATTGTTTATGCATATGAAGAAGATAGGTTTTGCATCGTTTGTGTTGCTCGCCGTTTTGCTCCTGGCAGCCGCCTGCTCCGTCAATGAGCCGGAGGCTCCTGTGTCAGATTCAATCATCGGCAAGATCGTTTGCACGATGGAAGATTTTCAACTCGATGAGGCCACTAAGGTTACATCTACCATGACAGGTAAGTTGATATCTTCTACCTGGGACGAGGGTGACGTAATCGCCGTTTTCCCCAGCAAGGGTGGTGACCATGTCGCTTTTGTCGTATCCGACGGTGCCGGAACTTCCAACTGCGTATTCGACGGGCAGGGGTGGGGTTTGATTTCAAGCTCCAGCTACTCTGCATTCTATCCGTTCCATCCCAATACCCATAAGCCGGGTGAGTGGAAGGCTGTCAATGTATCCTATGAAGGCCAGGCCCAAAGCGCCAAGGGCGTCTTCAGTGTAGGCAATTTCGATTACATGGCTTGCACCAATGCCGCTCCGGTTTTTTCCGACAGTCCCAGCGGCACCTGCACGTTCACTTTCAAGCACCTTGGTTCTCTTCTGGTGTTCGACCTCACATTCCCCATCGCCGCTGATCTCAGCACGCTTTCCTTGGAGTGCGATAACAATGTTTTCACTAAGGCCGGCACCGTTGACCTCTCGCAGGCAACTGCCGCAATCACCCCCACATCCAAGGTCAATACCGTGAGCATGAACCTGGATGGCATTTCTGTCGCTGCCAACGAAACAGTCCGTTTCTATATGATGTCCGCTCCGGACACCCTTGTTAAGCCTACTCTCAAGGTCACTACCAAGTCCGGCGCAGTAATGTCAAAGAAATATACTTCTACATACACTCTCAAAACTGGAGGTGCCAGGGCGTTTACAGAGACGTTTGACATGCCTCCTATCCCGGGACATATCCTCACCGTTTCTCCGACATCCTTCCTTTTGGACTATAAGTCCCAGACCATAACCTTCCGCGTTACCAGCGATGGCGCTTATACACTTGCTCCTGCTGTAAACTGGATCACCAAGGTAAGCGAAACAGCGGTCAGCGACACTGAGACTGATTTCGTGTATAAGGTGGGTGTAAACAACGTCAATTCAATCCGGTCCGGAGATATTACAGTCAACGGCGTGCTTTATACAAGAACTGTTTCTGTGTCTCAGACAGGACTCACACTCAAGATGCCTGACACAGGCGACGGCCTCACCATCTACACCACCACCGGCAATTACAAGTACCGCTATGGCCCGTCGATTATCATGAATGACGACGGCACCATCGACGCGTGGTTCTCGTCTCCGGGAACCCTCGGCAGCCGCAGTGGCATGGCCGACGTATTCACCTGGAGACGTTCCAGCGACGGCGGCCAGACCTGGACGGCGGAGCAGGTCGTGCTCGAGGGCACCAAGAACAAGGAGGACGCCTGGAGCGTCTGCGACCCCGGTGCGGCACACTTCGACGGCTACTACTACATAGCATACACCTCCACCACAAACACCACCTCCGACGGAGGCCTCCAGGGCTTGGAGAACAACTGCTACATAGCCCGCGGCACCTCGCCCAGCGGACCCTGGCAGAAGTGGAGCGGCACAGGCTGGGGCAACGACCCCAAGCCCATCATAAAATATATGGACGGCAGCACCCATAACGGCGGTCCTTCCGGCAAGTGGGGCATCGGCGAGCCGAGCATCGTCGTAAAGGATGACACCATATATATATATTATACGTATGACGCCGGCAGCACTCCGCTGACCAAGGTTGCCACCGCCAGCCGCAGCAACCCCAACTGGCCCGGCGCCCTCACCTTCCACGGAGTGGCCATCAATAAGGAATGGCTCGCCAGCGAGCACGACGGACTCACTTCCGATCAAGGCCTGTACAAGATGTATGACAGCTGTGACGTCAAATATGTAGAGGACTACGACCTTTTCTACGCGTTCCACTCCTCCTGGCGCATAACCGCGTCCAGCCGCCTCTCGGTATGGACATCCGCAGACGGCCTCACCTTCACATACCTTGGCTCACTCCAGAACAAGAGCTTTGCCTCGATCCCCTGGGGTTACGACGTAGATGATCCGGACCTTATCCCCTTCATCCATAACGTGGGTGTCAGCGGCGACGGCCTGGGCCATGTTAACCTGAGCAAGACGCAGTACGTATCCTTCGGATACAGCCCCGTTGACGCCACCGACCGTTCGCACGGCGCCTGGAGCACATACTGGAGCACACTGACCTATTAG
>JAFZBQ010000012.1 GCA_017561665.1 Bacteroidales bacterium | reverse complement strand
ACGTATATATGCTGTTGGCAGAATACGGGTCCTTTCGTCCCCACTGATAGTACAGTCCGAATGTCTGCTCACCATCCTCGGGATTGGTGCTGGTGGCTCCAAGATTACGGTCCATCAATGTAAACCTGCTGCCGTCGGCATTGGTATGGGTCTTGTCCGCGGGCATGTCGGTGCACCACAGGTGCCAGCTCCATAGCACAGATTCATCCTCGTCGGTAACATATACCGTCACATTGCCTTTGTTGCCGTTGGCGTGGAAGTATATCTTGCCGTCTTCCAGACGAAGATTCTCGATGACAGGCTCGTCGGTAAACTCCAGCATAACATCCACTTCTGCCGGAGCGATAGTTGCATTATCCGTGTGGAATCCGGCGCCGGGGATGATGCCGCCCTGGCCGTTGCCGATGACGGTGGCGTCAAAGTAATAATCGCCGGCCTCAGGAATAATATAACAGTTGGCGGTGCCCTTCTCGCTGAGGTTCTGCCCGACGGTGGCAAGCACGCCTTCCTGATAAATCACTATGTGTTTGGAATATGCATCAGCGGTCAGTGTCACCTGCGCAGAACGCATCTGATCTGAACCGTTAGCTGTGGCAGAGAATGTAATCACATCGGTCCTGACGGCCTTGGTGCCGGTGATGGAGAGCCAACTTGCCGCATCGGGCTCTATGACGGCCTCATACTCCAGATTCGTCGACAAAGTGACATCCACGCTTCCGCCGTCAAAACCAATGTTATACGCCTCGTACGCGGGGGCAAGTATCGGGAAGTCTTCGTTGGGACTCATAGAGCCGAGGCTTATGTCAGTAACCACCATATGGCCGGCAGTGTCCTGAATATAAATCTTGACCTCGTCGGATTCGGGATAGCCGGAAGAGACAAAGATTATCTGACCCTTGTTGCCGCTTTCTTTTACTATCTGAGGTGACCATCCGTCCGGCTGGCTGGTGGCAATGGAATACTCACCGCTGCCGCCCGATATCAGATAATAGACAACCGCCTTGCCTTGAGAAGCCAGCGGTTCGTTGTTGCCGCTGATAAGGACTTTCAGAGGGTCTTCCTTTGCAAAATCCACAATAGTGCCGCCCAGGAAAGTAACGGTAATGCAGTTGGCATTCTCCTCAACCTTGGTAATCAGATTGCCGGCGTCGGAAGGAAGATCCGTCCAGGTCTTGCCGCCGTCGGTGCTTATCTGCCGTTTGCCGTCCTGCGCACGGAACTTGGCGATGACGTTTGTGGAGGCATTGCTGCCTGAGGCATCCTTAAGAGGCTGTCCATTCAGCGCCCAGTAGTACGTGCCGTCCGCAGCACCAACCGAAACACCGCCCGTTGCATTGCCGACAGTAACCTTGCCGTTATTCTTGAAGTTAAATTCATATCCTCCCTCGACAGGGGTGACGCTCTGCACATAATCGCCGGCCTGCTTGTATGAAAGCACGTCCCGCAGCGCGCCAAGATTGGTCGCTACTGCATCCATCTCGGTAACAGCAACCTCAAGATTATGAATTTTTTCCTGAAGATCTGATATATCTGCTTTGTAATCAGTCGTACAAGAAGCCGCCAGCATAGAACATGCCGCCAGAATTGGTAGTAGTTTCAGTTTCATTGTGTCAAAAACGGGTCATTCAATCGCGCTAAGATACCCGTTTTTGAGTAAAATTCAAAACTGACCGAAATATAACAACAGGACTACTTCCACTTCACCACCAGAAAATCGCCTTCATCTATGGTGAATCCAGTCTGTCCAGGCTGCTGGAAGGAGAATACCCCCTCCCTGTCTATAGTATAAACCTCTCTGGAAAAATCAACATCGACGGTCAATTTTTCCTTCCACGATTTATTGCATATGACGACATATTCGTTGCCGGAATTGCCAATAAAAGATACAAGAGCGCTGCCGTCCGCCGTAATGTTGCCGATGGCTTCGGGAAGATCGGATTTGTCGAGATGTGTGCCGTGCAGATAATAATCTTGCCCGATGTGGCGGATATTGAATACCGTGCCGCCGGCAAACACATATTCCCGGTTGCGTACCTCGCGGGTATATTCCTTGATATCGTAATAAACCTCCTTGTATGTACCGTCGGGCATAATGGGAGCGTAATTGCTGTCACTCAGGCATTTCCACACAAAGAACTGATTACACTGGGACCCGTAGACAAGGTTGATGTTGCCCTGCAGGCGCATGTTCTCCAGTGTCGGGTCTTCCCTGCGATCCAACCTGCTGCTAAGCAAGAATGTCCAGAACGGGATGCCATATTTCTTGGCGGTGGAAGAAACCACGTTCAGAGAATGGTACCATCCATC
This sequence comes from Bacteroidales bacterium, assembly GCA_017561665.1. GTDB lineage: Bacteria > Bacteroidota > Bacteroidia > Bacteroidales > UBA932 > Equibacterium. Next base: position 1,589 of record JAFZBQ010000012.1, on the reverse strand, counting down.
CTCCACCCCGGTCAGCCATACGGGATATTGGTCAAATGTGATGAATTCCAGGTCGCAAACCCTTGCAAAATAATCGACATACGCTTCGTATGTAACAGCTCCCATACCTGCCTGCGACACTGAACTCGGATGCAGGTTGATATATACCGGCCGCGCCGGATCCAGTTCGTTTATCCTTTTCTTTGCAACCGCCAGACGGCCGGCTGCTTCGGTATGGGGCTCATCTGCAATTTGGTATGCACAAATGACGGGGACATCTTTTGTTTCTGCAAGCAATGCGTCAAGTCCCTTATAGTTATCCGGGTCGTCGGAATAGAGACCGGCGGTATAGTTGATGAACAGGATTACCTTGACCCCGACCTGCTCTGCAAGCCGGCACTGCTTTCTCCAGTCCGCACCGCCCCATATGGCATCACCTTCTACAGTAAGCATAGTCATACCGGCCTCCGCCAGTTTCTGGAAATTATCCAGCGTAAGCAAAGCTGTCTCTGTGCCGAAACCGTTGTATGCCAGTGCATCGATGCGGGGATGCTGCGCCGCGGTATATGGTTTTTTGACAAACAACTGGATCATCGACTCCGATATGGTTCCGCCTTCGCCGGTCGCCTTAACCTTAACAATTCCGGGAGATGCCGGGTCGGGCGCCGTCACGGTGATTTCACCCTCCCTGTCACTTTGTTTTGTGACTTCTGCCAGCCAACCCTGTTCGGCCGAAACCTCCACTTCCGCCGGATTTTCAAGTACAAAATGCACCGTGACACTGCCACCGGCATCCACCCAATAAAAGTCCTTATCGTAGGTTATACCATTGTTGGAAGCGATGTTTCCGGACGGAGCGGACAATTCCACAACAGAGTCCGTCAATTCCGCCACACGGCCCTGCAATTGGTCAAGTTGCTCCTTCAAATCCTTGTTGCAACCCGCTGAAAGCAGCACCGCCAGTATCAATAACAAATACTGCAGCCTCTTCATCGGATGATTATTTAACCAATGCCTCCACAGCCTCTATGATGATATGCACGGCGGTGATGTGCATCTCCTGGATGCGATCGCTGTAGCCGTCGTGAGGCACGGCGACAAGCACGTCGGAGAGCCCGGCGAGGGGCGTTTCTCCCGCCTTGGTAAAGCCGATCACCTTCATCCCCTTTTCGCGGGCCTTGCGGGCTGCGGTCACCACATTGGCGCTGGTGCCACTGGTAGAAAACCCGCACAAAACATCGCCAGGGCGGCCCAGGGCCTCCACGTCGCGGGCAAAAATCTCCTCGAAAGAATAGTCGTTGGTTACGCAGGTGATGTGGGCCGGATCGTTTATGGCCATCGCCGGCAGCGGATTGCGACTATCGCGGAAACGGCCGGTGAGCTCCTCCGCAAAATGCGTGGCATCGCACAGGCTGCCGCCGTTGCCGCAAGTAATCACCTTTCCACCAGACTTGATGGAATCGGCAATAAGCCGCGCCGCCTTCTCTATCGCAGCAGCGGTTTCTGGATTCTTCACAAACTCTTCAGCCACGGAGAGATGCTCCTTGAGACTATTTAAAATCGGTTCCTTCATTTCAAGATTGTTTGTATTGCAAACTTAAGAAAATTTT
>JAFZBQ010000100.1 GCA_017561665.1 Bacteroidales bacterium | reverse complement strand
GGGTTTATAGACAGTCGATAAGCTATTGACAAAGAGGTGATTAACTAGAATTACCCGCTTACGGCTAATAATTTTTAACAAATTATTTTATGTACGCAATCGTTGATATTGCAGGACAGCAGTTCAAGGTAGAGAAGGGCAGCAAGATTTTCGTGAACCGCCTCGCAGCCGAGGTTGATTCCAACGTAAGTTTTGACAAGGTCCTCCTCGTAGACAATGACGGTTCTGTCCAGGTCGGTTCACCTTACGTGTCCGGTGCTACTGTCAAGGCTACCGTAATGGAGCATTGCAAAGCTGACAAGGTTATCGTTTTCCACAAGATCCGCCGCAAAGGTATGGCCAAGAAGAACGGTCACCGTCAGTATCTTACTAAACTTCAAATAGACGAAATCGCTTAAAACTAAAGATTATGGCTCACAAAAAAGGTGTCGGTAGTTCCAAGAACGGCCGTGAATCGGAAAGCAAACGCTTGGGCGTTAAATTGTTTGGCGGACAGGCAGCCAAGGCTGGCAACATCCTGGTTCGTCAGAGAGGCACTGTACACAATCCCGGCGAAAACGTCGGAATGGGCCGTGACCATACTCTTTATGCGTTGGTCGATGGCACAGTGGCATTCAAAAAGACCCGCGAGAACAAGTCTTACGTATCTGTAATTCCCGCAGTACCCGCTGAGGCAGAGGCGTAACCCCCCGCAGGTTTTTGACCTTACAGAAAATTGACGACTCCGATCCGGGGTCGTTTTTTTTTGAATAAGATTATACGATTATACTGGTTCCCAATTACGTTTGGATTTTGTAACTTTGGGAATATGACAAACAATACCACCAAACAACCCACGCCGGACCACATCGACAGCCTGGCCCCCAACCAGATCTTCGTGTTCGGCTCAAATCTGGCAGGCCAGCACGCCGGCGGCGCCGCCTGGGCCGCCTTCAATAAATTCGGCGCTGTATGGGGCCAGGGCGTCGGCCTGCAGGGCCAGTGCTACGCCATCCCCACAATGCAGGGCCCCGTGTCCACCATCAAACCCTATGTCGACGAGTTCATCCGGTTCGCCGCCCAGCACCCCGAATACGAATTCCTGGTGACCCGCATCGGCTGTGGCATCGCCGGCTTCAAGGACAAAGAAATCGCTCCGCTGTTTGCGGCTGCATCAGACCTTGAAAATGTTGCATTGCCGGAATCGTTCATAGAAATCTTGCAAGCATAACGCAAATAATTATTTGCTATATTTGCTGTCCTAAATGTGAATGATTAAAAACTGATATAATGCTTACACTCAAACTTCTCAGGGAAAAGCCCGAATTTGTTGTGGAACGGCTGGCTGTCAAGAACTTTGACGCCAAGGAAATTGTGGACCAGATACTGGGTTGCGACCGCGACAGGCGTGCAGCACAGAGCGAAATGGATGCACTTCTGCAGCAGCAGAAGGCCAAGGCAGCGGAGATCGGCGCCCTGATGAAGGCGGGTAACCGCGAGGCGGCTGAGGCGGCTAAAGCCTCTGTTGCGGCTTTGAAAGAGCAGAGCAAGGCGCTGGAAGAGAAGATGGCCGAGGCGGAGAAGAAGCAGAACGATCTGCTGGTGCTGCTGCCCAACCTGCCGTGTGCGCAGGTGCCCGAGGGTAAGAATGCGGACGATAATGTGATTGTCAAGATGGAAGGCCAGGTGCCCGATCTGTCGGAGAGCAAGCTGCCCCACTGGGAGCTGGCCCGCAAATACGACATCATCGACTTTGACCTGGGCGTGAAACTCACCGGCGCCGGCTTCCCCGTTTACAAGGGTAAAGGGGCCAAGCTGCAGAGGGCTTTGATCAATTACTTTCTGGAATTCAACACCGCCGCCGGCTATCTCGAGGTCGAACCGCCGGTAATGGTCAATGAAGCATCGGGTTTCGGTACCGGTCAGCTGCCCGACAAAGAGGGTCAGATGTACCACGCAACGCTGGACAATTTCTATCTGGTGCCCACCGCAGAGGTGCCCGTGACCAATATCTATCGCGACGTCATTCTATCTGCCAAAGACTTCCCCGTGAAGATGACCGCCTATACCCCGTGCTTCCGCCGCGAGGCAGGCTCTTACGGCAAGGACGTGCGAGGCCTGAACCGCCTGCATCAGTTCGACAAGGTGGAAATCGTGCAGCTCAGCCTGCCGGAGAAGTCCTACGAGGCGCTGGACGGTATGGTGGCACACGTAGAAAAGCTGGTGGCAAGTCTGGGCCTGCCGTTCCGCATAGTGCGTCTTTGCGGCGGCGATATGAGCTTTACAAGTGCCATCACCTACGACTTCGAAGTCTTCAGCGCAGCGCAGGAAAGGTGGCTGGAAGTCAGCTCCGTTTCCAACTTCGAGTCCTATCAGGCCAACCGTCTCAAACTCCGTTACAAAGACGAGGACGGCAAGACTCAGCTGGCCCATACCCTCAACGGCAGTTCCCTGGCATTGCCGCGCATTGTGGCTGCGATTCTGGAGAACAACCAGAAGGGCGATTGCATAATGGTGCCTGAGGTTCTGCGCAAGTGGACAGGTTTCGACCGCATCGACTAAGACGGTATGACCCGAAGCGGCCAGAGAGTCATAATGGGAATAGACCCCGGTACCCAGATAATGGGCTACGGGGTCATTCTTATTGATGGCAAGAAGGTTCACTTCGTTGATCTGGGCATTATCGACCTTCGTAAAGAGAAAGATCATTTTGAAAAACTCCGCCGCATATTCATCGAGGTGGGGGAGTTGTACGATCAGTATAAGCCCGACGACCTGGCCATCGAGGCGCCGTTCTACGGCAAGAATCCGCAGGTGATGCTCAAGTTGGGCCGGGCGCAGGGTGCCGCCATCGCCGCCGCGCTGCAGCGCAATATCCCCATCTTCGAATATGCTCCGCGCAAAGTCAAGATGGCCATCACCGGCAAGGGAGCGGCCAGCAAAGAGCAGGTCAAGGAGATTCTGGAACGCACTATGGACGTGAAGCTGGACATCAAATATCTGGATGCCAGCGACGCCATCGCCATCGCGATGTGCCACTTCTACCAGCTCACCAATCCCATGACCGATAAGAAAGCCTCCACCAACTGGAAAAGCTTCGTCGCCGCCCATTCCGAACGTATCGTCAAATAGCTTTTCACCATCTTTATTGAGGGATAAGTGTGGGTAACAGTACTCGTTCTGGAAGTGTTACCCTCATTTAGGGCCTTTTTTGCGGGTAACGGTGCTCCCGCGAGCAGCGTTACCAACACTTTGCGGGGTGCGCTACATAAATAGTCTGCGATAAATCTCTGCTTTCTTCTCCAGCGGTAGCGGATAGGCGCGGGAGGTGGAGGGCATCCTCCAGAAGCGTACAGTGCGGTTGCATATCTCGTTTCCGGGACCGCGGCGGTCTTGATGGTTCCCCATATTATTGTGAACATTCGCTTGTTCATGACTTATCTCCACGTATTCTCCGATAGCGGGAATTTTGCGACAGAGTTGCTCTGCAAGCACCTCTGTCGCCTTCCGTCCGGTTGTGACCAGTGTGTCGCAGTCTGGAGTCTGGGACAAGATTGCCGATATGTCAGTCGGCGTCACCACCTCTAGAAAGGCGTCGGAGGCATTGTCCTTAAGCCGTCGTACCTCGCATGCGGTGTCGTAGAAAGCCAGTCCGGCCTGAGCACAGAAAGCGCGTATGGCATCTTCGTCAAACATCTTTTCTGAGATGATACAGAAATGATTCTTGTCTCCGAAATGAATCAGCCCCATTATACGCCAGAAATCGTTAATCCAATTGGGGTAATAGAAAGGTATGCTCCAGCGGTGCGCCGGTGGAGGGAAACTGCCCAGGAACAGAATCCGCGCCCCGTCAGGCAGAAACGGTTGGAAGGGATGACTTTCAATTACCATAATTCACTCTTGACAAATATATGGATTTCCCAGTATATTTGTAATACCGGAGCAATAGTGCCGGAGATTGTTATGAAGATGATTTATTTGCTCTCGACTGACCACCTTGAGGACAGCCTGTGGTTTAGGGACGAGGAAGATTTTAAGGTGGCAATGAATTATGTCGCCATTCAGGCTGTCTGCTGCCGGGATGTTTCTGTGCTGGCCTTTATACTGATGTCAAATCATGTACATTTTGTTCTTCGGGGTACCCGGGTGGATGTCTTGTACTTTTTGAATGGGTTCAAGCACAGATATTCTATTTATCTGAGACGTAAGTACGGCCTCAAGAAATTCCTTAGACTCAATGATGTAGATGTCAAGCCGATTCCGTATGAAGACGAGGCGCCTGAGCGTGCGATAGCATATGTTCAGATGAACAGTGTCGCAGCCAACATCTGCTCACACCCAAGTCAATGGCCATGGGGAACCGGGAATGCTTTCTTCAATCAAACCAAACTTGGAGGACGCCCTATTGGAAGTCTTTCTCACCGTGCAATTGGAAGACTTTTTCATAGTGATTTTGATGGGTTGCCGGAAGATTGGACCGTTTGTGACGAAGGATACATCCTGCCGCAGATGTATGTTGATGTTGAGGCAGTGGAAGAATGTTTCCGTTCTCCCAACAGGATGAACTACTTTCTTAATAACTCTTCCAAGGCGAAGAAGCGGCTTGAATCGGCGGGTAAGAATTTGCCCTCCTTTCGGGATCAGAGTATTCTTGCAATAATGCCGGACCTTTGCCGGAGCTTGTTTCAGAAAATGTCTTTTGCGGAATTAAACGAAGATGAGCAGTCCGAGTTCGCCCGCCAGATCCGCTACCGTTTCAGTGCCGATGCAAACCAGATTGCACGGGTGTGCGGGGTGAGCTATGCCACCGCAGCCAGGCTCTTGGACAGGGAATAATGCGTGTAACGCTATGTGAACAAGCACTGTTACCCTCAAAAAGGGGCAAAAATGCGGGTAACGCTGCGGAGAAATGTACTGTTACCCCCAAGTAGTGTGCAAAATGCGGGTAACGCTGCATATACGAGCACTGTTATCCTCACAAGGAGGTAGGCGATAGGAGAAAAGCTAGTACTCCTCTTCCTGGACGGTGCGGAGGGTGTCGCGGCCGGTGGCGTAGGAGCGCCACTTTTCCAGAAGTGCCTTGAAGTCGTCGGGAATGTCGCTGTCGAAGAAGATCTCTTTATGAGTTCCGGGGTGGATGAATCCCAGAGTCTTGGCGTGGAGCGCCTGGCGCGGCATAATGGCGAAGCAGTTGTCTATGAACTGTTTGTACTTGGCGTAGATGGGGCCCTTGAGCACCCGGTCGCCGCCGTAGCGGTCGTCGTTGAACAGCGGGTGGCCGATGTAGTTCATATGGACGCGGATCTGGTGGGTGCGACCAGTCTCCAGATTGCATTCAACCAGAGTGGTGTAGCCGAAGCGTTCCAGCACGCGGTAATGCGTGATGGCAGTCTTACCCTGGGAACCGTCTTCAAACACCTTGAAGCGCATCCGGTCGTTGGGGTCGCGTCCGATATTCCCCTCAATTGTGCCGGCATCGTCGGCCACATTACCCCAAACCAGCGCCCAGTATGTGCGCTTTATGGAATGTTCGAAGAACTGCCCCGCCAACTTAAGTTGCGAAATCTCGTTCTTGGCCACCACCAGCAATCCGGAGGTGTCCTTGTCGATGCGGTGCACCAGAACTCCCATCCGCTCGTCGGTGGCGTCGGCGTCCTGACTGATGCCCAGATGGTAGGCCAGCGCATTGATGAGTGTCCCGGAGAAGTGTCCGAAACCGGGGTGTACCACCATCCCGGCGGGTTTGTTCACTATCAGCAGGTCGTCGTCTTCGTATACGATGTTCAGCGGAATCGGCTCCGGATGAACCTCGAAGCCGCGCCGCTGGTAGGGGAGCATTATGGTGATGGTATCCCCCGGCTTGACCTTGTAGTTGGCCTTGACGGGACGGCCGTCCACACGCACGTACTGGGCCTCCAGCGCCAGCTGGATGCGGTGGCGCGAGGTCTGCTCCATCTTGCTTACGATGTAGCGGTCTATGCGCAGGGGTGCCTGTCCTTTGTCAACCACAAAGCGGTAGTGCTCGAACAACTGTTCGTCGCTCTCGCTCTGTTCAATTTCTTCCTGCAGGAGTTCCTCGTCCCTGGGGTCGGCCATCCTATTTTATTTTATCCGGATTGACGGTGAGATAGATGTCCACAGCGCGGCCCATGCCCACGTGCGCACCGGCGCCGGGAGTCTGGCTGTAGACCACTGCGTGGAGGCTGTCGGCGTAGTTCTTGACGCTGTCGTCGTAACGGATCTTGCCTACATTGAGGGAGTTTTCTATGATACTGGGTCCCGCTACGGCCGTGGTGAAGCCCTTTACGTTGGGCACGTCGGTGGTGTTGTCATCTTCGTTTAGACCCAGCACCAGGTCTATCTTGCTCTCGGTTTCCACCTTACGGCCGCTGGGGATGTCCTTGCCGTTATACTGCTGGCGCAGCACGTTGTTTGTGGCAATATCCTTAACATAGGTCAGTTTGCCTACGCCAAGGCCGCTGGCGGCCAGTTCTGCCTGCGCCTGGCGCAGTGAACAGCCAATTACCGACGGCACCGATACCATGCGCGGCACGGTGGAGTTGAGGGTGATGAATATGCGGCGGTTCTTCTTGACCCGGCTGCCGGCGACGGGATTCTGTGAGAACACCACTCCAAGGGGGAGATGCTTTACAAAGACACTGTCGGCGACCTCGACGCGCAGGTGGAGGTTCTTCGCAACCTTCTCTACGGTGCGCATGTCCAGGGCGGTGAAGTCGGGGACGGTGAGTTCTTTATTGTGCCGGGTGAATATCGCAAGGTACAGCTGCGCGAGAAGCACCATCGCAATCACGAACACGATGCCCCAGATGAAGTTGCGCAGCAGCGGTTTATCTTTGAGAGTTGCCATAACAGATACAAAGATATAAAATATCGGGCATAAAAAAAGAGACCCGCCGGGGCCTCTATTTTTACGTGCCGTAAACTAATTAGAAACGGTCCTCGCTGGAAACGGTGAGTTTCTTGCGGCCGTGACGGCGACGTGCTGCAAGCACGCGGCGGCCGTTGGGAGTGGACATGCGCTCACGGAAGCCGTGTTTGTTGCGACGCTTGCGGATAGAGGGCTGAAATGTGCGTTTCATATCGTGTTATTTTTATTATTTCGAAATTTTGGGACTGCAAAAGTAAATAGTCTTGAGCAAATTACCAAAAATTATTGCGAGATGAACACAACTTTTTTTGTTTCGAACCAATCTTCCTTGAAAAACAGGCTTATATCGCTGACTGACACCTTCTTTGGATTGAGCAGGCGGCGGGAGAAACAGACCTGAAGCTCGGATTCCACGTCGCCACCCTTGAGGCAGATGATCCCCTTGCCGTATTTGCCGCGGACCCAGGGGAGGAATTTGTCCATCGATGTCACGGCGCGGGAGACTATCCAGTCGTAACGCTCCGGCAGCGCCTCGGCGCGGGCGTTGATGCAGGTGACGTTGTCCAGATGAAGCGCCTGGGCCACCGCACTTGCCACCTTGATCTTTTTGCCGATGGAGTCGCACAGTGTGAACTTGTTTTCCGGATAGAATATGGCCAGCGGTATGCCGGGAAAGCCGCCGCCGGTGCCCACGTCCAGTATGGACTGGCTTTTTGCCGCGAGTGCCGAGTCATATGCCGCCGCAATGGCAAGGGAGTGGAGCACGTGGTGCTCGTAGAAACTCTCCATATCCTTGCGGGAGATTACGTTTATCTTGGAATTCCAGTCGGCGTAGAGCTCCTGCAGGGCGGCGAAGCGCTCCTTCTGCAGGGATGTCAGTCCGGGAAAATATTCGAGTATCTGTTCCATCTAGTGGGCCTCCAGCCAGTTTTTGCCGGCGTTGCAGTCTACAATTACCGGGACGGCCAGCTTGCATACGTTCTGCATCTCTTCCACCACCATCTTCATCAACTTTTCCCGCTCATCTTCATAGACGTCAAACAGCAGTTCGTCGTGAATCTGGAGCACCATCCGGCTGCGGTAGCCGTCCTGTTTCAGCCGGCGGTGGACGGCAATCATCGCCAGCTTGATTATGTCAGCGCTGCTCCCCTGGATGGGGGCGTTCACGGCATTGCGCTCTGCCAGGCTGCGGACGGTGAAGTTCTTGGAATTGATGTCGGGCAGATAGCGCCGCCGGCCGAAGATGGTCTCTACGTAGCCCTTTTCGCGGGCCTGTGCAATCACTTTGTCGATATAGGCGCGGATGCCGGGAAAGGTGCGGTAGTAGTCGTCAATAAGCGCCTTGGCCTCGCCGCGGGGGATGCCCAGCCTCTGCGACAGGCCGAACGACGATATGCCGTACATTATGCCGAAATTGGCGGTCTTGGCCTGCCGCCGCTGGTCCTTGGTGACCTCAGAGACCGGCACACGGAATATCTTGGCGGCGGTGGCGGCGTGGATATCGTCGCCAGTGGCGAAATCGGCCACCAGAGAAGGGTCGCCGGACAGGTGCGCCATTATGCGGAGCTCAATCTGCGAGTAGTCGGCCGCCACTATCCAGTCGGCACCGGGCACAAAGGCGCGGCGGATCTCCTGGCCCAGGGCGGTGCGCACCGGGATGTTCTGCAGGTTGGGCTTTATGCTGGAAAGGCGTCCGGTGGCGGTGAGAGCCTGGGTGAAGGTGGTGTGGACGCGGCCGTCGGCGGGGTCGATATAGCCCGGGAACGGCGCTATGTATGTGGTCATCAGTTTCTTGAGGCCGCGGTATTCGAGTATCATCCCGATCACCGGATGGCGGTCGGAGAGGGCCTGCAAAGTTTCTTCGTCGGTCGTGTATGCGCCGGTGCGGCTCTTCTTGACCTTGGGGTCGAGCTTGAGTTTTTCGAAGAGCAGCACGCCGATCTGTTTGGGCGAGGATACGTTCAGGGCGGGGTCGCCGGCGATGTCGCGGATCTGGTTCTCCAGGCGGGCGATGTCGCCCTCCAGCGAGGCACCGAAGCTGTGAAGCTGGTTTACGTCTATCTTGACGCCCTCCGATTCCATATCGTACAGGACGGGAATCAGCGGCATTTCTATCTTCTCGTATAGGTTCCAGAGGCCCTTCTCGCGGAGTTCCTTCTCAATCGCGGGAGCCAGCATTCCGGCGGCGACGCAGCTACGGCAAGCGGTCTCGGTCTCCTTTGCATCGACCTGCGGAGAGGCCATCGAGAAGAGGTCCAGCTGCGCCGGAGCGGTATCTTCTTCCGGGCTTGCTTCGGCCTCCATTTCCATCTCCAGATAGCTGCGCAGCAGGTATTCTGTCTTATGGTTGACTTCGGGATTGAGCAGGTAGTGCATTATCTCGATGTCCTTCAGAGGACCGGCGAAGGCTGTGCCCAGACTGTGCATAGATTCCTTGAGGCCGTGGCCGCACTTGGCGATGGATTCGTCGGAGAGCAGCGCACGGGCGGCGGAATCGTCCTTGGCAAATTGGGCGTACTTGTCGCCGGCGGCCAGGATTATCTTTTCTCCGACGCTGACGGCAACCGACTGTGCCTTGCGGGCAGCGGAGATCAGTTCGGCAGGGGAGGCTTCGCTGCACTGCAGGTACTTTGTTTGTGCCGCTGAGCAGGCGCTGCCTTCTCCCTCCGGGAGCATCTTTATCAGGCTGGGAAATTCGTATTTGTCGAACAGTTCGCGCACCGCCGCGTTGCAGTTGGCGGTCAGGCGCAGGTCGTCCAGTGCCACCCCGACGTCGATGTCGTCCTTTATGGTGACCAGGAACTTGCTCATTTCTATATGGTCCCGCGCCGCTTCGAAATTCTCGCGCAGCTTGGGTGTGAGTTCGTCCAGATGGGCGTAGATGTTCTCTACGCTGCCGTAGGTGCCGACAAGCTTTTTGGCGCCGACTTCGCCCACGCCACTGACGCCCGGGACGTTGTCGGAGGCGTCGCCCCAGATGGTGAGGATGTCTATCACCTGACGGGAACTGCTGATGCCGTAGTTTGCGCATATGGCCGCCTCGTCCAGCACGATGTCGTCGTCACCCGCCTTGCCCGGCTTGAACTGGAAGATGTTGCCGGTCACCGCCTGACCGAAGTCCTTGTCGGGGGTCACCATAAATACCTGCATATTCTCGCCGGCGAAGTGCTTGGCGGCGCTGCAGATCACGTCGTCAGCTTCGAATCCGGGTCGCATCAGCACCGGGATGTCCATCGCCTTAAGCAGTTCGCAGAGTGGCTCCAGCGCTTCGTGCACCAGTTCCGGCGCCTCGCTGCGGTTGGCCTTGTATGGGGGATAGGCCTCGTGGCGGAAGGTGGCTGCGTGGGGGTCGAACGCCACCGCAAGGTGTGTCGGGTGCTGCTTGGAGATTATCTCCAGCAGGTACTTGGTAAAGCCGTACAGGATAGATGTGTCAACCCCCTTGGAATTGATCATAGGGCGCCTCATAAAGGCGTAGTACATCCTGAAGATCAGCGAATGTCCATCTATTAGAAATAGTTTATCCATCTTGACAAAGGTAAACAATTTTGTTCGTATCTTTGCCCCCCGCTTAAGCAGAATACAAACAATTAATTCGATACAAAATGCGTAGAAAAATCGTTGCCGGCAACTGGAAGATGAATACCACCGTTGCCGAAGGTGTGGCTCTGGCAAGCGAGCTGGCCGCAAACATCAATCAAGTTCCCTCTGACGTCAATCTGGTGGTGGCACCGCCGTTTGTCCATCTGACAAGCGTGGCCGAGGCCATCAAGGGTACCAAGATCGCCCTCAGCGCACAGAACTGCGCCGACAAGGAAAAGGGTGCATACACCGGTGAGGTGGCTGCCAATATGCTCGCAGGCATCGGCTGCCAGTTCGTAATCCTGGGTCACTCGGAGCGTCGTCAGTACTACGGCGAAACTTCCGCCACCCTGGTGGACAAGATCGCCCTGGCACTTGAGAACGGTCTGCAGCCCATCTACTGCGTAGGTGAGATGAAGGACGAGCGTCTGGCAAACAAGCATTTCGATGTAGTAAAAGCTCAGATAGAGGAAGTTCTCTTTGGCCTTACTGCAGAGCAGATGGGTCACGTGGTAATCGCTTACGAACCCGTTTGGGCTATCGGTACCGGCCTGACCGCTACCAACGAGCAGGCAGAGGAGATTCACGCATTCATCCGCAAGCTGCTTGCCGATAAGTTCGGCGCCAAGGTTGCCGAGGACTGCACCATCCTCTACGGCGGCAGCTGCAAGCCTTCCAACGCTAAGGAACTGTTCGCGCAGCCCGACATCGACGGCGGCCTGATCGGCGGCGCTTCCTTGAAAGCAGCTGACTTTATCGCTATTGCTCAGAGTTACTAAAAGACTGTTCCCAATGGCGGAAAAAGACTGCCATTAGGAACAAAAAAGGCTCAAAATGCACCCAATGGAGATTTTCTAACCCCATTGGGCGCATTTCGTTTTGGACTACGGCCCCAGTATTAGAGACCTGTATAAGTGCTGGGGGTTATGGCGCGAAGTTCTTCCTTCACGCTCTCTCTGACCTCCAACCCATCTATAAACTTGGCGATGGTTTCGCGGCTGACACCCTCGCCGGTACGGGTGAGTGCCTTGAGCGTTTCGTAGGGATTGGGATAGCCCTCGCGGCGGAGAATGGTCTGTATGGCCTCGGCCACCACGGCCCAGTTGTTCTCCAGGTCGGCGGCAATCTTGCCCTCGTTAAGTATCAACTTGCCCAGTCCTTTCTTCAAAGATTCCAGCGCTATCACGGAATGAGCGATAGGCACACCCACGTTGCGCAGCACGGTGGAGTCTGTCAAATCTCTCTGCATCCTGGAAATTGGAAGCTTTTCTGCCAGATGACGGTACACGGCGTTGGCTACGCCCAGGTTGCCCTCGGCATTCTCGAAGTCGATGGGGTTGACCTTGTGCGGCATTGCCGACGATCCGACCTCGCCAGCAACCACTCTCTGGCGGAAATATTCCATGGAGATATAGGTCCAGATGTCCCGGCTGAGGTCGATGAGTATGGTGTTGATGCGCGCCAGGCAGTCGAAAAGGGCCGCCAGGTTGTCGTAATGCTCTATCTGGGTGGTGGGCCAGGAGTGCTTCAGCCCCAGCGTCTTCTCCACGAACCTGTCGCCGAAGGTCTTCCAGTCCACGTTCGGATAAGCGACGTGGTGGGCGTTCATATTGCCGGTGGCGCCGCCGAACTTGGCGGGGTAGGCGCATTCCAGCAGCTGACGGCGCTGCTCGGCCAGTCGGGCGGCGAATACACCGAATTCCTTGCCCAGACGGGTGGGGGATGCTGGCTGCCCGTGGGTGTGGGCGAGCATTGGGATGTCCTTCCATTCATCTTCAAAGCCGCGGATTACGCCGTATACCTCGTCCAGCAGCGGCAGGTAGACATCCGCGATGCCCTCTTTCAATGAGAGCGGCACGCTGGTGTTGTTTATGTCCTGCGATGTGAGGCCAAAGTGGACGAATTCGCCGTAGCGGGCGTCGATGCCCAGCGCGGCAAACTTCTTCTTGATGAAGTATTCCACCGCCTTGACGTCGTGGTTGGTGGTGCGTTCTATCTCCTTGACGGCCTGCGCATCGTCTGTGCTAAGGTTGCGATAGATGTCGCGCAGCGCCCCGAAACGGCTGCGGTCAAAGCCACCAAGCTGCGGCAGAGGTATCTCGCACAGGGCAATGAAGTACTCTATTTCTACCCTTACGCGGTAGCGGATCAGCGCATATTCGGAGAAATATTCTCCCAGTTTTGCAGTCTTGGATTGATAGCGTCCGTCAACGGGCGACACGGCGGTGAGAGGACTAAGCATATTTTTGCCGTTAGTGTTAGAAATGAGTCTCAAAGTTACTAAATTTGACGACAACAAATATTGATTTCTATGAGATTCCTCAAAATTATGGCAATTGCATCCACTTTGTGCGTTTTCTTTGGCGCCTGCAACCGAGAACAGAAGCAGGGCGATTTCAAATACTGTGTAGACGAGTTTGCCGACATCGGCGTCATAAAATATCAAATCCCCGGCTGGGATGGTCTGTCGCTGCAGGAGAAGGAGTATATCTACTACCTGGCCGAGGCTGCAAAGTACGGCCGCGACATCATCTGGGAGCAGAACTATCAGTACAACCTGCCCATCCGCAAGGCGCTGGAGACCATAATTAAAGATTATGACGGCGAGCGCAGCGGCCAGCAGTGGGAGCAGTTCCTGGTATATGCCAAGAGAGTTTTCTTCTCTAACGGCATCCATCATCACTACGGCGAGCACAAGTTTTTCCCGGAGTGCGACAGGGAATATATGGCGGGCCTTTTCGCCGCCTGTGGCCTGGACGACGACGGCCTCATCGAGATAATCTACAATCCCGACATCGCCCCCTGGCGCAAGTATCAGGGCACCGACAAGGATATGATAGTGGCATCGGCCAACCATCTTTACGACGGCGTTTCGCAAGCCGAAGCGGAGAAGTTCTATGCCGATATGGAAGACCCGTCCGACCCGCATCCCATCTCCTATGGCCTCAACAGCCGCCTTATAAAGGATGCCGACGGGCAGCTGGTGGAACTTAAATACACCACCGGCGGCCTTTACGGCCCGGCGCTGACAAAGATCTGCGAGAATCTGGAAAAGGCGGCCGAAGTGGCTCAGAACGACGTTCAGAAGCAGACCATCGCCGACCTGGTGGATTATTTCCGCACGGGCGATTTGCGCACCTGGGACAAGTATAACATCGAGTGGGCCGACGACACCATCTCCAAGGTCGATTTCATAAACGGCTTCATCGAGGTCTACGGCGACCCGCTGGGCCTGAAAGGCAACTTTGAGGCGATGGTCAATTTCAAGGACGAGGAGGCCAGCCGCCGCACCGAGATTATCAGCGCCAACGCGCAGTGGTTCGAAGATAATTCGCCCATCGATCCCCGCTTCCGCAAGGCCCGGGTCAAGGGCGTGTCGGCCAAGGTTATCAATGCGGCCGTGATTGCCGGCGATACTTATCCATCCACCGCCATCGGCATCAACCTGCCCAACGCCGACTGGATCCGCAAAGAGCACGGCAGCAAGTCGGTTACAATAGCCAATATAACCGAGGCCTACGACAAGGCGGCTTTGGAGAAGCCGACCAGCATGCTCGCCGAATTCGCCTGGGACGATGCCGAGCGCGACCGCATCAAGAAGTTCGGCTATATTACCGACAATCTGCATACCGACCTGCACGAGTGCCTGGGACACGGCTCGGGCCAGCTGTTGGAGGGGACCAATCCCAATGCGTTGAAGGAGTACAGTTCAACCTTGGAGGAAGCACGCGCCGACCTGTTTGCGCTCTACTACCTGGCCGACCCCAAGCTGGTGGAGCTCGGACTGCTGGACGATCCCGAGGCGTATAAGGCAGAATACGACGGCTATATCCGCAACGGCATCTTCACCCAGTTCACCCGCATCGAGCTGGGCAAGCAGAACACCGAGGCGCATATGCAGAACCGCAAGCTGATTGCCGACTGGTGCTTCGAGAAGGGCGCCGCCGACAATGTAATCGAAATGAGGACACGCGACGGCAAGACCTATTTCGTGATTAACGATTATGAGGCGCTGCGCGGCTTGTTCGCAGAGCTGCTGGCCGAAATCCAGCGCATAAAGAGCGAGGGCGACTACGCCGCCGGCCGCGAGTTGGTGGAGAAGTATGCCGTTAATATCGATCCCGAATTGCACCGCGAAGTGCTGGAGCGCTACTCTGCCCTGAACCTGAAACCCTACCGCGGCTTCGTGAATCCTTCTATCGTTCCGGTGAAAAAGCGCGGCAAAGTGGTGGATTACCGCATAGAATACTGCGACGATTTCCTGCAGCAGCAACTCGAATACGGCGAAAAATACGCTACGTTATAATAGTGGGGCGCTGCCCCAAACCCCGCCGCTTCGCGCTGGCTATTCTATAGGCTTGCCCGCACGCGCTCCGCTATCGCCTGCAGGCGATTACTACCACCTTACCTGCCCGTTACCTGTGATAAGATACTTGTAGGTGGTGAGTTCGGCGAGTCCCATCGGGCCGCGGGCGTGGAGTTTCTGGGTGCTGATGCCGATTTCGGCGCCTAGGCCGAACTGGGCGCCGTCGGTGAAGGCGGTGGAGACATTCACGTAGACGCAGGCGGCGTCGACCCGGGAGGTGAACTGCTTGGCGGCAGCTTGATCTCTTGTTACTATGCACTCGCTGTGACCCGAGCCGTAGCGGGCGATATGTTCTATGGCTTCGTCCACGTCAGCTACGGTGCGGACGCTCAACTTGTAATCGAGCCACTCGCGGCCGAAATCCTCTGTGGAGGCCTTCTGCAGCAGTTCTGAAGGATATTTGCCGCTAAGCGCCGCAAACGATTCTTCGTCGGCATAGATAATCACGCTCTTTTCAGAAAGCTGCCTGCATATTTCAGGCAGGTCGGCGAGGCGGTCGCGGGCAATCAGCAGGCAGTCGAGGGCGTTGCAGACGCTCACGCGGCGGGTCTTGGCGTTGTAGACAATCTCCTTGCCGATGGAGGTGTTGCCGTCGGAATCGAAGTAGGTATGGCATACGCCGGCGCCCGTCTCGATAATGGGCACGGTGGCGTTCTGACGTACGAAATTGATTAGCGAAGCGCTGCCGCGTGGGATGATGACATCCACAAAGCCGTCGGCGTGCAGCAGCTGCTGGGTGACCTCGCGGTCGGCGGGCAGCAGGGTGCAGGCCTCGCGCGGCAGGCCGTTGAGAACCAGCACGTCGTGGATGACATCCACTATGGCACGGTTGGAGGCGTCGGCGTCACTGCCGCCCTTGAGAACGGCTACGTTACCGCTCTTGAAGCATAGTCCGAAGACGTCAGCAGTGACATTCGGACGGGCCTCGTATATGACGCCCACAACGCCGAAAGGCACGCTGACCTTATCTATCTTCATTCCGTTGGGCCGGGTGCGGCTCTCCAGAGTCTTGCCCAGCGGGGATGGCAATGCGGCCACGGCGCGCATATCGGCGGTGATACCGGCGATTCGCTCTGCGGTGAGCATCAGGCGGTCGTACTTGGGGTCGTCCTGGTCCATCCGGAACAGGTCTTCCTTATTGGCGTTCAGGATGTAGCGGGTGTTTGCGTCGATGGCCTCCGCCACCTGCATCAGCACCTTGCTTATCATCCGGCTGCTGAGCGAATTGAGCGCCCCGGATGCCTCTTTTGCCTGTCTGAGAATATCGGTAATCATAACTGTTCGATGTAAAGATAGTCATAATGTACGAATTCACCTACATTCTGACGGCCCATATTCTTTAGGGCAGTGTCGGCATCGCAGGTGGCCTTGCCCACGGCGATGCAGCGGCCGTCGGGGTCGAGGATCCTGACGATGTCGTCCTTTTCAAAGTCGCCCTCCACGGCGGTGATGCCCACCGGAAGGAGGGATGCGGCGCTGCCTGAAAGCAGTGCCTGGGCGGCGCCGGAGTTGACTGTGACGCTGCCGCGGGCGAATCCGCCGCTGTGTGCAATCCACTTCTTGATGCCGGAAATCGGCTTGTCCGCTGCCTTGAAAAGGGTATAGGGAACGTTGGGGTCGGCAGAAACCACTGCCTGCAGGATGCCGTCCCTCTTGCCGCACGCTATGGCCACCGGAATCCCTTCCATCGCCAATTTGCGCGCAACGGCGTATTTGGTATGCATTCCGCCGCGGCCGGCGGATGACTTGGTCTGCTTTATATACTTGGAGGCGGAATCGCTGCCGGGCTCAATCTCGCGAACCAGCGTGCTGGCCTTGTCGTGGGGGTCGCCGGTAAAGACTCCGTCCACATTGGAGAGAATCACCAGCAGCCGCGCCTCCATCATGGTTGCCACCAGCCCGGCCAATTCGTCGTTGTCGGTGAACATAAGCTCGGTGAGCGATATGGTGTCGTTCTCGTTGACAATAGGGATGACTCCCTGCGATAGCATCACCTCCATGCAGTTTTTCTGGTTGAGGTAGTGATGCCGGGTAGAGAAATTCTCTTTGGTGGTGAGGACCTGGCCGCAGCTGTAGCCGCGCTCTTTGAAAAGCTGGTAATAGGTGTGCATCAGGCGGACCTGGCCCACGGCGGAATAGAGCTGCCGCTGGGACACGGTGTCCAGGCGGCCGGCAATTCCGAGTTCGTCACGCCCGCTGGCCACTGCTCCGGAGGAGATTATGATGACCTCGCAGCCGCGGCCCAGCAGGTCGCAGACCTGGTCCACCAACGCGGAAATCCGGGTGTGGTCCAGACTTCCGTCGGGGCGGGTCAATACGTTGCTGCCTATCTTGACTGCGATGCGGTCCATATTATTTGCTTTGGCTGGCCTTCAGGCCCGCTATTACGGCGTGGCTGAAGCCCTCTTCTTCCATTTTGTTGAGACCTTTTATGGTGATGCCGCCGGGGGTGGTGACCTTGTCGATGGCATCCTCCGGATGTTCTCCGCTGGCAAGCAGCAGGTCGGTGGCTCCTTTGACAGTGTTCAGCACTATCTCGCGGGCATCGTCGGCCTTGAATCCAAGTTCTATGCCCCCTTCCATCGCGGCGCGGATGTAGCGCATAGCGTAGGCGATGCCGCAGGAGGCCAGGGCGGTGCCGGCACTCATCTTATCTTCCGGAATCAGCATTGCGCGGCCCAGGGCGTCGAACATCTCCACCACGCGGGCGGTGCGCTCCTGGGAGGCATTGCAAGCCGACACGAAGGTCATGCTGCTGCCCACCTCGATGGCTGTGTTGGGTATTACGCGGAACAGGGTGGCGTTGGCGTCCTGGAGATACTCTTTAAGCATATCGAATGTGACACCGGCGGCGATGCTGACAAAATCCTGATGGCTGGTGTCAATCAGGTCGCGGAACTCTGCTATGGAATTCTCTACGCACCAAGGTTTTACCGCCAGTACTATCATATCGGCACCCTTTACCGCCTCGCGGCTGTCGCGGGTGGTTGCAATGCCCCCGCAGGCCTCTTTTAGCCGGGCGAGTTTGTCGGCGTTATGGTCGCAGCAGACTATGTCGTCCGCCTTTAGAATATTGCCGGCAACAAGGCCGCGGGCGATGGCTCCGCCCATATTTCCGCATCCGATAAAAGTGGTTTTCATACGCGCGTAGTGCTTTTATGGGGCAAAGTTATCTTTTTTCTTGCTAAATTTGTCCGAGTAAGCGTTTTTAAACGTTTATAAACGGGTAAAACATACAATTATGATAAAAAAACTGCTCCTGATACTCTTTGCCCTGGCCACGATTCCGGCAGCTGCAAAGGTTAATGTTTCTTCCCTCAAAGTCAATCACCTGTCCGAACCCGTCGGCATAACTGGTTCCCCCACATTCAGTTGGGTGGGTGTGAGTGACCGGAGCGACGACGGCCAGAGTGCATACGAAATCAAAGTCTTCGACATCGACGGCCGTGCTGTTTGGAGCACCGGAAAAGTGCTGTCGGACAATTCGATAGCGGTGAAATACGAGGGTGCAGCGCTCAAGCCCGCCTGCAAGTATTCCTGGCAGGTGCGCATCTGGGATGCCAAGGGCCGTGCCAGCAGCTGGAGCGGAAAACAGACGTTCGTTACCGGACTGGATAGCTGGACTGCAAAATGGATTGTGCCGGAAATGAGCGAGAGTTCGCCTCTGCTGCGCGGCACTTTCAAGGTTACAAAACCTGTGAAGAGCGCGGTTGCATATTTCACTGCCCACGGTGTGTACGAGCCCTTCCTCAACGGCGTCAAGATAGGGGAGTCCTTTATGGCTCCCGGCTATACCAGTTACAACTATCATCTTATGTATCAGACCTACGACATCACCTCCCTGCTGCGTCGAGGCGAGAACGTGATTGGTGCCGAACTGGCCCGCGGCTGGTATCTGAGTATGATGGGCTGGACAGATCCCTCGCAGTACCGCAGCAATTTCCAGCAGCAGGAATGGGCGCTCCTGGCGCAGATAGTCATCACTTATAAGGATGGCACCAGGGAGATTATTGGCACTGACGGCAGCTGGCAAACCACCACCGGCGGCGTGCTTCACAGCGCCATCTACGACGGTGAGACCTTCGACGCGGTCAAGGCTCCGGAAGGGTGGTGCACCGCCGCCTTCGACGCTTCTGCCTGGAAGGCCGTGAAGACTGCCGACTACGGTTTTGGCAACCTCGTCCCGCAGGAAAACGAACCGGTCAAAATAGAGCAGGCCGTTGCCGCCAAAGAACTGATAATCACCCCGAAAGGGGAGCTGGTGATAGACTTCGGCCAGAATCTGGTGGGCAGCGAGGTGATCAGTTACGCCGGCAAGCAGGGCCAGAAGATTACCATCTCCCACGCCGAGGTGCTGGACCAGGACGGCAACTTTTACACCACCAACCTGCGCAGTGCAAAGGCGCAGAGCTGCTATATCTGCGACGGCACGCCGCGCGATTACACCACCCGCTTCACCTTCTACGGCTTTAGATATATTAAGATAGAAGGCATTCCGCAAGAAGAGATCAACCTGGCCGATTTCAAGGCCCAGGTGCGCTTCTCAGATATGGAGCCGACCGGCAGATTTGTCTGCTCCGACCCTCTGGTAAACCAGCTGCAGAGCAACATCCAGTGGGGTCTTCGCGGCAACTTTGTGGATGTCCCCACCGACTGCCCCCAGCGCGACGAACGCCTGGGCTGGACGGGCGATGCCGAGATATTCGCCCGCACCGCAACCTTCAACCGCGGCACCTACGCTTTCTACAGCAAGTGGCTCAAGGATGTCGCTTTTGACAAGCTGCCCGACGGTCAGGTCACCGACATTGTGCCCATGGTTCACGGCCTGGTGGGTGCCGGTCACGTCGGCTGGGCCGATGCCGCCACCATCATCCCCTGGACCGTCTATATGGCCTACGGCGACCCGCAGGTGCTTGAAACCCAGTACGAAAGCATGAAGCGCTGGGTCGACTTTATGGCGGGCGCAGCCGGTGACAGTTATCTCTGGAACACCGGCTGGCACTACGGAGACTGGCTGGCTTTCGATGTGGACAACGACGTCGCCGGCCGATCTTCAGTGACCTATGTCCCCGTCCTTCAGCAGTGCCATTTTGCCAATTCGGCATCGATAGTGGCAGAAGCCGCCAAGGTGCTGGGCAAGGCCGACGATGCCGCCCGTTATGCCGATATCGCCGCCAAGGCGCGCGAGGCCTTCTGCAAGACTTACGTCACTGCCGACGGCTATCTGGTATCCCACACCCAGACCGCCTATGTTGTGGCTCTGGTATACGATATGGTTCCGGAGGATATGCGTCCGAAACTTGCCGCCAAACTCAAGGAGAGGGTGGAAAGCTACGGCCACATCACCACCGGCTTCCTGGGCACTTCGCACATCTCCAATGCCCTGACTGCCTGCGGTATGGACGACGTCGCATACAAGCTGCTGCTGCACAAGGGCTATCCCGGCTGGCTGTATCCCGTGACTATGGGCGCCACCACCATTTGGGAGCGTTGGAATTCGATGATGCCCGACAGAACCATTCCCGACAACGGAATGAATTCGTTCAACCACTATTCCTACGGCGCCATCGGTGACTGGCTATACCGCGAGGCTGCGGGATTGAAAGAGGCGGCTCCAGGATTCAAGAAGATATGCGTCAAACCACATCCGGGCGGCGGTTTCAGTTATATGAAGGCGGAGGAGATTACGCCTTACGGCAAGGCGGTTTCCTACTGGAAACTGGATGGAAATGCCTTCACCCTGGAGGTCGAAATCCCCTTCAATACCACTGCAGAAATATACGTTCCCACCACCGACGGATACGAGCTTCACGAGGTGGGCAGCGGTAAGTATTATTTCTCAAGTGAAATATAGCGAAATGTCGATTTAGTTTGATATATTTGCACGATGCGCAACAAAAAAACAGTCTGGTTTACTCTCGGTGGATTCGTATTGGGTTTCGCCCTTATGATATTCCTGAATTCTTTCTATGTAAAGAGTTCATCTAACGAGAGTTGTATGTCTTGCCACGTGCATACTCAGGCCGATTCGCTATGGACGCTCTCCATGCACTATCGCAACCAGAGCGGCACCGTGACCGACTGCGCCGCCTGCCACCTTCCCGCCGGAACTCCGTCGCAGCATTTTATGGCTAAGGCCAGGATGGGCACCAAGGACCTTTTCAGCTACATCTTCAAGAACAAGAGCAAGATTAACTGGGAGGCCAAGCGCGAACTGGATTACGCCCGCAAGATAGTGTTCAACTCCTCCTGCGAAAAGTGTCACGCCGACCTGTTCCCGGAGGGAATAACCGACGACGCCCTCATCAGCCACATCTATTACGAAGACCATAAGAAAGATTATGACCTGCAGTGCATCAACTGCCACCTGGATGCGGGTCACTTCAATCCCAATTATCAGCACGGCCACAGCCTGGCTGCAAACGACGAAGGTATGCCCGATATCGAGCCGTATACAGAGGCCGCTACGGTCACTGCATTTGAAAACTTTACCGAAACCGTCCCCGGCACAGTCTGCGCTATCAATATGATAGCCATCCCCGGCGGTACCTTCGAGATGGGTTCGCCCGACAAGGAGCCTCTCCGCAATGCCGACGAGGGTCCGGTGCGCAAGGTCACCGTCTCCGATTTCTTTATGGCCGAGGTTGAGGTCACCTGGACCCAGTACTGGTCGTTCTTTATGGAGACCCAGTCGCCCGGCCGCACCGCTCCGGAGAAGATTTATGCAAACAATACGCGCACTGACATAGACGCCGTCAGTGGCCCGACACCGCCTTACGGCGCGCCTGACCAGGGTTGGGGCAAGGGCGACCGTCCAGCCATCACCATGACGCACTACGGCGCGGAAGTCTTCTGCCAGTGGCTCAGCCTGAAGACCGGACGCAAGTACCGCCTGCCCACCGAGGCTGAGTGGGAATACGCCGCCCGCGGCGGCACTTCGTCGCCCTATTATTTCGAGGGCAGTCCAAAGAAATTCACCGACGGCTTCCTTCGCAGCGCCGACACGACCGTCATTGCCAGCAACGTCATTTATGCCGGAAACAGCCGGAACCGCACCGCGCTGCCGGAGAGCGTGAAGGCCAATCCGTTCGGCCTGAAGAATATGCTCGGCAACGTTCTGGAGTATTGCTCCGACTGGTATGCGGAGGATGCTTACAGTCAGATGGCCGACGGTGCAATCGACCCTACAGGTCCCGCCAGCGGAAGTGAATATGTAGTCCGCGGCGGTAATTATCTTTCTGATGCCGCCGGCGTACGCTGCGCCGCCCGCGCCCATACACAGCACGACGACTGGCTCAGGACCGACCCCCAGGTTCCCAAGAGCATCTGGTGGTATTCCGACATTAAGGGCATCGGTTTCCGTGTGGTTTGCGAAGTTCCTGAAGAGATAAAACAATAAAATATATACTGATATGAGCAAGATTTCAAGACGAGAATTTTTCGGACGCGCAGCCCTCGTGGGCGGAGGCGCCCTGGTAGCTTCTACGCCGATACTCTCTTCCTGCGCCGGCAAAGACGGCAAGATGGTGCCCCTGCGTCAGCCGGGCGAGTATTATATCCCCAACCTGATGGACAAGGCCGAGGACGGCCGCGAACTCAAGGCCGGTCTTATCGGCTGCGGCGGTCGCGGTACAGGTGCTGCCGCCAATATGCTTGAGGCAGCCGCCGGCGTCAAATTCACCGCTTTCGGCGATGTGTTCGAAGACAAGATAGAAGAGTCCATCGCCAATCTCACCGAGTGGGGATACGATGTATCCGGCGTCCAGAAGTTCGTGGGTTTTGACGCCTACAAGAAGGTTATCGACAGCGGCGTGGACGTAGTGATCCTCACCACTCCTCCGCTTTTCCGTCCCTATCATTTCCAGTATGCCGTTTCCAAGGGCGTGCACGCGTTCCTGGAGAAACCGGTAGCCGTAGATGCCAAGGGCTGCCGCACCGTCATCGCCGCTGCAAAGCAGGCCCAGGCCAAGAAGCTGGCGGTTGTGACCGGTACCCAGCGCCACCATCAGCGCGCCTATGTCACCGCTTTCGAAAAGATTCAGCAGGGTATAATCGGCGAGATTACCGGCGGTAACGTTTACTGGAACCAGGGTATGCTCTGGTATCGCGAGCGCGAGAAGGGCTGGAGCGATATGGAGTGGGCAATCCGCGACTGGGTCAACTGGAAAGCTATGTCCGGCGACCATATCGTGGAGCAGCACGTGCATAACATCGACGTGTTCATGTGGATGATGGGCGGTGCACACCCTATCAAGGCGACCGGCTTCGGCAGCCGCCAGCGTCGCATCACCGGCGACCAGTACGACAACTTCAGCATCGACTTCGAATTTGAAAACGGCGTGCATCTGCACTCCATGTGCCGCCAGATAGACGGCTGCGCCAACAACGTTAGCGAGGTGGTACGCGGTACCAAGGGCTGGTGGGCCTCTGACGGCGTCATCCGCGACTGGAAGGGCAACATCCTCTGGCAGTACGATTTCAAGAACGACGAGGAAACCAAATTCAAACAGTACGACCCGTATGTTCTGGAGCATGTCGACCTGATCAACCATATCCGCAAGGGCGAAGGCATCGACCAGGCTACCGAGACCGCGATGTCCTCCCTGGCAGGCGTAATGGGCCGCGAGGCTGCATACACCGGCAAGACAATCAATTGGGACGAGATTATGGCTGCCGATATGGACTTCCTCCCCGGCGAGCCCGACACTCTGACCCTGTGCAGTCTCGATGCCGTTCAGCATCCCGTAATAGAAGTTCCCGGAACCGAACAGCAACCCGAGTAGTATGAACAGAAAAGAATTCTTCAAGACCTCCATTGGAGCCGCAGCAGTGGCTCTGGCAGGTCCCTCTATACTGACCTCCTGCGCTCCCAAGAAGGCCGATACAGGCGCTGTCTGCAATGTCTCACTCCAGAGCGGCCGTGGAATCGGTGAATCTTATGAAGAGCAGCTGGACTACTGCGAGTCGCTGGGCGTGACCGGTTTCGAGCCGGGCGGCCGCGAACTGGTTCAGGAATTTGACAAGCTGTCAAAGGCCTTGGAAGGCCGCAACGTGAAGATATCCGCCATCTGCGCCGGCTTCGACGGCTTTATCCTGGCCGACGATCCCGTCCAGAAAGAGGCGTTCGATACCTCTATGCGCCGCATCGTTGAAGCTGCCGGAGCCATCGGCTCCACCGGCGTCATTATGGTGCCCGCCTTCAACCGCCAGGAACCTTGCAAGCCCAATAACCAGGAGACCTACGACTATCTGTGCGAGCAGCTTCACGAGCTGGGCGAGTTTGCGGTAAAGAACGGCACGACCGTGATTCTGGAGCCGCTGAACCGCGCAGAGTGCTTCTACCTGCGGCTTGTGAGCGCCGCCGCAGCCATCTGCCGAGACGCTAAGAGCGACGGTGTCAAGTGCATGGGCGACTTCTGGCATATGAAAGAAGAGACCAGCGACTACGCCGCTCTGATGTCGGCGCAGGACTATCTGCAGCACATCCACATCGCCAGCCGCGCAAACCGCTGCACCCCCGGCGAGGACGGTGACGTAGACAATTATGTAGACGGGTTCCGTGCTCTCAAGGAGATGGGCTACAACAAGTACATCAGCCTGGAATGCGGCGCAATCGGCGATCCCGCCGTCGTAATCCCGGCCGCTGTAGAACTCATCAAGAATCAGTGGGCTCAGGCGTAGCCTAAAATTCCCTGCCTTGTTTTAGTCGCTCGACGAATTCGTCGATGCGCTGCATCTCGGCAGGGATTTTTATGTCTTGAGGGCAGTGGCGGGTGCACTCGTTGCAGCCGATGCAGTGGTTGGCCTGCTTGAGGGCGGGCACACTGCGGTCGTAACCGACCAGAAAAGCGCGGCGCAACTTGCGGTAGTTGTCGTCTGCAGATGATATCGGCATCAACTCTTCCCTGACACACTTGTTGTAATGAGTAAAGATGCCGGGGATGTCCACGCCGTATTTGCAGGGCATGCAGTAGTCGCAGCCGGTGCACTCTATCAGCGGGAATTCCACCATTTCCTTTGCGATGCGCTCCAGGAACTCCAACTCCTCAGAGCTGCAGGGCTCAAAATTGCTGAATGTGCCCAGATTGTCCTGAAGGTGCTCCATATAGGTCATTCCGCTCAGCACGCTGAGTACTTTGGGCTGGGTGCCGGCAAAGCGGAAAGCCCAGCTGGCGATGCTGCTTGTGGGTTTGCGCTCCAGCATCTTTTTTGCCACGGTCTCGGGTACATTGGCCAGTGCTCCGCCGCGAAGCGGCTCCATAATGACGACGGGGATGTCGCGGCTTGCCAGTTCTTGATAGAGATAGGAAGAGTTCACGTTACGGCCGCCGGCGTGGTTCCAGTCAAGGTAGTTGTGCTGGATCTGTACGAAGTCCCAGTTATACTGGTCGTGCAGCGAGAGTATATGGTCAAATGTCTCCCTGTTGCCGTGGAAGCTCCACCCCAGGTTGCGGATGCGGCCAGCCTCGCGCTCCTTGACCAGGAACTCCAGCAGACCGTTCTCCATAAAGCGCTTGTTGAAAATGTCAACGCCGGCGCCGATGTTGTGCAGCAGGTAATAGTCTATATAATCGGTCTTGAGCTCCTTGAAAGAGTTCAGGTACATCTTCTTGGAAGCTGCAAAAGACTGGTCGCCCCATGCGTTGGACATCTTGGTGGCGATGAAGTATTTGTCGCGCGGGTGGCGGGAAAGGCACTCGCCCATAATCCCTTCGCTCTTGCCGCCGACATAAACCGGGGCGGTGTCGTAGTAGTTCACACCGTGCTCCATCGCATAGTCTATCAGCCGCATCTGGGCCTCCATATCCACCGGCGTGTTGCGGGTGCCGTCTTCGGTAGGCATCCTCATACAGCCAAAGCCAAGCAGCGATACCTTATCGCCAGTTTTTGAGGTACGGTATTCCATCGTTCCGAATGACTTGGCACTCTCTTCGGCCTTGAGGCTGATGCCGCCGGCGGTCATTGCAGCGCCTGCGGTGGCTATCGAAAGGCCCTTCAGGAATTCTCTTCTGTCTATCTTGCTCATAATGACTGTCGTTTAGATGGTGTGATGGATTTCGTGGCCCTCGACGCGGATTGCGCTCACGGGACGGGCGGGGCAGAGGGCCTGGCAGGCGCCGCAGCCGATGCATTTGGAACTGTCCACGGCGGGCACTTTGACAATTCTGCCGTCCGGTTTTTCATAGTCCACCATAGTGATGGCGCCGGTAGGGCAGTGCCGCTCGCAGTTGTTGCACGAGTGGCGGCGGGAGGCGGGGATGCAGAGCTCCGGATACCACACGGCGTGACCGATCTGGGTGGAAGCCTTTTCCTCCTTGGTTATCGGCCGGATAGCTCCAGTAGGACACACGGCACTGCAGGCGGTGCATTCGGGCCGGCAATAGGTCTCGTTATACACCATTTTCGGCTGCATAAAGCGGTCGTGGCTGCCGCTGGGTACCAGCACGTTATTGGGGCAGGCCTGAACGCAAAGCTGGCAGGCGATGCACTTTTTGTGAAGATTCATATGGCTGACGCTGCCGGGCGGCGTTATGTATGTCTCGGGCGCTGGATTGTCCTTGGGGACGACCTTGCCGTCGCGCGCCATCCCGGCGCGTCTCATCTGTGCACTGGCGGCGGTTGCGGCCAGCAGGCCGGTCGTGGTTATGAAGGCACGGCGGCCGGCGTCGACCTTGACTTCGCCCTTCTTGGCCGCGCCCCACACCGGCTTGTAATGGATCGCGTCGTGGGTGCATATGGAAATGCAGTCCATACAGGCCACGCAGCGGCTGTAGTCTATCTTATGGTTTTCGGTGTCGATGCAGGCCGCCTTACAGCCGCGGCCGCACAGGTGGCAGTTTGCGCACTTTTCGGTATCGATCACCGGCTTGAGCAGCGAGAACTTTGAGAGGAATCCCAGCACCGTGCCCACCGGGCAGATGGTGTTGCAGTAGGTGCGGCCGTCGCGCCAGGCCAGAATCGCCAGGACAATCAGGGTTACCGCCGCTACAATGACCACCGACAGGGCCTTGCCCCAGACTTCAGTGGGGTAGAAGGCGTAGCTGCCGGCCCGTTCGGCGATAGCTGCAAACAGGTTGTTCACCAGCGCGTATATCGGAGCAAAGAAGCTCGATGCGATGCGTCCGTAGGCGCTGTAGGGGGCCAGCAGGGCGGTTATGGCGCTTGTGCCCAGCAGTACGGAAATGACCATTATTACCAGCATCACCACTCTCAGCCAGGTCTTGGGCTTGGAGTAGCTGTATTTGAAGCGGTTTTTCTTTTTGCCGCGCTTGCCCAGCCAGGCAATAATGTCCTGCATCACGCCCAGAGGGCAGATTACGGAGCAGTAGATCCGCCCGAAAATGAGGGTCAGCAGCAACAGGGCCACTATCACCACTACATTGGCAGAAAGTATCGCGGGCAGCAGCTGAATCTTGGCCAGCCAGCCAAGAAAGGCGTGCGTTGCGCCGGTGAAATCCAAAAAAAGCAGCGTTATTGCCGTGAAGGTTAACGCTGCCAGTATAATCCTGATAGTCCTTAACATAAGAACAAAGCTACTAAAAAATATTCATCGAAAAACCTCCTATAATCCAGATGCCGGGCTGCGGGATGTCGCCAAAGTCGTACCAGGGTCGGTTGAGGATATTGTAGAAACGCACGTAGAAGCTGTAGTGGGACCAGAAGTCGTATTTGATTTTGGCGTCCAACAGGTGATAGGGCTTTATCAGCTCTGACTCGGTGGCGCGGTCTACGTATGTGTAGGAGACGTTGGCAGAGAAACCTAATGGGAACCTGAGGTCAGCCTGGGCGGCAACCTTGTTCTTGATGTATTCCATTGAATACAGGCTTCGCAGATTCTCCTCGAGGGATTTGCTCTGATCCATATGCAATCCCGTGAAGGTCAATCCGTTCAAGAAGAAACGCCGGCCGTTGAAAAGCCTGGGAATATCCAGCTGGATCAGGAATTCTTCGCCTACCGAATTAATCTTGGTGTGGTTGACGCTTGTCCAGGGGGCGTCCTCGCCGGCAGAAGTGTCCATAATCCAGTCTATCATGTCATAGCCGGTATTGAAGAACACGGATGCGGTCATCCTTACCCCTTGCGTATAGTATTTGAGGCCGAATTCCAAGGCATTTAGTTTCTCCGATTTAAGGTTGGGGTCGGCGCGATGCCCGCCCACCGAATAATAAAGGTCGGTGAAGGTGGGCATACGGTAAGATGTGTTGTAGGAGGCGAAAATGCGCCCTCCGTCAAGGACCCTGAGGCTGACGTCGGCGCCCGGGAAGAATCGCACGCCCTCGTTGTTGCCGGTATTGTAAACGGCTGTGAGTCCGGCCGATGCGGTGAGCGGGCCGGCCGTTACGTTGTGCTCCAGGAACAGATTGTACGCAGTGCGGGAGAGCCCGCAGACATACTGCCCATTGGGATTCTCCAGCGGTTCGCCCAGGTTGGTGCTTCGGATTGTCTCGTGGCGGGCCTCTGTACCGAAGGCGGTGCGACCAAGTTTGGAATCTAAATAAAAGTTGAGGTTGATCCCGGCCACGTTGGTCTTATGGTAGTTGAAAGGATATTTGTCCGGAGCATCCCGGAACAGCTCGAACCGGTCTTCGCTGTGGTTCCAGTAGAGGGCGGGGGAGAAGTGAAGCAGCCCCTTACCCTCGCTCTTTATGGCGACGAACGTCTTCGTCGTGTGTTCGAACTGGTTGTCGAACTTGGGACTGTAGAAGGTGCTGGAGCCGAAATCTTTATTGCTGATGCCGGCCTGCCAGGTCAGGTTGCGTTCCTTGAATTCGGCGCCGCCGTGTACGAATGCCTTGACCGCTCCGAAATCGCTGTTCTTGCCCCCTTGGCTGTTGCGGTTGTACCCTTCGCTGCATTGATAACTGGCAGAAAAAACATTATAGGTCCGGTTTGTTGCTACGGATACGGAACCGTTTGCCATAGCGTATCCAAAGGAACCGGCTTCCAGATTCAATTCGCCGGAAGCGGAGACACCTTCGTGCTGCCTCACGCTGCCTTTTGTGACTATATTGATAGCCCCAACCAGAGCGGATGTGCCGTAGACGCGGGCAGCAGGGCCCTCGAGTACCTCGATATGGTCTATGTCGCAAATGTTGACAGGAAAGTCAAAACTGTTGTGGCCAGTCTGCGGGTCGGTGATATTGATGCCATTCAGCAGCACCGCCACTTGATTATAAGTGCCGCCGCGAATACTTATGTCGGTTTGCATACCGAACCCGCCACGCTGACGCACGTCCACTCCGGCGGCATACTTGAGCAGGTCGTTGACCGTCTCTGCGGGAGACGATGCGATTTCCAAACTGTCCATCAATGTCATTGTCCGGGCGCTGCTGTGCAGCAGCACCGGCGTTCGCGAAGCCGTCACGGAAATGCTGTCCAAGGAGTATACCTCCTGTGCAAACGCATCAGGGCCGGCAACCGCCAGCCCCAATACTATCGATATACATAATACTATCTTTCTCATATCTACTCTTACTGGGCAGACAAAGATAGCGCTTTTTCAAAAATCTTTACGCTGGACGTAAGACGTCACCGTGCGGCGATGCACTCGATTTCTACGAGCGCGCCCTTGGGAAGGGTTTTGACAGCGACGGCGCTGCGGGCCGGGAAGGGGGCGGCGAAGAACTGCGCATACACCTCGTTCATTGCGGCAAAGTCGCCCATATCGGCCAGGAACACGGTGGTTTTTACCACGTTAGCCAGCTCCAGCCCCGCCTCGGCAAGGATAGCCTTGGCGTTGGTGAGACTCTGGCGGGTCTGCTCCTTGATTCCTCCCTCGGGAAAAGCGCCCGTTGCCGGATCACTAGGGAGTTGCCCGGACACGAACACCAGGCCGTGAGCGCTATCTATTGCCTGCGAATACGGTCCTATCGCCGCAGGTGCGTTGGAAGTGTTGATTGCTTTCATAGCTTATGGCATCTAGAAGAAAAAGAACAAAAATGCGGCCCACTTGGCGGGGACTCCGCGGGCGTGGCCTATGGTGTGGTAGCCGGAATCCTGGACGGTGCCGTCGCTCTTGATGTGGCCGATGGTATGATAGCCCGAATCCTGCACCGTGCCGTCGCTCTTGACATGGCCGATGGTGCTGTAGCTGGCATTCTGGATGGTGCCGTCGCTCTTGATGTGGGCGATGGTGTGGTAGCCGGCGTCCTGGACGGTGCCGTCACTCTTAAAATGACCAATCGTATGATAGCCCGAATCCTGAATAGTGCCGTCGCTCTTTATATGGGCGACGGTGCTGTAGCTGGAATTGGTAATGATCTGAGCCTGAGCGTTAAAGCCCAGCCCTATAAGAATGGCTACTATTAAAAAGAGGATGCGTTTCATACCCGGGAACTACTGCAATAATCATTCCCACTCGATGGTTGCCGGCGGTTTGGAGGAGATATCGTAGCAGACGCGGTTGACGCCGCGGACACGGTTGATGATGTCGTTTGAAACCTTGGCCATAAAGTCGTAGGGGAGAGGGAACCAGTCGGCGGTCATGCCGTCGGTGGATACCACGGCGCGCAGGGCCACCGTGTATTCGTAAGTGCGCTCGTCGCCCATCACGCCCACGCTGCGCACCGGCAGCAGCATCACGCCCGCCTGCCAGATGGCGTCGTAGAGGTTGGTGGCGTGGCGCATAGGCTCGCTGGCGCACGGCAAATCGCACGGCCAGGCGCGTAGTTCCCTGATGAAGATATCGTCGGCACCGCGGAGGATGTCGAGCTTTTCGGCAGTGACTTCGCCCAGAATGCGGATTCCAAGGGACGGGCCGGGGAAGGGATGGCGGCCGATGAGTTCGTCCTTTATGCCCAGGGCGCGGCCCACGCGGCGCACCTCGTCTTTGAACAGACTGCGCAGCGGCTCCACTATCTTGAGATTCATCTTCTCCGGCAGGCCGCCGACATTGTGGTGAGACTTGATTTTGGCGGACGGGCCGTTTACGGAGCAGGACTCTATCACGTCGGGATAGATTGTACCCTGCGCCAGCCAGCGTGCGCCTGTGACCTTCTGTGCCTCGGCGTCGAAGACCTCAATAAAGGCCTTGCCGATGGCTTTGCGCTTGGCCTCGGGGTCGGTGACACCCGCCAGGGCGGAAAGGAACCGCTGACCGGCATTCACACCGATAACGTTCAGTCCCATATCCTTATACGACTCCAGTACATCGCTGAATTCGTTCTTGCGCAGCAGGCCGTTGTCCACAAAGATGCAGTGCAATTGGCTGCCGATGGCCCGGTTCAGCAGCACCGCCGCAACGGTTGAATCGACGCCGCCGGACAAGCCCAGGATCACCCTGTCGCCGCCTATTCTCTCGCGCAGCGCCGCCACGGTGGTATCGATAAAACTCTCCGGCGTCCAGTCGCCGCAACAGCCGCAAATTCCCTTTACAAAATTCTCCAGAATCCTGGGGCCCTCCTTGCTATGGAAGACCTCCGGATGGAACTGGACGGCGTAGGTCTGTTCGCCTTCGATACAATAGGCGGCGTTGGTTACGTCGTTTGTGGATCCGATGACCCTGGCGCCCGATGGCAGGCGGGTGATGGTGTCGCCGTGGGACATCCACACCTGCGATACTTCGCTGACACCGGCAAACAGCGGCGAGGCGGAATCTGTCACGCGCAGCATCGCCCTGCCGTATTCGCGGCTGCCGGAATTCTCTACGCTGCCGCCGAATTTATAAGCCAGATACTGTGCGCCATAGCAGATGCCCAGCAGCGGCAGGCGTCCCTTGATGCCGGTAAGGTCGATCTGCGGTGCGGCGGCGTCACGTACAGATGCGGGACTGCCGGAGAGTATGACTCCGCGAACGTCCGGGCCGATTTCGGGCACCTTGTTGAAAGGGTGGATTTCGCAATAAACGTTCAGTTCCCGGACCCGTCGGCCGATGAGTTGTGTAACCTGTGAGCCGAAGTCCAGAATGAGTATCTTTTCTGTCATAATCAAAGGGAATGTGGGCCAACAAAAATATGAAAAATTGTTGTATTTTTGCGGCCTATTTCGGAATCAATATGCAAAACATCAGAAATATTGCAATTATAGCCCACGTCGACCACGGCAAGACTACGCTGGTGGACAGGATGATCCAGCAGACCACCCATATGCGCGAGGTGGAGAAGCTCGGCGACCTGATTTTGGACTCGGGCGACCTGGAGCGCGAGCGCGGCATCACCATTCTGGCAAAGAACGTGTCGGTAACCTATAAGGGCGTCAAGATCAACATAATAGACACTCCCGGCCACGCTGATTTTGGTGGCGAGGTAGAGCGCGTGCTCAATATGGCCGACGGCGTGCTGCTGCTTGTGGACGCCTTCGAGGGCACTATGCCGCAGACCCGTTTCGTGCTGCAGAAGGCAATCGAGATGGGCAAGAAACCAATCGTTGTGGTCAACAAGGTGGACAAGCCCAACTGCCGTCCAGACTTTGTGAACGAGCAGGTGTTCGATTTGATGTTCACCCTCAACGCCACCGAAGAACAGCTCGATTTTAAAACCGTTTTCGGCAGTGCAAAACAGGGATGGATGAGTCTTGACTGGCGCAAACCCACCGACAGCATCAGCCCGCTGCTGGATGTCATCCTGGAAGAGATCCCCGAGCCGGAGATGGTGGAGGGCACCCCGCAGATGCTGATTTCTTCGCTGGAATATTCGCCCTATGTGGGCCGTATCGCAGTGGGTCGCATCACCCGCGGCGTTTTGCATAAAAACGACAATATCTCGCTTTGTAAGCGTTACGATATCGTAGAGAAGCAGAAAATCAAAGATTTGATGGTGTTCGAGGGACTGGAAAAATCCACCGTCGACGAGGTCCGCTGCGGTGACATCTGCGCAGTGGTGGGCATCACCGGCTTCGAGATTGGCGACACGATTGCCGATTTTGAGAATCCCGAACCGCTGCCTCCCATCGCCGTGGACGAGCCTACGATGAGTATGCTCTTCTCCATCAACGATTCGCCTTTCTTTGGCAAGGACGGCAAATTCGTCACCAGTCGCCACCTCAAGGAGCGTCTGGACCGAGAGCTGGAGAAAGACCTGGCTCTGCGCGTAAAGCCCGGCGTCGGCACCGACTCGTTTGTGGTTTACGGCCGCGGCGTGCTGCATCTCTCAATCCTTATCGAGACGATGCGCCGCGAGGGTTTCGAGCTGCAGGTCGGTCAGCCCAAGGTGCTGGATAAGACCATCAACGGCCAGCGCTGCGAGCCTATCGAGAACCTGACCATCGACGTGCCCGACGAGTTCGTGGGCCGCGCCATAGAGATGGCCACCCGCCGCAAGGGCGCCCTGGTGCATATGGATTCCAGGGACGGCCGTACCCATCTGGACTTTGACATTCCCGCCCGCGGTATGATGGGGCTGCGAAGCAACCTGCTTACGGCATCTGCCGGAGAGGCAGTGGTGTCGCACCGCTTCAAGGATTATGAGCCATACAAGGGCGATATCGAAAAGCGTATAAACGGTTCCCTGGTGTCGCTGGATACCGGCACCGCTATCGCCTATGCCATGGACAAACTGCAGGATCGCGGCCGCTTCTTCGTGGAGCCGGGCGAGGAGATATATGCAGGTCAGGTAGTGGGCGAGCACACCCGCGAACGCGACTTGAACATCAATATCTGCAAGACCAAGAAGCTTACCAACGTGCGTGCCGCCGGCAGCGACGAGAAGGTGATGCTGCCGCCCGCAATCAAATTCAGCCTGGAAGAGGCGCTGGAATATATCCAGGAAGACGAGCTGGTGGAGGTCACTCCCCACGCCATGCGTCTGCGCAAGATCCTGCTGGACGAGACGGCCCGCAAACGCGCTGCGTTAAAATAGGTTGCAAACCAAAAAAATATTGCTATATTTGCACCCCAATTTGCTTTAGGTACAGCGATGAGCGAGATTATCATTCCTCTGCACGGCCTTACCCGCGAAGGACAAGAGTTCGACTTTGCTCTGGATGATAACTTCCTGAGTGATTTCGGGCGCGATGT
>JAFZBQ010000099.1 GCA_017561665.1 Bacteroidales bacterium | reverse complement strand
TGAGTGAATCATTTCAGACATCCATGCGTTACCGCATCTCTTGCCCTCCATGATTTTCTTTGAAATTGCAGTCCCTAATATTTCTATTACAGACTATCTTAATTTCTTACCTCTTATTCTCTCTCAAGATTTCAATCAACTACCCCTCTTTCGAAAGGGACTGCAAAGATACACATCTTTTCATTATCTCAAAATTTTTTGATAAATTTTTTAAAAATTCTCCTTTTGACGCGATTATACCTATCTTTGGAGTACTATGAACGATCCCGAAAAACTCAAAACATCCCTTCCGGAGAACGCATACCGGAAGCTGGAAGAGGGCGAGGAGTACACCCCTATAATGTCTCCAAAGAAAAAGTATCCGGAGGCCAGCGTCTGGTCGGTATCCATAGGCATACTGATGACCGTCATCTTTTCTGCCGCCGCGGCCTATCTTGGGCTTAAGGTCGGCCAGGTATTCGAGGCGGCCATCCCCATCGCCATCATCGCCGTGGGCCTGAGCAGCGTCTTCAAAAAGAGCAACGCCCTTGGCCAGAACGTCATCATCCAGTCGATAGGCGCCTGCAGCGGCGTGATTGTGGCCGGCGCCGTATTCACGCTGCCCGCCATATATATATTAGGATTGGATGTCAATTTCGTGCAGATGTTCCTCAGTTCCCTGCTGGGAGGCATGCTCGGTATCCTGTTCCTGATTCCCTTCCGAAAGTATTTCGTAAAGGAGATGCACGGCGAGTATCCTTTCCCCGAGGCGACCGCCACCACGCAGGTGCTGGTTAGCGGCGAGAGCGGCGGCAAGAGTTTCAAGACCCTGATCACGGCCGGCCTTATCGGCGGTATATACGATTTCGTAGTGTCGACCTTCGGCGCCTGGACAGAAACCCTTACCACCACGGTTATGCATTGGGGACAGGTCGTTGCCGACAAGGCAAAAGTGGTACTGAAAATCAATACCGGCGCAGCAGTGCTGGGCCTTGGCTACATCGTCGGCCTCAAATACGCATTTATAATATGCTGCGGCTCGCTGCTGGTATGGCTGGTGGCGATTCCCCTGCTGGGCAATTTCTGCGGCGGTGTAGATTTCCTCGGTATGAGTTTTTCCGATGCCATAGCTCAGATGTCCGCCGATGAGATATTCCGCACCTATGCCCGTCAGATCGGCATCGGCGGCATTGCCACCGCCGGCATCATCGGCATCATCAAGCAGGCGGGCGTTATCAAGAGCGCCGTCGGTCTGGCTATGGGAGAATTCAAGAAGAAGGGCGGCGCCACCGTAGAAGTGGAGCGCACGCAAAAGGATCTCCCTATGAAGACCGTGGTGTTCGGCATCATCCTGGTGCTGCTGGCAGTATTCGCATTCTTCGCCCTGGGCGGCATAGTAAATAATGTTTGGCAGGCTCTGGTGGGTCTGCTGATTGTCGCAATCATAGCATTCCTCTTTACCACCGTGGCGGCGAATGCCATCGCCATTGTCGGCACCAACCCGGTGAGCGGAATGACCATAATGACGCTGATCATTACGGCGCTGGTGCTGGTAGCATGCGGCCTCAAGGGCAATTCAGGTATGGTGGCGGCGCTGCTTATCGGCGGCGTTGTATGTACTGCCCTCTCCACGGCCGGCGGCTTCATCACCGACCTCAAGATCGGTTACTGGATCGGTACCACTCCCGCCAAGCAGGAGGGTTGGAAGTTTTTAGGCGTGCTGGTAGCTGCTGCAACCGTGGCCGGCGTGGTGATCCTGCTGAACAAGACCTATGGCTTCACCGGCCCCGAAGCGCTGGTAGCGCCTCAGGCCAACGCCATGGCGGCCGTCATCCAACCTATGATGGAGGGCGGCAGCGCCCCCTGGCTGATGTACGGCATCGGTGCAATCATCGCCATCCTGCTCACCATCTTCAAAGTGCCGGCACTTGCATTCTGCCTGGGTATGTTCATCCCCATCGACCTCAACCTCCCGCTTCTGGTGGGCGGTGCCATCAGCTGGTTCGTGGGCTCGCGCAGCAAAGACAAGGCGGTCAATACTGCACGGCAGGAAAAAGGCACACTCATTGCCTCCGGTTTTATTGCCGGCGGCGCTTTGATGGGCGTAGTGAGCGCAATACTCAAATTCGCAAAGGTCGACTGGTTCCTCACCGGCTGGAATGCAACTTACGGAGAGGTCATCGCCATAGTGCCTTACCTGCTTATCATTATATATATGGTTTGTTCTTCATTGAAAGCTAAACCCGAGCAATAATGGAAAAGATACTTGACAAATTCTTGAGATACGTGTCGTTTGACACCCAGTCCAGCGAAGAGAGCCCCAGCCAGCCCTCCACCGCAAAACAGCTCAAACTTCTGAGCCAGCTGCAGATGGAATTGGCGCAGATGGGCATTGAGGCGGCTCTGGACCAGTACGGCTACGTAATGGCCACCATCCCCGCAAATACCGGCAAAAAGGTGCCGCGCCTGGGATTCATCGCCCACGTGGACACATCGCCCGACGCCCCCGGCAACAATATCAAGCCGCAGATTATCAAGGACTATGACGGCGGCGACATCGCCCTCAATCCTGAGAAGAGCCTGCGCGTGGAAGAATTCCCCGAGATGGCGCAGTACAAGGGCCAGACTCTGATCACCACCGACGGTACCACCCTGTTGGGCGCCGACGACAAGGCCGGCGTGGCGGAGATAATGTCCGCCGCCGAATATATGGTGACCCACCCCGAATTCAAGCACGGCGAAATCAAGATAGCCTTTACCCCTGACGAGGAAATCGGCCGCGGAGTGGTCAAGTTTGACGTGGGCAAGTTCGGCGCCGATTACGGTTACACCATGGACGGCGGCATGATCGGCGAGTTGGAATACGAGAATTTCAACGCCGCAGGCGCCAAGATTCACGTTGCCGGCCGCAACATCCACCCCGGTTATGCCAAGGGCAAGATGATAAACGCCTGCCTGGTGGCAATGGAACTGAACGCGATGCTGCCGGTGGAGCAGCGCCCCGAATTCACCGAAGGGTACGAGGGATTCATCCACCTGACCAGTTTCAAGGGCGTGGTGGAGGAGGCCGATATGAGCTATATAATCCGTGACCACGACGCCGCCAAACTCGAGGTCAAGAAGAAGATGGTGCAGGACGCCGTCGATTTCATAAACAAGAAATACGGCAATATCGTTTCTGCCGACATCCGCGACCAGTACCGCAACATGCGCGAGATGGTGGAGCCGCACTTCCACGTGGTTGAAAACGCCATGAAAGCGATGGAGATGGCGGGCATCAAACCGCGCGTACAGCCCATCCGCGGCGGCACCGACGGCGCAAACCTCTCCTATATGGGACTCCCCTGCCCCAACATCTTTGCCGGCGGCCACAACTTCCACGGCAAACTGGAATTCGTGCCGCTGGAGAGCATGGAAAAGGCCCGCGAGGTCATTCTGAACATCATAAAACTCTACGCCGAGGCCTAATGTCCAAACGACTGATACTGATTGCGGCGCTGGCCGCCCTGGCCCTGACTTCGTGCCGTACGGCGCGGGTCCAGAAATCTGCCGCCGAAAACGCGGCTGCTGCCGACACCGTTTTTGACATCACCCTGATTGGCGATGAATGCAAGTTTGCAGACCACGTCGACTACGGCGTGTACGTGCCATCCACCGCAGAGAAAATCCGCGGCGTGATGGTGTTCCAACACGGCTGCAGCCAGGAGGAATTCGGAGTGAGCCGCCATCACGACGTGCAGTATCAGGCATTCGCCCGCAAGTGGGACCTGGCAATAATAGAAGCTGCCATTTTCGGCCTGTGCGACGTGTGGGCCTACCCGGGTAACGGCAGCTACAAGGCCCTGCTGCTGGCCCTCACAAAAGCGGGCGTCAGGACTGGACACACAGAACTGCCGGAAGCTCCATTCCTTATCTGGGGCCATTCCGGCGGAGGATACTGGGTACTGAGTATGCTTCACGAGCATCCGGAGAGGATAATAGCCGCAATCGCCTACTCCGCCGCGTGGGATCCCGACTGGGACTATGCCCCGGAGGGCTATGATGTGCCTATTCTGTTCCGCCACGCCGGGCCGGGCGAAGGGGCCGACAACATTCCCGCTACCGCCCGCCATTCGTTTGCGCACCTAAGAAGCCACGACGCACCCGCTTCCATCGCATTCACCCGCGGCCAGGGACACAACCACAGCTATATGCGCACCATCACCATCCCCTTTTGGGATGCGGCGCTTGAGCAGCGGCTCTCCGAAGACGGCAGCCTGAAACCCATAGACCGCAGCCGGAGCTATCTGGTGGACACGCTCTCTTTCAATATCTACAGTGAATCCGGGTTCCGCGGCGACAAGCGCAGTTTGTGCCTGCTGCCCGACTACAACAGCGCCGTGACCTTCAGGGAGTTTGCCTCCACCGGCATCGTCAAGGATACCACGCCGCCCGAAAAGCCGTATGAACTGAAGATTACCCCTGATGGCGATGCTTTTATGCTGACCTGGCGCGCCGAGGCCGACCTTGAATCTGGAATCGGCTGCTTCAACATCTACAGGGATGGCGAGTTGATTGGCCGTGTGCCCGAAAGCGGAATGTATCAGGACTACGACCGAAACGGTGACCAGTCACGCCCCGTGGATCCGCCGGCCATGCAGCTGCGAATCCCTTCAGACAAGGGAACATACGCCGTGGAGACCGTCAACCGCGACGGCATCGCTTCGGAAAAGGCCTTTATCGAAGTGAAATAATTACTCCCGCGAGTAAATCTTGAATCGCCAGGTCAGGCCGATGTCATAGTTGTTGATGCGGTCGTGATTGTCGCGGAAATAGACGGCGTGAAGGCGCAGGTTGTCGTCTCCCAGCGGGAAATATTCCACGCCGCAGCCACCGTAGAGATAGTTGTGCCCCGCCAGAAGCGCCGTGTTGTATGAGAGTCCGTACTCATCGACATTCTCCGCACTGTTGACCTCGTAACCGAACTTGGTGCAGAGGTTCCATTTGTCAACGGAGTATATCATCTTGCAGATGGCCGTCCAGTCAGAGAGAAAATACCGCGGCTGACGCGGGGCGGCGCGGTTCATCAGGTCGATATCCACCACCAGCGGCCCGAAATAGTATTTGTTGCCCAAGATGATGTAGTTCATCTTGCGGTGGAACTCATCCTCCACTATATTGAAACTCCACAGAGTCTCCCACAGCGGAACTATGTGGCCGTGCCAGTAGGCGTTGTAGGAATAGGCGTCCTGCCTGCCGGAAGATATGGGCGACGGGGCAAACTGCAGCGAAAGGTCCTGTCCCGGCGCAAAAGAATATGTGGCTGTGGCACCGAAGGCGTAATACTGGTACAGATGAGAGCAGAAGGCGCTGTAATAATAGACGTCGATGGGGGCCGAGTCAATCTCATAGCCGCCCAGCAGAATCGCCTGTTTGCCGGCCGTAAACGACCAGTGCGGCGTCGCCTGCCACTTGAGCCAGAGGAAGTCGGTGGCATTGAAGGGGTTCTCCGCATCAATCTTCTTGTTCATCCGCTGCCTCACCCTGAACGAAAGGTTGTCGGTCAGATGACCGGCGATATGGACATTGAAATAATCGCCCTGGAAATGGGTGGAATAATCGCCCGCCTCGGTCTGCTGATGGAAAGTGGCGCGGGCATCCACCCAGATGTCATCCACGTGGTTTTTCTGGGCATACGCCGGCAGTCCGATTATCAGGCCAAGCGCTACGGCGGCTGCAAGAAGCAAACGATTTGTCATAATGCAAATATAGCAATATCTTTACCTTATTAAAAGCTTATACCGATGATAAGACTGCTGACCATCGCCCTGATTGCACTGGCAACCGCCGCGCCCGTCAAGACTGAGAGAAACACCCTGCGCGCACCCGCCTATCCGCTGATAACAATAGACCCTTACACCAACGGCTGGAGCATGGCCGACCATCTTTACGACGACGACGTGCGTCACTGGACCGAGAAACCCTTCCCGCTGAAGGGATTTCTGACGGTGGATGGCGTCCAGTACCGTTTTATGGGAGCCGGCGAAGGCATCACCGCCGTGCAGTTGTTTGCCGACGTACAGGCCACGCAGACACACTATGCCTTTACCTGCG
Source organism: Bacteroidales bacterium (assembly GCA_017561665.1). Lineage (GTDB taxonomy): Bacteria > Bacteroidota > Bacteroidia > Bacteroidales > UBA932 > Equibacterium. The sequence continues at coordinate 8,869 of JAFZBQ010000099.1, read as the reverse complement.
GGCCGGTGGAGCTGAAACTGACCTTTACCGCACCGCTGCTGCTGGATTCGCCAGAACTTATCAGCCGCCCGGTGAATTACATATCTTACGAGGTTAAGGCCACCGACGGCCAGGCGCACACCGTATCCATCCGATTTGAGGCATCGCCGCTTTGGGCTGTTAATACTCCGGATCAGGAGACCATGTCATCCCGGGTGGAGATCGGCCGGCTGATGATGCTTGCGACAGGCACCAAGAGCCAGAACTATTTCTCCAGCAAGGGAGACGACATCCGCATCGACTGGGGGTATTTCTACCTGGCCGCCGAGAAGACCGGCACAGCCACAACCCTGTTCGACGACGGCACCCTGTGCCTGGTGCGCGCCTTCGGCAAGGTCCGCAATCACACCGGGATGGTGATGGTGGGCTACGACGACGTCTACAGTATCCGCTATTTCGGTACGCAGCTGCGCCCGTACTGGAACCGCAGCGGCAAAAAGACCATTTTTGACCAGTTTGAGGCAGCCCGCAAGGACTACTATCTGATGATGCGCCGCTGCGATGAGTTTGACCGCAAACTGATGCGTGACGCGACTGCCGCCGGCGGCCGCAAATACGCCGAAATGTGCGCCCTGGCCTACCGCCAGAGCATCTGCGCACAGAAACTGGTCCAGTCGCCCGAAGGCGAATTGCTGCTGCTTAGCAAAGAAAACAACAGCAACGGCAGCGTCGGAACCGTTGACATATCTTATCCGGCAGCGCCGCTGTATCTGCTATACAACCCCAAGATGGCCGAGGCGATGATAAACGCCAACTTCTACTATTCCGAATCGGGCCGCTGGACCAAGCCCTTCCCCTGTCACGATGTGGGAACCTATCCGATGGCCGAGGGACAGACCTATCCCGGCGATATGCCGGTTGAGGAGGCGGGTAATATGATGATCCTGACAGCCGCCATCTGTCACTTCGAGAAGAGCTGGGATTATGCCGCCCGCCACTGGGAGACGCTGTCCACCTGGGCGGCGTACCTGCGCACTTTCGGCCTCGATCCTGAGAACCAGCTCTGTACCGACGACTTCGCCGGCCACTTTGCCCATAACGCCAATCTCTCCATCAAGGCCATCGTGGCCCTTGCCTGCTACGGCCGCATGGCCGAAAAGCTGGGCAAAGCCGACATCGCCGCCGATTACACCTCCGCCGCCCGTGAAATGGCCTCGGAGTGGGTCAAAATGGCCGGTGACGGCGACCATTACCGCCTGACATTCGACAAACCCGGCACATGGAGCCAGAAATACAATATGGTCTGGGACAAGATCCTGGGGCTGGGGCTCTTCCCGGCCGAAGTCCGTGCTACTGAGACAGCATATTATCTCACCAAACAGAATGCCTACGGCCTGCCGCTGGACAACCGTGAGATGTATACCAAGAGCGACTGGATTATGTGGACCGCAACTTTGGCCGACAGGCAGGAAGATTTCGAGGCGCTGACCGATCCGATGTGGCGCTTCTTCAACGAGACGGTGGACCGCGTGCCGATGACCGACTGGTACTTCACCCACGCGCCGCATCGCCGCGGATTCAAGGCCCGCGCCGTGGTCGGCGGCTATTTCATCAAGATGCTGTAATAACGCCAGAGTGGGCAAGGTCTGTTCAAAGTGCCGGAACCTTGCCCACCCTGTTTGCACAATTCACTATTTTCCAGATAGTTGCACAAAAGAAGCGGGCAAGGTCCCCGTCATCGGAGAAGACCTTGCCCGCTTAGGTGTTTTCCTATCCGGAACCTTACCTCTTGCACATCAGAGGAACGCTGCTGAAGCCTTCCGGACGGTCGTATAGCTCGCAGTGGCAGTCGCCCAGATGCTTTACCTTGAAGCCATTGGCCTTGTACTCTTCATAGTTGAAGGCATTGAGCTCGTCGATGGCGATCTGATGGAACTTGTCAAAGTCGGGCCACCACTCCCAGCCGCTGCCGAAATCATTGTAGAGGAAGGCGTCGGCGCATTGCTTGCCAAGCTCGGGAGTTACATAGAATGCACCCATTGCCAGCACGTTGACACCGTTGCCGGTGATTGCGCGGAACGCTGCGGGAACACTCTCTACCACACCTGCGTGAACGCCGGGGCACTTGCTGGCGGCGATGTGAATACCCATGCCGGTGCCGCAGAAAATGAGGGCGCGCTCGAATTCCTTCTCGGTAATCATAGCACCTACGCGGAGGCCGATGCGGTGGAACATCAACTCGGTGTCCTCAGGATCGGAGTCAGCCTTTACGCCGATATCTGTAACTGTCCAGCCTTTCTTCTCCAGGTATGCCTTGATTTCTTCTTTAAGGGGATAGCCGGCAAAGTCAGCGGCCATCAGGATTTGTTTGTCAGCGACTTTTTTCATTTTATCTGTTTTTAGTTTTGTTGTCTGTCACAAATATACAAAATCCAATCATATTTTTGACGGGGGCAGATTATCTTTTCCCCAATCTTTATTGGGCTTGTCTCCCATTGTGAGTTCCAGCACCCCGCCGGCCATCAGTTCGTCGTGGGTGAACCAGCTGCGGTCCAGTTTCTTGCCGTTCAGGCTGGCGCTCTGGATGTACTTGTTTTCCTTGGAATAATTCTTTGCCTTGACGGTGAATTTCTTGCCGGAAGGCAGGGTGATGGTGGTCTGGTCAAAGAACGGACTGCCGATGGCATAGACCGGCACGCCCGGCGTCACGGGGAAGAAGCCCATCATTGAGAAGACCACGAAGGCGCTCATACCGCCGCCGTCCTCGTCGCCAGGAATGCCGGAAACGGTGTCGGAGAACAGGCAGTCGATGAGCTGGTGGATGCGTTTCTGCGTCTTGTACGGCGCGCCCACATAATTGTAGATATACGGAATGTGGAAGCTGGGCTCGTTACCCATAGCAAACTGTCCCACCATTCCGGTAGCGTCGGGCAGAATCTTGAAGAAGTCGAACTTGGCCATATCCAGTTGGATGCGGAACAAATCGTCCAGGTTCTTCTCTGCCGCGGCACGGCCGCCCATCAGTTCAAACAGGCCCTCCAGGTCGTGCTTAACGTCCCACTGGAAAGTATAGGCGTTATTCTCGGTATAATAGGCGCGGTCCATGTAGCGGGGATCCACACCTTCTATCCAGTTGCCGTCCTTGTCCTTGGGCCAGAGCATCTTCTTGTCGGGCCGGTATACATTGCGGTAGTACTTGGCGCGCTCGGTAAACAGCGCCACGTCATCTTCTTTACCCAATTCTTTGGCAATCTGGGCGGTGGCCCAGTCGGCGTAGGAGAATACGGTGGAGAGAGACACCGCCTGGCGCCTCTCCCATGGCATCGAGACAGCCTCTACCGTCTCCTGCTCGCCGGGATGCAGCGCGGGATACCAGCCGTGTTCGTTATAGAAATCGTCCAGCTCGCACTTTGGACCGTTGCGCCAGGGGAGCAGCGTCGCGTCCAGGGAGTTGGCCCGGATGCCTTCGTAGGCGGTTTCGACATCAAATTTGAGTCCCTTGGCGCGGCTGTCGGCCATCCACACCGCGGCAAAATTGCCGGTCATAGCGGGCCAGTCGCCCCATACCACGGCAAACGACGGCATCGTGCCGCCCTGTTTGTACATTTCCACATAGCTGCGCAGCTTGTCCTCTTCCTTGGCCGGGTCGAGAATGGTCTGCAGCGGCTCCAGCGCCACATAGGTGTCCCACAGCCAGTTGTCCACATAGAAGGGCTGGTCGCTCTCGTGAACAGCATGGTCAAAGGCGCTGTAGTAACGGCCGTATTCGCTGATGTCCACCATTCGTTCACAACAGCGCCAGAAGGAGGTGTAGAACAGCCTCCGCTGGGCCTCCGTACCGCCTTTGACGGCAATCCTTCCGAGAGTTTTCTCCCAGATAGCCTTAGCGTCATCGCGCACCTTCTCATAATTGTCAGAAGGAATCTCTTCGCCCAGATTGGCCAGTGCCTGGTCGCAGTCGATATAGGAGATGCCGTAGCGGATTGTGACCTCCTTTTCAGGCACATCCAGCAGAATATTTTTGCCGTCTTCGGTGGCATCCGCCACTGTCACGGGGCAGCTGAAAACCACGGAAGCGTATGCCGTCATACCGGCAAAGGGCTCGGTGCAGCGAAGCACTCCGTCCTCCAGGGCAAAAGTGCCGCGTCCCTGAAGGGAATGGAACCGCAACAGGCCTGGACCATCGAATTTGACCTCTATTATGCCGCTTTTCTTGGAGGCCGCGAAGCGGATGTCGCACCCCTCCAGATGGGATGTATACTCGTAAGGTGTAACCACCTCGCCGTCATAGACCTGCCACACGCTGCGCCAGGGACGCTCGTCGCGCACGAACGGCAAAAAGCCGAACACGCTCTGCAGGCGATGGGTCGTAAGCGTAAGGGGATAATCCCATACGCGGTCGTCCAGAAGGTCGGCGCGGGCCGGCGACCAGCGGATAAGCTGGTTTGGCAGCTGCACAGTGGGACGGGTTGGCTGCAGCAGCACTCCTACCCCTCCGATGGTGGTATCTACATTCTCTAGGGCAGACTGCCTGCCACAGGCGGTCAATGCCAGCAAAACCGCCAGTATGACTATTGCTTTTTTCATATCTAAAACTTGCCTGAAATGCATTTAGTGGGGAAAACATAGCGGCCGGGGGTGTGTTCCTTGCCCTGAATCTGGGACAGCAACAGCTCGAAGGACTTGCGGGCCATCTCCGCCACCGGCTGCTCTATATACCTGACATCGCGGCTGCCGTTCATATAGGGCAGTACGTCGTCGAAACAGAACAGGCACTGGTCCTTGGGCAGACGGCCCGTCTTGTTTGCCATTGACATCGCCTGGGTGAACACGCGCCTGGACGAGAAGAATACCGCGTCGGACGCTTTCAGGCTCTCCTTGGCATTGTCAAAATCATCTTCCCAGCCCTCTCCGAAACGGATTCTGTGGCACTTGATGTTGGAAGCCAGACCGGCCTCTTTCATAGCATCTTCGTAGCCTCTCTGACGCTCGTTCAGCGGAGGAATGTCGATATCCAGTCGCACCAGCGTCACCTTCTTGAACCCCTCCGCCAGCAGGCCCTGCATCGCCGACTTAGCCGCCTCGTAGTTGTCCACGCCGACATAATCGGCATCGACGTTTTCACAAAGTCGGTCCACGGTGACCAGCGGAACATTCTGGTCCAGTATCATCTTCAGTGCGGCGGCGCCGTCGGGCGTAGGCACGGCGATTATACCGTCCACTTTCTTGCTGATAAGGATTCGGGACATCTGCTCAAACTCCTCGTCGCTCTCGTTACTGTTGATGGTGAGCACCAGATACCCCGCCTTCTTGGCCTCTTCCTGGATATTGAAGGTCAACTGGCCGAAGAATTCGTTGGAAATATCGGTGACAATCACGCTGATAAGGTTGGACGACCCCACGCGCAGGCTGCGGGCCAGTTCGTTGAGATGATAGTCCATCTCCTTGGCGGTCTTGAGAACCTGCTGTTTGACCGCTTCGCTCACCCTGCCGTCGGATTTACCGCTGAGCACCAGCGAAACGGTACTTTTAGAAATGTTCAGCCTGTCGGCTATGTCCTGCATCGATGTCATAAGCAATATTTTTTATTCAAGGTAGCAGCGCAGCAGTTCGTAAAACTCGGGGCCGCTGAGCACCGCCACGTTAGAATCGTGAGATTCCATATAATCTTTCACCCCCTTGTGCCAGGTGGGCGTTTTGAGAATAGTGCGTATCCAGTAGAACGGCATCTCCGGATGGTCTGCAATCATACCCATCGCAGTAGCACCCGCCTCTTCTATTCGTTCAGATCCAACACTGGCACCGCCGCACCGGAGCATCGGCATATTGTCCACCATATAGGCCTGGCGGCCTTCGGGCAGCTTTTGGGGGCAGATGCCATTGGGGCTGAACGTGGCGTATGCCTTGAAGCCGGTGTCGGTCATTCCGGGACCGTTACCGTCTATCACGAAGCCGGTCACGGAAAGTCCCCACTGGGTGTAATACTTCTTGTTGTGGGCCGCCCAGGCTGCCACGCCGGAGGGAATGCCGCTCACAGGGCGCGGCTCCTCCAGCATACCGGGATTGAGATATCCGGCGCCGTTGTCGCCCGCCGCAAAATAGTCCATATCGGTGGCGGTGTTGCGCATATAGTCCATAATCATCGGGGCCCTCAGCGCCAGCGAGGGGTCTATACTCCACATCATCGGCACGCTGCCGCGCGTAGAATCTTCCCAGATAGACGGCATCTTCTGATATATCCACGCTGCAGCGTCATAGTCGCCCACATAGAAGAGGACATATTTCTTGGACATATCGACCTTGCCGGCGGCGGTCAGATAGCCCTTGGCCTTTAGTTGCTCGCGGGTTATCCATTCCTGAGGATAACTGTCCCTGACGGGATAATGCTGCCAGAACGATGCGTTGGCCATAGCGCCGTAGCTGGCGGCGTCGGCATCCTTGAAGGCGTTGAAGGCGCTCATCAGGTACACCACTTCCCACTCCGTCTGTGCGGCGCCGTGCTTGCTGGGATGGGGCAACCTGTAGTTGTCGGAATACTTGTGAGCCCAGGGGGCAAAACCGCCAACGTGGCAGAAGGTCTGATCTCCGTTGAGATTGTGTATCTCCTTGAAGATATCTATGAACATATCACGGTCGCCGTTGCCCTCGCCTATTGCGTCTGAGGCCTCCTCGTCGCCCCAGGGAGAGAGGTCAAAGAAGAATCCCCTATGGGATACGAAATAATCGTGGTTGGTGAGCTGGTGATGGTTCATTCCGGCATTGCCGGGGGCGGTCATCCAGTACTGGTCAATGTAATATGCCGCCGTCTCTCCGCTGCACTTGCCGGTCTTGAGGTAATTGTCCACCGCCCAGCGATAGGGCTCCAGCTTGCTGTGGAACTTGGATGTTCCGTCTTCGTTCAGCAGCCATACCTTGACAGGAATGCCGCGCTGCACCAGGCGGGTGTACACGCTGCCGGGACGCAGGTCGTAGCGCACCGCCACCAGATCTTCTGCGCCGGCGACGGTAGATGCCACGTTGCTGGTCGATGCCACGTTGGGATCATACACAACCATTCCCTGAATCCTGTCTCGGAAAATATCCAGCACCTTCACGGGGTCGTACATAGTTATAGTGCGTCGGCCGGCGAGCCACTTGCCCTCGCCCACACATTTATCCCACCAGAAATCATCGATATCAATGCCTTCTGTAGATATATACTTTATGTACAAACGGGGTTGGTCGCGGTTTACAATGCCCTGAAGTGTACTGGTCAGGTGCATAGTCTCCCACAGGCGCACCACTCCGATGGAATCCTTGGAGGAGATGTCGCGCCATCGGCGCAAATCCAACACCACGATGTCGCCCTCCTGATATTCGGGCTGAGCAGCCGGCTTCAAGCCTTCCAGATTTTCACAGCCCGGCATGGTCAGGAATGCCCAAATCAGGCACAATATATTAATCCCAGCCTTCATTCTGTTCAATTTTTACGTCCTTGTTGGTATCGATGAAACTCTGTGGGATGGGCCACAGGTTGAAATTGCGCATGGAGGCGCTGCGGGGAGCGTCCCAATAGGAGTATTCGCGGATGCGGTCCACCGCCACCGTGCCACCCAGTCGCAGCAGCGTGTTCCAGCGGTTCTCCTCGAAAATCAGTTCGCGGCAGCGCTCGTCCAGAATCAGGTCCAGATTGACATCTGCAGCCATCACCTTGTAGCCGCACTTGGCCCTGGTGCGGAGCATATTGATGTCATCGGCGGCCGCCTTGGGATTGGATATGCGCCACTTGGCCTCGGCACGCAGCAGAATGGTCTCGGGCAATCGGATGATATACTCGTCGCGATAAATGTAAGTGCGGTTGCCGCCAGCCGAATCGTCGATATACTCATCCATATGTATCTTGCAGGAGAGCGGGAAGCACTGCGTATAGGCGGCGTCCTTGGCATCCTGATTATATCCTCCGGTCTGCCTGTAGATTACCTCCCATGGGATGACCTTGCCGTAGTACTTGCTGCCCTCCACATTACCCAGCAGGGTTCGGCGCATGACTGCCTCACTGTTTCTCATGTCTTTGCCCCATTTGTCCTCGTAAACACCGTCACGTGCATAGGCGGTGGGCATTATCCAGGTCACGCCGCGGCCGCCGACATCGGGAGTGAGACCGATCAGGTCCTTGGGGAGGATGTCGCGGAAGCAGGCGCCGTAGCTGCGCGAATAGTTCAGGCGGGCATCGCCGTCCTTGTTCAAAACGGCATCCAGGGAAGATGTCCGGGCCACCCAGATGGATTCGTAGTTGCCGTCTTCGTAGCACTGGTTGCCCGGCTGGAACAAATCCCAATAGACATTTCCGGGAATGATTACCCCCGCCGAGGCGTAGGTGCGGTCCTCGCGCAACTTGCCGGTCTTTTCATCCGGAGTGTAGTCGTAGTAGAATTTCGGCCCTTCATCCTTGCGGGTTCCGAAGCGCTCCGTCATCAAGTGATACGTATTGCCGTCTATCACGTCGTTGGCATAGGAAATGGCGGTGTTGTAGGCCTTCAGGGCCTCTGCCTTATCACCTTCCTGCTCCAGAACGACGCCCTTGTCTATGTAGAGCTGAACCAGCGTGTGCTGCGCGGCACCGCGCACTATACGGCCCCGCTCCGGCGGCGTCTCGGGCAGGTCAGGCAATATCGCCTCCAACTCGTCAATGGCATATTGATAGGTGTCCAGACGCGTCTCCCGGCGGAAATCGTAGCGGGCCTCGGTGGTAATATCCTCTACGATGGGGACACCGCCGAACAGCTCGCCCAGATTGCGGTAGGCCCAGGCGCGGAAGAAGCGCGCCTGCGCTATTATGTAGCGCCGCGATTCCTCCGAATCCCATGTGATATAATCCAGACCGGCACCGTAAAGGGCCAGATTGGCGCTG
>JAFZBQ010000098.1 GCA_017561665.1 Bacteroidales bacterium | reverse complement strand
CACGACCAGGACAAACCCATCGCCGACCCCGTTTCCAAGAAGCAGGTCGACACCCTGGCCGCCAACGCCGCTGAATTCGGTTTGACACATTACGGGATGAACGATAAGCGCAACGGCATTATCCACGTCGTAGGGCCCGAGAGAGGCCTTTCGCTGCCCGGAATGACCATCGTCTGCGGCGATAGCCACACCTCCACACACGGCGCGATGGGCGCGGTTGCCTTCGGAATCGGAACTTCCGAGGTGGAGATGGTGATGGCTTCGCAGTGCATTTTGCAGCAAAAACCCAAGTCTATGCGCATCAGCGTGGAGGGTAAGCTGGGCAAAGGAGTCACCGCCAAGGATGTGGCGCTCTATATTATGAGCAAAATGACCACCAGCGGCGCTACGGGCTACTTTGTGGAGTATGCAGGCAGCGCGGTGCGAGACCTGAGTATGGAGGGCCGCCTTACACTTTGTAACCTGTCGATAGAGATGGGCGCCCGCGGCGGTTTCATCGCCCCCGACGAAAAGACATTCGAATACATAAAGGGTCGAGAATACGCCCCCAAGGGCGCTGACTGGGACAAGGCGGTGGCTTATTGGAAGACGCTGCGCAGCGGAGAAGACGCCGTCTTTGACCGCGAGGTTGTTTACAAGGCAGAAGACATAGAGCCGATGGTCACCTACGGCACCAACCCCGGAATGGGTATGGGCATCTGCGACAGCATTCCGGCTTTGGACACCGTTGCTGAGAGCGGCCAGGCCTCGTACCTTCGCTCGCTTAACTATATGGGCTTCAAGCCCGGTGACAAACTGCTTGGCAAGAAGGTCGACTACGTGTTCTGCGGCAGCTGCACCAACGGCCGCATAGAAGATTTCCGGGCGTTCGCATCCATCGCCGCCGGCCGCAAAAAGGCACCGGACGTTGTTTGCTGGCTGGTTCCCGGCAGCTGGATGGTAAAGAAACAGATAGAGGACGAAGGTCTTGACAAGGTTCTTGAGGCAGCCGGTTTCGAGATCCGTCAGCCCGGCTGCAGTGCTTGCCTGGCCATGAACGACGACAAGATTCCCGCCGGCAAGTTGGCGGTATCCACATCCAACCGCAACTTTGAAGGCCGTCAGGGCCCCGGCGCCCGCACCGTACTGGCCAGCCCGCTCACCGCTGCTGCCGCAGCCGTTACCGGCGTCATCACCGACCCCAGAACCTTAATGTAGACTGCCATGAAACAGAAATTCGATATAATTAAATCGACTTGTGTCCCTCTCCCGCTGGAGAATGTGGATACCGACCAGATAATTCCCGCCCGCTTTCTGAAGGCCACAACCCGCGACGAGAAGTTCTTCGGCGACAATCTGTTCTGTGACTGGCGTTATAAAAAGGATGGCACGCCCAATCCGGATTTCGTGCTCAACGACCCCCGCTACAGCGGCTGCATACTGGTTGCGGGCAAGAATTTTGGCAGCGGCAGCAGCCGCGAACACGCCGCGTGGGCAATTGCCGGTTACGGCTTCCGCGTGGTCATCTCCAGCTTCTTTGCCGATATCCACCGCAACAACGAACTCAACAACTTCGTGTTGCCGGTAATGGTAAGCGAAGGTTTTCTGGCGGAGCTTTTCGCCAGCATCAAGGCCGACCCGAAGACCGAAGTGAAGGTGGATGTCCCGGCGCAGACAGTGACCAATCTGGCAACCGGCCGCAGCGAGCATTTTGACCTTAACGGCTACAAGAAATACTGCTTGATGAACGGCCTGGACGATATCGATTTCCTGCTGGAGAGCAAGGATAAAATAGAGGCCTGGGAAAAGGCAAACGCATAAAACGACGTTACTATGAGACGGATCGAGATAATGGATACCACGCTCAGGGACGGCGAGCAGACCAACGGCGTGGGCTTCGTGCCCCACGAGAAGCTGCTCATAGCCCGTTTCCTGCTGCAGAACGCCCGCGTGGACCGCGTCGAGATAGCCTCGGCAAGGGTTTCTGAAGGCGAGCGCGAGTCGGTGAGCGACATCTGTGCCTGGGCCGCCAAGAACGGCTGCCTGGAGCGCATAGAGGTGCTCGGATTTGTAGACGGTGACACCTCCGCCAGCTGGATTGCCGGCTGTGGGGCCAAGGTGATGAACCTGCTCACCAAGGGGAGCGAGCGCCACTGTCGCGAGCAGCTCGGCAAAACTCCTGAAGAGCACATCGCAGAGATTCGCAAAACCATTGCCGCCGCCCGTGAAAAGGGGCTGGAGGTGAACATATATCTCGAAGACTGGAGCAACGGCATCCAGCACTCTCCGGAATATGTCTTCAATCTGGTCAAGAGCCTGCAGGACTGCGGCGTAAAGCGCTTCATGCTGCCCGACACCCTGGGAGTGCTCTCTCCCGCAAAGGTCACCGAATATGTCGGTCAGATGGCGACCAGGTTTCCCGGCGTCCACTTTGATTTCCACGCCCACAACGACTACGATCTGGCGGTTGCCAATACCCTGGCGGCCGTTAAGGCGGGCTGCAGCGGCGTTCACACTTGCGTCAACGGCCTCGGCGAACGCGCCGGCAACGCCCCTCTGGCAAGCGTTCAGGCGGTGCTGGCCGATATGGCCGGAGTCCAGACGCGCATAGACGAGAGCCGTCTGCACGAGGCGAGCCGCCTGGTGTCGAGCTACGCCTGCACTCCGATTCCCGCCAACCGCCCGATAGTGGGCGACAACGTCTTTACCCAGGTGGCAGGCGTCCACGCCGACGGCGACAAGAAGAACAATCTCTACTGCAACGACCTCATTCCGGAGCGGTTCGGCCGCAAGCGCGAATACGCGCTGGGCAAGACCAGCGGCAAGGCCAACATCCTCAAGAATCTGGAGAGTATGCATCTGGATCTCACCCCGGAGCAGACCCGCCGCGTCACCGACAGGATAATAGAGCTTGGCGACAAGAAGGAGACAGTGACTCCCGACGACCTCCCGTTCATCGTGGGCGACGTGCTTGGCCACGATATGGCCCAGGAAAACGTCAAGCTGCTCAGCTATATGGTGAGCACCGCTTACGGCCTGAAGCCCACCGCCATCGTTAAACTGGAGGTCAAGGGCAAGGTCTATGAAGAGCAGGCATCCGGCGACGGCCAGTACGACGCCTTCGTGCGTGCCGTGCGCCACATCTTCCGCAACCACTTGAAGATGGAGTTCCCCTGGCTTAGCGACTACGCCGTCTCCATTCCTCCGGGCGGCCGCACCGACGCCCTGGTGCAGACCCGCATCGACTGGGACTACAACGGCCGCACGCTGCATACCCGCGGTCTGGACGCCGACCAGGTGGAGGCGGCCATCAAGGCAACAATGAAAATGCTTAACATAATCGTACAATAATGAAACTCAAGATAGCGGTTCTTCCCGGCGACGGTATCGGTCCCGAGATCAGCAAGGTTGGCGTGGATGTAATGCGCGCCGTTTGTGAGAAGTTCGGTCACGAGGTCTCTTTCAAGGAGGCCATCTGCGGCGCCGACGCCATTGACAAGGTTGGCGACCCGTTCCCGGAGGAGACTTTCCAGACCTGTATGGAGGCCGATGCGGTGCTTTTCTCCGCAGTCGGCGACCCCCGTTTTGACAATAACCCCACGGCCAAGGTGCGTCCCGAGCAGGGTCTGTTGGCAATGCGCAAGAAGCTTGGCCTTTACGCCAATATCCGTCCGATAGAGACTTTCGACTGCCTGGTGCACAATTCGCCGCTTAAAGACGAACTGGTGCGAGGCGCCGACTTCATCTGCATCCGCGAACTCACCGGCGGAATGTACTTCGGCGAGAAATATCAGGACGACGAGAAGGCCTACGACACCAACTACTACACCCGCGGCGAGATAGAGCGCATCCTTAAGGTGGGTTATGAATATGCCCGACGCCGCAACCGCCACCTTACCGTTGTGGACAAGGCCAATGTGCTGGCTTCCAGCCGTCTGTGGCGTAAGGTCGCCCAGGAGATGGCGCCGCAGTATCCCGATGTCACCACCGACTTTATGTACGTGGATAACGCCTCTATGCGTATGATCCAGGAGCCCAAGTTCTTCGACGTGATGGTTACAGAAAACACCTTCGGTGACATTCTGACAGACGAGGGCAGCTGCATCACCGGCAGTATGGGCCTTCTGCCCAGCGCATCTACCGGAGAGCACACTCCCGTATTCGAGCCGGTACACGGCAGCTGGCCGGCGGCCAAAGGCCTCAATATCGCCAATCCTCTGGCGCAGATCCTCTCCGCAGCCATGCTGTTCGAGTATTTCGACCTCAAGGAAGAGGGACAGCTTATCCGCCGTGCGGTGGCCTCTTCGCTGGATGCGAACGTCCGCACTCCGGAAATCCAGGTGGCCGGCGGTGCCAAATACGGCACCAAAGAGGTCGGCGCTTGGATTGTAGATTACATCCGCAAGGCCTGATTGGTATCATTTTTGCCGAGTAAGGCCGGTGTATAAATAGCAGGAATTATGATGAAAAAGATATTCGCGGTAATCGCTTTTGCAGTGATTACGCTGGCCGCATCGGCCCAGAGCGCCAATTTTGACCTGGCCAAGTCGCTGGACGTGCAGAACTCCATACTCAAGGTGCTCTCTGCCAATTACGTCGACAGCGTACAGTTCAACAAGCTGATAAACACCGGCATCACGGCGATGCTCTCTTCGCTGGATCCGTATACTGTCTATTATCCGGAAGAAGAGGAGGATGATGTGCAGATGATGACAACCGGCGTCTACGGAGGCGTGGGATCTCTGATCAAGAAGCGTCCCGGCGGGGCGGTGCTCATCACCGAGCCTTATCCCGACAGCCCCGCGGTGAAGGCGGGCCTGCAGCCAGGCGACAGCATCATCGCCATCGACGGCAAGAGCGTATATGAAGAGACTTCGCAGCAGAGTTCCGACCGTATGAAGGGCCAGCCCGGCAGCAAGGTCGTCTTCAAGGTGGTCAAGGGCCGCACCGGACAGACAGAGGATGTCACCGTCAAGCGGGAGCGCATACACATCTCCAACATAGAGCATTACTGCATGCTCAAGGACAATATCGGCTATGTTTCCATCACCGGCTTCACGGCAGGTATGAGCGCCGAGCTGCGCAAGGCGGTTCAGGAGCTCAAGAAACAAGGCGCCGAGCGTCTGGTGATTGACCTTCGCGGCAACGGCGGCGGCCTTATGGACGAGGCCATCAAACTGATGTCGCTCTTCGTGCCCAAAGGGACGCTGGTCGTCTCTTCCAAGGGCCGCGCCCAGGGCACCAACGTGGATTACCGCACTCAGGCAGAGCCTATCGACACAAATATCCCCGTGCTGGTGATGATAAACAGCGGCAGCGCTTCGGCGTCCGAAATTGTGGCCGGCGCCTTTCAGGATCTGGACCGCGGCACCATCGCCGGCACCCGTTCTTTCGGCAAGGGCCTTATCCAGTCGGTTCGTCCGACCTCATTCAACGGCACTCTGAAGGTCACCACCGGCAAGTATTACACCCCCAGCGGCCGCTGCGTGCAGGCCATCGACTACAGCCACCGCAACGAAGACGGCAGCGTGGGTGCCATTCCCGACTCCCTGACACACGAATTCAAGACCGCCAAGGGCCGCACTGTGAAGGACGGCGGCGGAATCACTCCCGACATCGTGGTGGATGGTTCAAAGTACAGCCGCCCTACCGTATCGCTGGTATATAACGACGTCATTGGCGATTACGCCATCAGGTATTTCCTCGCACACGAGAGCATAGCTCCCGCTGAGGAGTTTTCTCTCACTGACGAGGAGTGGAAAGATTTCGTGAAGTTCTGCGAGAGCAAGGAGTTTGACTGGCGCAGCGGCGGTGACGCCGAGATAGAGAAGCTGGTGGAGGCTACCAAATACGACGGTACCTACGAAAACTGCAAGGCGGAGATAGAGGCGCTCAAGGCCAAACTGAACATCGGCAAGGCCGATGCCGTCCGCCTGGCGAAGGACGAAATCAAACCGCTGCTGGAGAGCGATATTGCAGTCAAATACTATTTCCAGAAGGCGGCTTCTATTCAGAACCTGCGTTACGACAAGCAGTTGTTCACCTCGATTGACAAGTGGCTGGAGAATAAGTAATCTATGGGTCTACCTTGCTTCTGCCTGTGCCAGATGGATGTCGACTACTGCCTCGCGTGGGCACTGGCCGACATCGGTCCGCACGCGGTGGAGCTGCGGCTGGATGACCTGATTTTCGACACCGACGACCTTAAGTATTTTTTTGCAAACTGCGGGGACAGCCCCGTGGTGGCCACCTATCGCATAAAGGACCCTTCCGAGGCCGACCATCTTGATCTGGAACCGGACGATGCCGAGCCCGACAGTTCGGAGGTGGATATGGCGGTGAGGATGCTCTCCGCCGCAATTATCGCCGGCGCCGACTACATAGACGTGGATATGGACTTCCCCCGCGGCGAGTTGCGCTGGCTGATGAACTTGGCGATGAACTACGGCTGCAAGGTGATCCTGTCATATCACAACGCCTTTGGCACCGATTCTACGGAGGCGTTGTCGTCAATCGCGTCGCGCATCTTCTCGCTTGGGGCCGACATCGCCAAAATCGTGACCACCGCCCATCATCCCGACGAAGCGGAGCGCGTGCTGGCGCTTTACGATCAGTTTCCGGCCGATCATCTGGTGGCCTTTGCGATGGGGCACGAAGGGGAACAGTCGCGCTACGATTCCTTCCACAAAGGGGCGCCGTTGATTTATGTCGCGCCGCGCCGCCGCCTGCCCACCGCCGACGGGCAGCCGCTTTTCTTCGACTTTCTCAGCAAGGAAGATACCCACTGCTGGGGCGACGTACAGCCGCCGTGCGCCAAGAATATCGCCATCCGCGCCATCGTGGCGGCGGCGCTCACCGACGGCGTCACCACGCTGGACAATATCATCCTTTCCAAGGATATAGAATCGGCCATATCGGTGGCGAAACAGCTTTATGCCGATGTTTCGTATGCCAGACGGAGCAAGACGCTCACTGTAACAGGTCATCAGAATATTGCCGAGGATGGCCTTCGGGTCAAGGACAACACCCTGGATGTCGGCAGCAGCGGCCTTCTGTGCAGGATCTGCATCCCGCTGGCGGCGCTTTGCCGCGATATGGTGATGATAGATGGACACGGGGCCATAGCAGCGCACAAATTCAACATCAGGTGCCCTGAGTTAACCCGCCACGGGGTCTTTGTGGATTTCTCTTTCGGCCACCTGCCGGCATTTGTGCACGGGCCTTTTACGGGTGGAACGTATAACATTTCTTCGCCCGCCAGTGCGCAGTTCCTTACCGGATTGATGATGGCGCTGCCGCTCGCAGGCGCGGGGGACATCACCCTCAAGATCAGCGAGCCGAGCTGCCTGAAGCACATCCTGCTCACGGCCGATATTGTGCGCCGCTTCGGTATCAAATACGAAGATACGGCGGCGGAGGAAGGCAAAGGGGTCGTCTATAAGTTTTCCAGCAACGGGCGAAGATACCTGCCTGGCCGTTTCGACATAGAAGGCGACTGGAGTGCTGCTGCGCTGTGGCTGGTGCTGGGCGTGATAGCGGGGGAGAGCGGCGTGGACAATATGCGGGGGGCTTCGCTGCAGGAAGAGAATTACATCCTGGACGTTTTGGAGACGGCCGGAGCCGATATAGAGCGCTACACCGACCCCGAAATGGAGTCGCTGGGCGACACTGTGGGGTATTATTCCGCCTTCCGGTCGCTTACCGCCGCGTTCGAGTGCGACGTCACCGAGTGTCCCGACCTGCTGGGGCCGATTATCCTGCTTGCGCTGCGCAGCGAAGGGGTTAGCCGCATCCTGGGTATCAAGGCGCTGGGCGGCGAAGAGAAGAACTATATCAAGGAGTTTCGCAAGCTCGGGGCCGACATTTCGCCCGACGGCGACGCCATCCTTGTAAAGGGCAGTTTCAACAATATCTTGCACGGCGCTCCGGTGAGCTCGCACGGGAATCATCTGCTGGCTATGGCGCTGCTGGCGGCAGAACAGATCTGTGATTCGGACATCCTGCTCGACGACGAGGAGTGCATAGACCGCTCCTGGCCCGATTTTCCGCTGAAATAGCAATTTTGGATATTCCGAAATTTGGCCTACCTTTGCCACGTCTTCGATTAAGAATGCCCGGATGGCGGAATCGGTAGACGCGCTGGTCTCAAACACCAGTGGCCGCGAGGCTGTGCCGGTTCGACCCCGGCTCCGGGTACTCGACCGAAGTCCTCTTCATTTTCAGAGGACTTCGATTTTTTATTCCCGCGTAACCTATTGGTCTCTTGGTAGATAATGTCGAGCAATTCGTTGTAGGAATTGGTTCGATAATCTCAAGTAATACTCGCTGATTTTTACTACATTTACATCATATAATACTATTGCGTTATTAATAGATGAAAAAGTGCTTTGCTCTTATATTGGCGTTAAGGTGTCTTGTTGGTTGTATCCCATTTCCTACGGAAGTGTATGACCCGGTTTTTGATAGTCCGGCCGAGATGGATGTTATACCGGCAGAGGGCAAAGTATTGCATATTCCTTTTCGATACGACTATCATACTAAAACCGTGTGGCCGATGGAAGCTCGTCAATTCAAATGTTTGTTAACAATTGGCGAGGATTCTCAAGAACTTGGCCCAAATGAGGCTTCTTGGTATTGGGATTATCGAGAGGCTCATTCCAACCTGGATGCTGTTTTGATTATCCTTATACCTGAAAACGATAGTGGTCAAACAAGAGAGGTGGTAGTTAAAGTATCAATTGACGACTTGTACAATAATGATTTCGAAGAAGAAGAGGGGCATACCCATCAATGGGGAGAGTGGCGTATTGTTTATTCAGGAGTGCAAGAACATAAATAACCCTATCTATACACCTCGACCACGCATTTTGATGGGTCAGTGGGGTCGGGGATGATGTGCCGCAGTTCCCAAATTTTCTCAAGGTCTTCCAAGAATCGGTTCGAGAAAATGTTGTCGGTTGGTACACGACCGAAGTCCTCTTCATTTTCAGAGGACTTCGATTTTTTGTTCCCGCGTAACCTATTGGTCTCTTGGTAGATAATGTCGAGCAATTCGTTGTAGGCATTGGTTCGATAATAAGTTGTACCTTTGTCAGGATGAAAAAGGTATACAAGGTTCTTATTATAGCGACGGTGTCTGTTTTGGCATTGGTTGTCGTATTGGGCATCTTGGTCGTTTATGCCTTATTCGGTCCCGATAAAAGTGATTTTGGCAGGACCCATCCTATTCCCGAAGGGATAGAGTACAGTGTTCCGTATCCCGAAAGAACACAATCTGAAGTCGCGGTTGATATTGATGACCCTGCTTCATGGCTACAAATATGGGATGGCCTACAAGGCGGAATATACCTGTATGATTTTTATTACACACCATTGCCTGCCGGAGAAATATTCCTTCGCTGCTATGAGGTAAACGATAACATACCGTTGTCCGAGAGCAGACTAAAGAAGGCGAGTACTGTTATTATTGGCGCAACGGCTTCGTTTTTACAGCTGGTCAATCATCAGCAGTTCTCCATATACGAAGGAGTTTGGGGCGAGTATTATGCAGCACGAATAGAGGTGTGGTTCAAAAACGCTGAGACAAGTCAAGAAAGCAAGCTGCTTGAGAAAGTGTACCGCGTTGAAGGTTGGCAGAGATAGCCGCATCATTTATCCGTACCGACTACGCATTTTGATGGGTCGGTGGGGTCGGGGATGATGTGCCGCAGCTCCCAAATCCGCTCAAGGTCTTCCAAAAATCGGTTCGAAAAAATGTTGTCGGTTGGTACCTAACCGAAGTCCTCCGTTTTTTCGGAGGACTTTTTGTTTTTCGACCTTTGTAATCGGTTGGTTTCCTGATAGATAATGTCGAGCAATTCTTTGGATGAATTGGTTCGAAAAAAATAGTTACATTTATTGTCAAATCGAGGTTATTATGTCTATAAAGAGAGCTGTTCCAAGTATTATTCTATTATTGCTCGGATTGGTTTGGTTTTATGGTTGTTGGCCGCCAAGGAATCCCAATGGCCCTTTTGATATTTCTTTTCATCACGAAGCTGATATTATTATTCCTGTGGAAGGGGGAAAATATTCTTTTACTGTCGTGGCAGTTACAACAAAATCATGGGGCGAAATTTTAGGCTATTTTGAGTATAAGGTAATCATAGACGAAGAAGTTTATCACTACGAGAGAAAGCGACTTGATGGTCCTGGTGAAACACACATAAACAATGGAGATACTTGGGAGATTGAGTTTGAAATACCAGAGAATGATTCATCAGATTCCAGGGTGGTAATCGTTAAAACACATATTCTTTCTTGGGCACAATGGGAGAATGGCTATACAGGAGCCGATTATCTATGGGACACAATATGGCAAGGTATACAGTTGGGTAAAGAATAATGCATCAGGAGAACCAACTCCGAGTTATTGCCAAATTCTTCAAGAAGTTATTAATTAAATCACGCATTTTGACGGGTCGGTGGGGTCGGGGATGATGTGCCGCAGCTCCCAAATTCTATCAAGGTCTTCCAAGAATCGGTTCGAGAAAAAATGTCGGTTGGTACACAAATAAGCCACCATTGCGGTGGCTTTTTTGGTACCCGGAGCCGGACGGCCCCTATTTTTAAGGGGGCTCTGCCCCCTGTGACCCCCGCGGCGCAGAGCGCCGGCCACCTGAAGGTGGCTTATTGTTCACCAGATTTGGTCACATTTTGGTCACTTCTTTTGGTTTTATATGGAGTATTTTGCACCAATTGGAAACAAAGTGCGGGTAACGCTGCGGAAAGTGGAAGTATTACCTGCAAATAAGGCCCAAAATGCGGGTAACGGTGCACAACTTCGCAGCGTTACCAACATCTTGGGCGAATCAAGTCGCATATGATGAAGTGGCCGGTAAAACGAACGGATAATCAAATGACCTCAATATAGAAACTGAACGGGCGGAAACCGTCGTTGCAGCTGATCATAGCACTCATCGGGTTTTTCATCCATCCATCATAGAAATTGCCTTCGCCTTTGGCCAAAGACTCTACGAACTCCCGCATAGAAGACCAGGCAGAAGGACACAAGCCATCGGGACATTTGCCATCGACGGAAATCCATTGCTGGCCTACCTTAATATCGCAGGTATGTTCAATGGGATTCTCGTATTTGGCCATCAAGTCCTGATAAACCGTTTGCCGTATTGCTGTAATCCGTATTTTATTCATACAAGTTCAGGGTTATAATACTATTACAACTATACCCGCCACCAGTGCCGCCGGTATCCCAAGGGCCATTCCTATCAGAGCACCTTTGATGTGGAACCAATAGTCGTGGTAGGCGTCCGTCATATCTTCGGTCCCGGGAATCACGAAATGCTTGTCATGGCAAAACCAGATGCAGTCCAGCACCAACGCATCAAACCAGTTTACCACTACCCACAACGCATAGGCAGTCAGCGCTCCACCCCAGAATGTGGTGCAGCCGTTCGCATACTTTACCAGCAGCCCCAGCAGGACTCCGAAAATAAGTATAGCAGTCACCTTTTTGACATAGAAGGCAACACCGCCAGGCTTATTGCTTGCATCCACAAGCCCCAACTTATCACATCTCTCGATAATAGCCGGCGGATAGTTGAATATGCTCTTAATCGGATTCCTGGACATCAGAAAAACGAACAACGTAAACACAGCACAGGCGATGAGTGATTCTAAAAGGAAGACCATTTTACTATTTCTTTATTTCGAACCGATATAGGAATACATCCCGGCATATTTCATATTGCTAATGTAAGGACTTTTTAATGGTTTTTCTTGGCAATATTTTGAAATTATTGCCAAGGGTATTATCTTTGTAGAAAAGTGACGGTATGGAGTATCAAATACAACTAACACCTTGGATGCGCGAAGTCAGCAATCTGCTTTTCGATAAGCTTGTCGGAGTGGATAACTGCATTTACGAAAGCGGTAGAAATCTCATTGTTGAGGTTTCGCGCAGTGATGTAGAAGCGGCGATAAAGGAGCTCCGAACGAGATTTCAGGACGTTGCGGATATCCGAAAGGCCTATCTAATGATGGATGTCCTCCACGATTATATTTTAGTAAAGCCAATGATATCCGAATCTCCGGTATTTGTAGAGGGAAGGGTTGTTGTGCCGTCTGTCGAGAAGATTATGGTGGACAGGATATCAGACCGCGAGTATGCTCATTTTGATACGAAAAGAAAACAGAAGGACTTCCAACGTGCCTTCGAACTCTACGGCATAAACAAATCAAGATTGCTGCGATATGCTGCCAGAAAAGGTAAAAAGGACGAGATTCTGGACGCCTTGTCCGCAATTGACGAGACCAGAGTCAAAACTGTCCAAAGTCTTTGTCGGATTATGGCGGATTCTCCTGTGAGCAGGGCCTGGATCTTCGGGTCCTTTGCTAGAATGGAGGAGCGTCCGGATAGCGATATCGACGTTCTCGTAGATTTTGAAAAGGATATCAAACTCGGCCTCCTTGGTTTTTCCAGCCTTGTTCAGCAGATGGAAGGTGCTGTCGGCAGGAAGGTGGATTTAGTTGAACATGGCTCACTCAAGCCGTTTGCCAGAGAAAATGTAGAACGGGAAAAGGTCTTGATATATGAGAGAGCCTGCTAGGGACAAAGGGCGTTTAGAAAATATGGCAGAGGCTGCCGCCTTTGTGCGTCAATTCACCGAAGGAATTGAGTATACCACCTTCGTAGAAGACCCCCTTCGCTATTTCGCCATCCTAAAGAATGTGGAGATATTTGGAGAGGCCGCCTATATGCTGACCCCCGAGTTTAAACAGCTCCATCCGGAAATACCGTGGGAGCAAATCGTCGGGATGCGACACGTTCTTGTGCACGACTACTCTACGGTTATGCCGGAGATACTGTGGCATACCGCAACTGTAGAACTACCGGAGTTATTGCCTCTGCTGGAGTGGTTGATTCAGAGTATGGAATGACCATCTAACGGTACTTGCTCTCTTCTTCCAGCATACCCAGATAGGAGTAGTAGCGGTCGGCGGAGATGGTGCCTGCGTCCACGGCGGCCTTTACGGCGC
Organism: Bacteroidales bacterium; assembly: GCA_017561665.1. Taxonomy (GTDB): domain Bacteria; phylum Bacteroidota; class Bacteroidia; order Bacteroidales; family UBA932; genus Equibacterium. The sequence goes on along the minus strand of JAFZBQ010000098.1, from coordinate 23,425 downwards.
AGCCGGGCTCGTGGGTGTGGGTGCAGGGGGTAAAGCGACAGTCGTCCATAACGCGCAGCATCTCAGGGAAATAGGTGCTCAGCTCTTCCTTCTTGAAATCGACAAGGCCGAAGCCGCGAATTCCCGGACTATCGATAATGAAACCGCCGGCGGCGATGGGGTACATTTCGTAGAAGGTGGTGGTATGGCGGCCCTGCAGGTGCGCCTGCGAGATTTCCGCCGTGCGGATATAGTCCAGCGACGGGTCCATCGCCTTGATCAGAGAGCTTTTGCCCACGCCGGAGGTGCCGGAAAACAAGTTGACCTTGCCGTCCAGGCGCGCCCGCAGCGCATCTACATTCTCTCCGGTGATGGCGGAGACCTCCATTATTTCATAGCCGGCTGCGGCGTAGATGCTTCTGAAGGCTTCGGCCATTTCCTCCAGCGCCTCGTCGTATAAATCGCGCTTGTTTATGACGATGGTCACTGGCACGCCGTATGCCTCGCAGGTCACCAGGAACCGGTCCACAAAGGCCAGCTTGGTCTCCGGGTAGGCCATCGTCACAATCAAGTAGGCGTGGTCTACATTGGCGGCGATTATGTGCGCCTCGCGCGAGAGATTCGCGCTGCGGCGGATTATATAGTTCTTGCGAGGATGGATGGCGTCTATCACGCTCATTCCCTCTTCGAAGGTATAGTCCACTACATCACCCACGGCGACGGGATTGGTGGCGGTGGAGCCCTTCAGACGGACCTTTCCGCGCAGCACGGCGGGAAAAAGGTTCCATTCGGGAAGACGACTCAACAGATAATGGCTGCCGGTGTGTTTTACCACGACCGCCTGTCCCTGCGCCGGTATGTTTGCCGTTTCCCTCATTCGGCGGCTATAGTTTTGCGCGATTGGCGTGCCTGCAGAATAATGACGATGACGGCGGCTATTATGAGTGCCGAACCGCCGATAAGGCCGGCAGGTGTAGGCCCCAGAAGCGGGGCATCATTTGCGGCTATATAGTACAGAGGCGCTCCGGCAAAGCCGTTGATAGCGCCGTGGCCGATGATGGCGGGCCAACAGTTGCCGGTCTTGGTACACCACCAGGTGAACAGAGTACCCAGGGCGATGCAGAAAAGGCACATCATGGCGATGCCGACCCAAGGCGCGCCGGCATATTCGGTGCCGTAGTTATGGCCCATGGCGATGATGGGGGCATGCCAGAGGCCCCAGATGAGGCCGCCCAGCAGTACCGCCGGCAAGAATTTCATCTTGCCCAGAAGCTTGGGCATCATATAGCCCCGCCAGCCCCACTCCTCGCCAAAGCAGGTTATTACGTTGAGCAGCGGTGCCATAAGCACGGCGACAATCAAATCCATCCAGACTTTCTGCTCCATCTGCTCCGGCGTAATGGTCACGCCCATCTCCGCACTCTGCTGTATGATATACGAATGGCTTGCATCAAACCTGCCGGGATAAATCAGGAAATAGGCCAGCGCGCCCAGCGTGCAAAGCACCGACGGAAGCAGCCACGCGATGATGTAGTACCTGGTGCGGCCCTTGCCCAAATTGAAATTCAACTTGGAATTCTTAAACCCTTCTTTGGTGAAAAGGCGTGTCAGAAGCACGCACAGCGCAGGAATGAACATAGTGGCGGCCACTATGCCCTGCGCAATGATGCCCTTGCCGTAGCCCTGCTCGGCCACCATTGGTTTTATAACAAAGAAATCCAGCGCCCACGTTATGGCAAACACGAGCACCAGAAAGATAATCAGCCTTTTTGTCTCTTTCATATAGGCAAAGTTACCCTTTTTTGCGTAATTTTGAGAAAATATCGTCTTACTATGAAACACCTCAGGCTTTTATTTCTTATCGCGGCGGTCGCAATGCTGGCCGGCTGCGGCGTTAACTCTCATAAACAGACCATCGCCCTGTTCGGCGGGTCATTCACCGTTATCGGGGCCTCGGATGTCGCCACCGATTACTGGGCAGAGCAGCTGGACGCGACCGTCACCAAATACGGCGTCGGCGGTGCCGGCTTTTCAAATATCACCCAGAGAGAAGGGAAGCACATCCAGTGGCAGATAGACCAGGCCTGCGCACCCGACGCACCGGTGTACGACACCTACATCCTGTGGGCCTCGACCAACGATTTTACCTGGGCCAACACCCGCTCCGGCGACCCGTGGGACTATACCCAATTCGACGGCTATGACGAGGGCAAGCTCGATACCCAGTGCGGCGGCATCAACTATGCCTTCAAGAAGATTCGCGAGAAGGCTCCGGATGCCCGCATCCTGTTTATGACATCCACCAAGTGCCTGAACACCCCCGGCAGCGGCACCGACATCAACTATCGCGGCCCGGAGAACGGAATGAACCTGTTTGTAGACAGGCAGATGATGTGCTGCCGGGCCGCCGGCGTGCCGTACCTGGACCAGTTCACGCTGCCGCCTTTTAACGAAAGCAATGTAGACCAGTATACAGAGAGTGACCATCTTCACCTGAATGAAGCGGGTTACGAGGCGCTGCGGGACCTTCAGGTACGTTTTATCCGCGAGGGCAAGACCATCGCCGGCCGGCACTTTGTGACCAACGGCCACTCCGACACCGATTTCCCTAACTATCAGCGTTATGCAGAGGCCAACGCCGCCTTGACCCAGACTCCGGTAGCGGTGCTGTTCGGTGATTCCATAACCGACGGCTGGCCGCGCGCCGACGAGGCCTTCTTCACCGACAACAACTTTGCCGGCCGTGGCATCAGCGGCCAGACCACCATAGATGCGCTAGCCCGTTTCCGCGCCGACGTCGTGGCGCTCCATCCCAAATATGTCGCCATCCTGATCGGCACCAACGACCTTGCGGAGAACGACGGCGGCATTGCTATGGAGCATATCGTGGAAAACATCGCCAATATGGTGGAGATAGCCCAGGCCAACGGTATCATTCCGCTCGTCTGCTCTCCCATCCCCGCCGCCGCATATCCCTGGCGCAGGGAGCTTGGCCCTCAGGCCAGCAATGTCAAGACTCTGGGCACTATGATCAAGCGGATGACGGAAGAGAAAAACGTCACCTATGTGGATTATTGGTCGGCGATGAACGACGGCAAGGGCGGCCTGGCGCCGGAGCATTCCGAGGACGGAGTGCATCCCACCCTGGCAGGCTACAAGATTATGGAGAAGGTGCTGCTGGAATATATCAAGTGATAATTGCACCCTTCGTGCATTTATACAATAAAAGTCACTCGTTATGAAAAAAATCATCCTTCTGATTGCAGCAGTTGCAATGCTCGCTTCTGCGTCTTGCTCAAAGATACCCGCCAACAATCCGTACAAGCCTATTGACATCAGCACCAAGTCTGCCGAATATGTCAAACAGGGCAACAGCTTCGCCATCAACTTCCTGGAGAAAGTGGACGGCGCCGCCAAAGAAGATTATATCATATCGCCGCTCAGTATGCAGTTCCTTCTTGGAATGATTCTGGACGGCGCAAAGGGCCAGACTGCCACCGAGATATGCAATGTGCTGGGTTATGGTGCCGGTGAAACCGCAGAGGTGAACCAGTATTGCCTGAATATGCTTCAGCAGCTCCCCGACCTGGACAAGCAGACCACCCTCAAGATAGCCAACGCAATTGTTGTGGACGACGGCTGGCCGCTGAAAGAGGAGTACAAGAAGGATGTGGCCCACTACTACGAGGCGGAGGTCACCAATATGGATTTCAGCGATGTGGAGGGATCCACCAAGAAGATAAACAAGTGGTGTTCTGACCACACCAACGGCCTTATTCCCAAGGTGCTGGATGCGGTCGACCCCAGTATGCTGGCCTACCTTATGAACGCCCTCTATTTCAAGAGCCAGTGGAAGGAGAAGTTCGAAAAGGCCGACACCGCCGACGAGGCTTTCACCGACGAGGCCGGCGTCAAGGGCAAGGTCAAGATGATGAAGAACCGCGAGGACTTTCTATATACCGCCACTGACGATTACCAGGCAGTGCGGCTCCCGTACGGCAACGGCGCGTTTGCTATGACGGTGCTCCTGCCCGCAACTGGCAAGAAAGTTACCGACGTAATAGCTGCCCTCAAGAAACTGGACGACTGGAAGGACATTTATTATGATATGGTCTCCTGCGACGTGGATCTCTGGCTGCCGAAGTTTGAGACCAAATACCACGTCGATCTTAACGACATCCTCTCCGAGATGGGTATGCCCAGCGCATTTCTGGGCGGCGTGGCCGACTTCAGCGCAATGAGCGACTATGCCCTTTGCCTGAGTTTCGTGATGCAGGATGCCATAATCAAGGTCGATGAAGAAGGCACCGAAGCTGCCGCCGTTTCCATGGCTGGAATGGAAAAGAATGCCGCCATGCCCGGCGAGAAGGTCGTCTTCCACGCCGACCGGCCGTTCCTGTATGTCATCAGCGAAACCTCCACCGGCGCCATTCTCTTCACCGGTCGATACAGCGGAAAATAGTTAGATGTGGTATTCTATCCCGTGCTCCTTCAAGAAATCGAGAAGGGCGGGTTCGGGAGAAATCAGGTATTTCTTTGAGAAGAATTCGCAGGCGAGGCGGTTGTCATCGTCGTAGAGTTTGACGTACAGACGGGCATGGCCGTGGTATTTCTTGCACAGCTTGCCGAATTCCTTGTAGAAGTTCTCGTCTATCTTGCTCACAGGAATGTTCACGTGGAACTCCTTGACACGCTCGTCCTTTATGTTGCCCAGCAGCGCCATCTCGGCGATGCGCAGGTCATAGACCAGGGCGCGCTCGCCGTCCTTGTTACGGTCGTAGCGCTGCTCGGTGACGAACTTGATGAGCAGCGGCGTGTTCACCGCCATATACTGCATATAATTCTCGTAGTCCTTGCCGAACAGCGAGAAGTTGAACGAGCCGGTGAAATCCTCTATGGTGCACTTGCACCAGGGCCGGTTGCTCTTGTTGAGCTTCTGCTCCACGGCGGTGACGATGCCGGCTATCGTATACTGCTTGTTGAGCACCGACTTGTCCAGTTTAAGCTGGCCGTCGCGCACCAGCTTGTCGTGGATGGGCACCGTGACGCGGACCTCCTGCAGGTGGTCGATGGTGCAGTTGGCAAAGAACTCGCACTCGAACTTGTAGACGTCCAGCGGGTGGGCGCTGAGGTACATTCCCACCACGTCCTTCTCGTTCTTGAGAATCTCCAGCCGGTTTTCCTGCGTCACGACGGGGAATTCGGGCCGGACTGGCTTTAGTTCCGCCATCTCGCCAAAGAGGGTGTTGGTGTTTGACAGGGCGCTGGTGTGATATTTGGCGGCGTAGGCAATCACGGCGTCGATAAACGGCTCACCCTTGTCGGTGCTGGCGAAATACTGGCTGCGGGTGGCCTCCTTGAAACTGTCAAAGGCGCCGGCCATAACCAGGCATTCAAGCACCTTGCGGTTGACCACGGTGTTGGGCACGCGCTCTATGAAGTCGAAGAAATCCTTGAACGGACCGCCCGCCTCGCGGATCTTGATGATGCCGTCTATGACGCTGGGGCCGACTCCCTTGATGCCCGCCATGCCAAAGCGGATGTTGCCCTTCTTGTTTACCGAGAAGCTGGTGTCGGACTCGTTGATGTCGGGCCCCAGAACCAGAATCTTGTTCTTGCGGCAGTCGTCCATCAGCTTGGTGATTTCGTCGCCGTTGTCCAGGTTGCAGCTCATGTTGGCCGCCATGAATTCGGCGGGGTAGTGGGCCTTGAGATATGCCGTCTGATAGGCCACCCAGGCATAGCAGGTGGCGTGTGACTTGTTGAAGGCGTAGGAGGCGAACTTTTCCCAGTCGGCCCATATCTTCTCCAGGATGGCGTGGTCGTAGCCGTTCTTTTCGCCGCCTTCCAGGAACATCGGGTGGAGTTCGTCCAGCTTGGCTTTGATCTTCTTACCCATCGCCTTTCGCAGTGTGTCGCTCTGGCCGCGGGTGAATCCGCCCAACAGACGGCTCAGAAGCATCACTTGCTCCTGATAGACCGTGATGCCGTAGGTGTCCTTCAGGTACTTTTCCATCACCGGGATGTCGTAGGTGATGGGCTTGCGCCCGTGCTTGCGGTCGATGAAGTCGGGGATGTAGTCCATCGGGCCGGGACGGTAGAGGGCGTTCATCGCGATGATGTCCTCGAAATGGGTCGGCTGCAGCTCGCGCAGGTATTTCTGCATACCGGGCGACTCGAACTGGAACACGGCGATGGTGTCGCCGCGGCCGAAGAGTTCGTAGGTGGCCATGTCGTCTATGGGAATCTTTTCCACGTCCAGCACGAAGCCGTGCCGCTTGCGGATGTTTTCTACGCACTCTTTCTCTATGCTGAGGGTCGCCAGCCCAAGGAAGTCCATCTTGAGCATTCCGACATCCTCTATGAAAGAGCCCTCGTACTGGCTTACCAGCAGCCGCTCGTCCGATTTCTTGTCGGCGGCGGTGCAGAGGGGAATGAAGTTGGACAGGTCATCGCGGCCGATGATGGTGGCGCAGGCGTGCACGCCCGTCTGGCGGATGCTGCCCTCCAGCCTGCCGGCAAAGTCGATTACCTCCTTGAGCTCTTTGGAGGCATCCTTGTACATCTGTTTGAACTCCGGAACGTGCTTGATGCAGTTGGGGATGGATATCTTGACTTTTTTGGTGACCTTCTTGCTGCCGTCCTCGGGGTCGGTGCTTGTTATTTCGAAATCGCGGTCGGGAATCAGCTTGGCCAGCGCATTGGTCTGGTCGGGAGAGAGGTGCTCTATGCGGCCGACGTCGCGCAGGGCGCTCTTGGATGCCATTGTGCCGAATGTGACCACGTGCGAGACGTGGTCCTTGCCGTAGCGGCGCTCCACATAGTGATATACCTCCGGCTTGCCCTCCACGTCAAAGTCGATGTCGATATCGGGCATCGAAATACGGTCGGGGTTCAGGAAACGCTCGAACAGCAGGTCGTACTTCAAAGGATCGACGTTGGTGATCCACAGACAATAGGCGACTACGCTGCCGGCGGCGCTGCCTCGCCCGGGGCCTACCCAGATGCCCATTTTGCGGGCGGCGGAGATAAAGTCGTTGACAATTAGGAAGTAGTCGGGGAAGCCCATCTTGGAGATGGTTTTGAGCTCGAATTCGATGCGTTCCGCAACGTCCTCAGAAAGTTCTCCGTAGCGGATTGCTGCTCCCTTGTAGCAGAGGTCGCACAAATAGGCTACCGAGCGGTTGAATTCGTCGCCGCGGACGCGCCCCTTCTTGTCGGCGCGGCCTTCGTCTATGATTGCCTTGTATTTTTCGAGATAAGAATCGACGTTGTCCAGGAACTCCTGCGGCAGTTCGAACTTTGGCAGGATGGGGTCGGAGTCGATGGTATACGGTTCTACCTTGGCGGCCACCTCCAGCGTGTTTTCCACCACTTCGGGGTGGTCGCTGAAGAGTTCCGCCATCTCCGCCTGGCTCTTGAGATACTCCTGCTGGGTGTAGCGCAAACGGTCGGGCGAATCGTAGAACTCGTTGGTCACCAGACAGATGAGGCGGTCGTGAGAAGGGCCGTCCTCCGCCGCCACAAAGTGGACGTCGTTGGACGCGATTACCTTGACGCCGAGTTTTGCACCCAGCTCAAAGATTTTCTCGTTTACCATCTGCTGCTGGATGAAGACGCTCTTGTCGCCGCCGGGAATCTTGGTCTCGTGGCGCATCACCTCCAGGTAATAATCCTCTCCGAAGAGGTCCCGGTACCAGGTTATCAGCTCCTCCGCCTTCTTGAAATCCTGTGCGTAGATGGCGCGGGGCACCTCACCTGCAAGGCAGGCGCTGCAGCAGATGAGGCCTTCGTGATATTTCTCCAGCAGGCTGTGGTCGATACGTGGCTTGTAGTAGAGGCCCTCTATAAACGACAGAGAACTGAGTTTGAGCAGGTTGTGATAGCCGGTAAGGTTCTTGGCCAGAAGGATAAGGTGATGTGCGCCCTGCTCTTCCTTGCCGCCGGAGTGTTTGAAGCGGTCGCCGCTGCGGGCCACGTACATCTCGCTGCCCACAATCGGCTTTACCGACGGGTGTTTGCCTGCCACCTTCAGGAACTCCTTCACGCCGTACATATTGCCGTGGTCGGTGATGGCCAGGGCGGTCTGTCCGTCGGCTTCAGCGGCATCGAACAGTTTGGGGATGGCGCTGAAACCGTCCAGGATAGAGTACTGCGTGTGGACGTGAAGGTGTACGAAACCCATATTGTCTTAGAAGCTGATAAGTGATTCTCCGGTCATTTCTGCAGGCTGGGGAATGCCCATCAGGGTGAGCATCGTAGGGGCGATGTCGGCAAGACGGCCGTCTTTTACGCTCTTGACATCGTCGTCAACCACCACGAACTGCACTTTGTTGAGCGAGTGGGCGGTGTTGGGGGTGCCGTCGGGATTGACCGCGTTGTCGGCGTTGCCGTGGTCGGCGGTGATCAGCACGCTGTAGCCGTGTTTGCGGGCGACATCCACCACTTCGCCAGTCAGGCGGTCAATAGTTTCCACTGCCTTGCAGATGGCGGGATAGACGCCGGTATGACCCACCATATCGCCGTTGGCGAAGTTCAGGATCACCATATCGTGCTTCTCGGTGGCCAGGTCGGCCTTCAGGGCCTCGGCCACTTCCGGAGCACTCATTTCGGGCTGCAGGTCGTAGGTGGCAACCTTGGGCGAATTGATCAGGATGCGGTCCTCGTTCTGGAACGGAGCCTCGCGGCCGCCGTTGAAGAAGAAGGTCACGTGGGCGTATTTCTCGGTCTCGGCGATGCGCAGCTGGCTGCGGCCGGCGGCGGCGACCGTCTCGCCCAGGGTCTTCTGGACATTCTCCTTGTCAAAGAGGATGTGCAGGCCGGTGAATTTGTCGTCGTACGGCGTCAGGCAGCAGTAGTAGAGGGGGATTGTGTGCATCCCGGCCTCCGGCATATCCTGTTGGGTGAGGACATTGGTGATTTCGCGGGCGCGGTCGTTGCGGAAGTTGAAGAAGATAACGGCATCGCCCTCCTTGATTGTGGCGACAGGATTGCCGGCGGCATCCACCACGCATATCGGCTTGATGAATTCGTCTGTGACACCTTCGTCATAGGATTCCTGGATGGCGGCCACGGCGCTGGTGGCTTTCTTGCCGACGCCGCTGACTATCAGGTCATAACCCTCTTTTACACGCTCCCAGCGCTTGTCGCGGTCCATAGTGTAGTAGCGGCCAATCACGCTGGCAACCTTGCCGGTGGTCTCCGCCATCTTAGCCTCCAGCTCCTCTACGAAGCCCTTGCCGCTGCGGGGGTCGCAGTCGCGGCCGTCCATCAGGCAGTGTACAAAGACTTTCTCCAGCCCTTCCTGCTTTGCGACAGCCAGGAATTCATAGAGATGATTCAGCGAACTGTGCACGCCGCCGTGGCTGGTCAGGCCCATGAAGTGCAGCGCCTTGCCACTCTTCTTGACATAGTCGTATGCAGCGGCTATCTCCTTGTTTTCGAGCAGCTTGTGCTCGCGGCAGGCCATGTTTATCTTGACCAGGTCCTGATATACGATGCGGCCGCCGCCGATGTTGAGGTGGCCGACTTCGCTGTTGCCCATCTGGCCGTCGGGCAGGCCGACGTCTTCGCCGCAGGCGCTCAGGTGCGAGAAGGGATATTTGGCACGCAGGGCGTCGATGTGCGGCTGTCCCTGGGTGTATATTGCGTTGCTGTGGTCTTTTTTGCCTTCGCCCCAGCCGTCCAAAATCATAAGAAGTACTTTCTTATCCATACCAAAAAATCGTTTGAATTTGCTAAATTTGCAATGTCGGCGGTGCAGAAAAAAGTACGGCCGACATCCCACAAAGGTAGTCCAAATTATGACGAAAAAAAACAGCAAAAAGAAACTTCTTAACAAGAAAAATACAAAGGGCAGAGCACCAGTCCGTTTCAGTACCAAAGAGCGTCGGAGCCGCAGCCAGGAAGAGTTGAAAGGCGTAGTCAGCCTGACCCGCGACGGCATCGGATTCGTAGTTGTGGAGGGGCAGGAAGACGATATTATGGTAAAGCCCAACCGTCTGCGCGGGGCGCTTAACGGCGACACCGTATTGGTTGTGGCGGGCAAGAAAAAGACCGGCCCGCGCCGCGAAGGCGAGGTCGTCCGGATACTGGAAAGGTCTGCCAAGCCGCACATCGGAGTGCTGATTGTCCGCGGTCGTCAGGTTTGGGCCATCGTGGAGAGCCCGCGCATGCCGTATGACATCCGTATCCCGCTTGCCGACGGCGAGGATCTGCCCACCATCGGTGGCAAAAAGGCGGCTAACGGTATGAAGGTGGCGGTGCTGGTGGTCGACTGGCCGCGCAAGAGCGCCGAGCCGCTGGGCAAGATCGTGGATGTGCTGGGTACTCCGGGCGAGAATGACACAGAGATGCACGCCATTTTGGCCGAATACAACCTGCCGTACCGCTTCGAACCGGAGGTGGAGGAGGCTGCCGAGAAGATTTCCGACAAGATTACCGCCGCCGAGATAGCCCGCCGCAAAGATTATCGCAAGGTCACAACTTTCACCATAGACCCCGCCGACGCCAAGGACTTTGACGACGCGCTGTCATACATCAAGCTTGACAACGGCCACTACGAGGTCGGTATCCATATCGCCGACGTAACCTTCTATGTCCGTCCGGGCGACATCGTGGACAAGGAGGGCTACAACCGCGCCACCAGCGTCTATCTTGTGGACCGCACGATACCGATGCTGCCGGAGAAACTCTCCAACAACCTCTGCTCTCTGCGGCCGCACGAGGACAAGCTCTGCTTCTCCGCAATCTTCGAAATGGACGACAAGGCCAACGTACTGGACAGCTGGTTCGGACGCACGGTGATCAATTCCGACGAACGGTTCGACTACGAGCAGGTCCAGGCTATGATAGAGGGTGGCGAAGGGCCTCTGAAAGAGGAGATTATGACCCTCTGGGGCCTGGCGGACATCCTCCGCAAGAAACGTTTCGAGAAGGGAGCCATCAATTTTGAAAGGCCCGAGATGAAGGTGGAAATAGACGACGCCGGCCATCCGATAAATGTCTATCAGAAAGTCAGCAAGGAGAGCAACTTCCTCATAGAGGAGTTTATGCTGCTGGCCAACCGCAGCGTGGCTGAATTCGTAGCCAAGAAGACGGGCTACAAAGACCCGACGATGGTCTACCGTATCCACGAGTCGCCCAACGCCGACAAACTGGGCAGCCTGCGCAGCTTCGCCGGCAACTTCGGCTTCAAGATGGGTTCTACCGAGACCGCCAAGGCGGCCACCAAGAGCCTGAACACCCTGCTCAAGGAGGTCAAGGGGTCGGCGGCGGAGAATGCCATAGAGATGCTGGCGCTGCGCGCAATGGCCCGCGCCTGCTATTCCACCGACAATGTGGGCCACTACGGCCTGGCGTTCCCGTTCTACACCCACTTCACATCGCCTATCCGCCGTTATCCCGATATGATGGTGCACCGCCTGCTCACCGAGTATCTGGCCGCCTTCAATGCCGGCCGCAAGGTGGACAAGTTGCCCGACAAGGCGACCTACGAGATGTGGTGCCAGTATTGCTCCGCCCGCGAACAGGTGGCTACCGACGCAGAGCGCGCCAGCATCAAGTACAAACTCACCGAGTTTATGCAGGACAAGATCGGGCAGGAATTCGACGGCACAGTCAGCGGTCTGACCGAATGGGGAATGTATGTAGAAATCGAGCCTTCCAAGGTGGAGGGTATGGTCTCACTGAAGGCCATCAAGGAGGATTATTTCACCTTTGACGAGGAGAAATACCGCGTCACCGGCAAACTGTCCGGCAGGTCGTTTACACTTGGCGACAAGGTGCGCATCCGCGTGCTGCGCGCGTCGCTGGAACAGAAGCAGATAGACTACGAATTGATTCTGAACGACATCGCCTAGCTGAAAAGGTCGTGAAGGACCTTGAGCGAACGGATGTTCAGATTAAGCGAAAGATGGTAGGAGAGGTATTCTACCATTTTTTGTGCAAAGACGCCGCGGCGGTCGCGGTTCAGCGGCAGCGCCATCGCCTCTTCCCGGGTTTTTGAGAGGATTTCGTGCAGCAGTCGCGACTCTTCTGCCGGCCAGGTTTCGGCCAGGGAATCTTCTGCGGCGAATTCTGCGGTGACGGGTTGGAACAGTGGCGTATCGGGGGAGAAGTTGTCCTTGGGCTGGAAGCCCAGCGCCCGGCAGAAATCCACCAGAAAGCAGATATGGAAGTTGGCGATGCTGCCCTGGGCGGCATTCAGCGCCAGTATCTGTTCTTCCAGAAACTCGAACAGCGCCGGGTCCATCGCGCCGTCCTGAACGCCGCGGTATAGAAGTTCGCCTATGAACAGCGCCACGGCGCTCTTGTATGGGTCGGTGCGGATGGCATCCAAAGGGTAGGGGCGCTCCGCCTCGCGCAGATATTCCAGGTCGCCCTTGCCGCGGGCGGTGGTGATATCAAGTATGCTCAGGCTGTGAAACTGACCCTGCGGACCGCGTCCCTTGCCGGCGCCGCGCAGGAAGAAGCCGGTTCGGCCTTTTTCTGCGTCCAGCGCCTGCACCACCAGCGACCGGTCTCCGTATTTGGTCAGGTGGAGGACGATTATTCGGGTTTCGCGGTCGGCGGGCATAGGGTATGCTTACTTCTGGCGCAGGTATTCCACCAGTTTCTCCACGGCGCGGCCGCGGTGACTGATTGCGTTTTTCTCTTCCAGCGTCATGGTAGCCATGGTGCGTTCCATCCCTTCGGGCACGAATACCGGGTCGTAGCCGAACCCCAGTTCTCCCATCGGCTCCAGCGAGATATGACCTTCGCAAGTGCCCTCAAAGGTGTGGAGCACGCCGTCTTCTATGAGCGCGATCACGCAGCGGAAGCGGGCGGTGCGCTCTTCGAAAAGCACTCCCTCCAACTCCTTGAGCAGTTTCACGACGTTCTGCGCAGGGTTCTTGGGGAGGCCGGCGTAGCGTGCGCTGTACACGCCGGGGGCGCCGTCAAGCACGTCCACCTCCAGCCCGGTGTCGTCGGCAAAGCAGGTTTTGTGAAACTTGTCCCAGATGAACTGCGCCTTCTCTACAGCGTTTTCCGGTATGGTTTCGTGCGTCTCGGGAATGTCGCCGTCATATCCCAGCTCGGCGGGGGTGATTATGTGATATCCCTTGCCCAGCTTCCCGGCAATCTCTATTACCTTATTTTGGTTCGCCGTCGCGAAAAGAATCTCTGTCGTTTTCATACTAGCAAAGATACGCAATAAATTGATTACCTTTGTCGGGTAAATCGCATCGAAATGTATTCACTTAAAGAGTTGGACGCCATCGTGGCGCGGGCAATAAGCAGCCTGAAGTTTGTCAAGGAGCCGGCGGGGCTTTATGAGCCGCTGGAATATATGATGTCCATCGGCGGCAAGCGCCTCCGTCCGCGGTTGTGCCTGACCACTTTCAACCTGTTCAGCGACGACATCGGCCCGCAGATAGTATCGCCGGCGATGGCGCTGGAAATCTTCCACAACTTCACCCTGCTGCACGATGACATCATGGACCGCGCCGACACCCGCCGCGGCCAGGCGACCGTCTGCCGCAAGTGGAACGACAACGTGGCGATTCTATCCGGCGACGTGATGTGCATCATGGCCTATCAATATCTGATTGAATACGGCGGAGGCAACCTTCAGAAGGTGCTGGATCTTTTCTCAAAAACCAGCGCCCAGGTATGCGAGGGGCAGCAGTACGATATGGATTTCGAGAATCAGCCGACCGTGACGGGCGGGGAATATCTGCAGATGATAGGTCTCAAGACCGCCGCCCTGATCGCCTGCCCCGCCAAGATGGGGGCGATGATTGCCGATGCGCCGGAAACCATGGCCGATGCGCTGTACGATTACGGCTGGCAGATCGGCCTCGCCTTCCAGATTTGCGACGACTACCTGGACACCTTCGGCAACGCCAACGTGTTCGGCAAGAAGATAGGCGGCGACATCCTTTGCGGCAAGAAGACCTGGCTGCTGGTGGAGGCATACAAACGGGCCACCGGTGCCGACCGCGCCCGCCTGGACGCCATCATGGCTCTGGGAGACGACCGTGCTGCCGAAAAGATATCGGCTATGCAGCAGCTCTATATCAACCTTGGAATCAAGGCCGACGCCGTCACCACGATAGAAGATTACCACGCCAGGGCGATGCAGTGCCTGGAGGGCAAAGGATTCAGCGCAGAGCAGGTTGCACAAATGCAGGAATTCTCCGCCACGCTTGTCCACCGCAATGATTGACAATCTTGAAATAATGGCCCCCGCGGGCAATTTCGAGTGCCTTACCGCCGCCATCCAAGGCGGGGCCAATTCGGTCTATTTCGGTGTGGGCCAGCTGAATATGCGCTCGCACTCGGCCAACAACTTTGCGATGGAAGATTTGCAGCAGGTGTGCGACATCTGCCGCGCAGCGGGCGTAAAGAGCTATCTGACAGTCAACATAACCTTCTATAACGAGGACCTGGAGCCGATGCGGCAGCTGCTTGTAGCTGCAAAGAAGGCGGGCGTCACGGCGGTAATAGCCTCCGATATGGCGGCTATTCTGGAGGCCCGGAGGCTGGGCATCGAGGTGCATATCTCCACCCAGCTGAGCATTTCCAATATCGAGAGTTTGAAGTTCTACGCACAGTTTGCCGACGTGATTGTGCTGGCGCGTGAACTCACCCTGCCGCAGGTAAAGGAGATACACGAGGAGATTGTCCGCGAAGGTATCAAAGGGCCTGGCGGCGAACTTGTCCGGCTGGAGATGTTCTGCCACGGTGCGCTGTGCATGGCCGTCTCGGGCAAGTGCTATCTGTCACTGCACGCCCACAACGCCAGCGCCAACCGCGGCAGCTGCTATCAGGTGTGCCGCCGCAGCTACATCGTAACCGACCGCGACGACGGCAACGAACTTGAAATCGACAACAAGTACATAATGTCGCCCAAGGACCTCTGCACCATAGAATTTATGGACCGGATAATAGACGCCGGGGTCAAGGTCTTCAAGATTGAAGGGCGCGCCCGCAGCGGCGAATATGTCAAGACCGCCGCCAGAGCCTACCGCGACGCAGCGGACGCCGTTCTGGCGGGCACCTACAGCGCCGAACTGGGCGCCGAACTCAAGGCCCGGCTGGCCACCGTGTTCAACCGCGGTTTTTGGGACGGCTACTATCTGGGGGCGAAGATGGGAGAATGGAGCGAGGTCTACGGCAACAAGGCGACCCGTACCAAACAGTATATCGGCAAGATTACCAACTGGTTCGAAAAGATCGGCATTGCCGAGGTGCAGATAGAGACGGGCGAAATTTCCGTGGGCGATCCGGTGCTTATAACCGGCCCCACCACCGGCGTCATCGAGTTTGACATTCCTGAAATCCGCGTCGACCTAAAAAGGGTCCAGACCGCCCGCAAGGGCGACTTGTGCTCCATCCCCTGCGCTACAAAACTCCGTCGCAGCGACAAAATCTTCCTGTTCAAGCAATCCATGTAGTGTTTTTTCGTTTTTTTTGGCTATATTTGGTAGACCGACAATCGTTTACTAAATAATAGCACTATGAAAAAGATTCTTTCGTTTATGATGGTGGCCGTGCTTGCTGTGATGCTGGCCGGCTGCGACAAGTACGATGACAGCGAACTGCAGCGTCGCGTGGGCGAATTGGAGAAATCGATGCAGCAGCTGTTGAACTACCAGACACTGCTCCAGAAGCTGGCCGCTGGCAACACCGTTACTGCCTACACCACCACGTCAGACGGCTACAAACTGACTTTCAGCGACGGCAATTCCATTGAGTTCAACGCGCAGGGACCCAAGGGCGATCCGTTGACCTGGGACGACTTGACTCAGGCCCAGAAAGATGCTCTCAAGGGCGCGCAGGGCGAGAACGGTAAGACTCCGAAGTTCAAGATTGAGAACGAGACGTGGAAGGTGTCCTATGACGACGGCAAAACCTGGAGCGATGTCGGCAGCGCAATTGACCGCAGCCTCATCATGGACATAAAGCCCAATGCGGCCGGTGACACCCTGCTCATCATTCTGGCCGACGGCACTATCATTCCTGTGTTCTACGGTGAGAAAGAGAGATATACCATCACAGTCGGAGGTGGCCGCAAGTGTTTCAGTTGCTTTGAAAAAGAAGAATGGCTGAAGGATATGCGTCTTGAAATCCCCTATACCATGACAGGAGATATTAAAAGTGCGGATGATGTAAAATTGACATATATGACGACCATTCCGTTCAAATATTCCGGTGTGTCGTTCATTCCTTCCGATGCGAAGTCGGGCGTGATCAGAGTCTCATTGCCTGAATACGATTATGAAGAATCCGAAGACGTTGGATGGTATGGTTATATGGATGATGACAGAACACTGAACGCATCATGGACAGGAGGATGGCTGGAGATAATGGCTTTCTTCCCCGACGGTACGACAGGTTACCACAAAATGTATATCGCCAGTTGCTTTATAGAGCTCGACCCAGATTATGACACATTGGTGACTGCGTATGATTGGTCAAAACATATTCCCTATATAGATGTTCCTTCTAACGAAACTACTGCCAATTATTACATCAGAATGGGTAGTGTAACCAATTCGGCTGCGCCGTTTGACGGGGATTTGTTTGTCTCTTTGACGCCATCTAAATATTTCGAGTGGAATCATTCGAGCGGAAGCAGCTTTGTTCGTATTTCTTTCGGTCAATCTGAACTTGTGAGTGATCCTAATTCTCCCACTATTCACGCACTAAAGATACCTTGTGTAATAGGATGTCCCAAGAATAACACAGGCAGCGCCAGAACTGAAACGATTGAGATTAAAAGGAAAAGAATCGGACAAAGTTCCACCACTGTTTTCCGCATCCGCTTTGACCAGGCCAAATAGGCTATCTGAGTGTAATTTCCACCACGGTGGCTAGCTCCCCGTCGACCTTGAATCGGACGTTGTAGGGTCCGTAAGCCATTCCCCAGATTTTGTCGGGGTCTGAGTCGTATGAGACGCGGGGGTCCAGCTCCAACAGCCTGGTGATTTGCGAGAGGGTATCGGTATCGATGCCCTCTCCGCTTTTTATGGCGTCGGCCGTGCCGGGAGCGAACTCAACCCGCAGTCGGTGGTCCTTGGTGGCTCCGGTATATCCGTCGGCGGCGTCGGCAATGCAATCGGCATAAGGAATATACGGCTTGATGTCGTAGATGGGAGTGCCGTCCAGCAGGTCGGCGCCGGTCACGTGCAGCACCACGCCGTCGGTACAGTCAACACGCACCAGTTTCACCGCCGACATCGCCAGTGAATTGGGCCTGAAAGGCGACCGGGAGGCGAAAACGCCGATGCGGGTGTTGCCGCCCAGCCGTGGCGGGCGGACGGTGAGATTGCCGTCCCACGGCGCCTGGGAAAAGCCCCAAATCAGCCAGATATGCGAGAAGCCCTCCAGGCCGCGGACGGCGTCCGGCAGGGCGAATTCCTTCTCGAACACCACCTGCGCCGGGCAGTCGGGGGCAAGGCCGCTCTGGCGCGGCACTCCGAACTTCTCGCCGAAGGGCGAACGGATGTGGGCTATGGGCTCGATTTTCATATCAATAGCAAAGATAGTCAATAGCGCTTGAACGGGGCCAAAAAATGTGCAAAACGTGTTGATATTCTTAAAATTATTTCTATCTTTGCAGCCCGCAAAAAACGCGGTTAACTTATTTAAATAAAAGATTAATAACTTTTTATGCCGACAATTCAACAATTAGTTCGCAAAGGTCGCGAGGTTATCGTAGAGAAAAGCAAATCTCGCGCGCTGGATGCATGCCCTCAGAGGCGCGGCGTTTGTGTACGTGTGTACACTACTACACCCAAGAAACCTAACTCAGCAATGCGTAAGGTTGCCCGTGTACGCCTCACCAATCAGAAAGAGGTCAATGCATACATCCCCGGCGAAGGCCACAACCTCCAGGAGCACAGCATCGTGCTGGTTCGCGGCGGTCGTGTAAAGGACCTTCCCGGTGTACGTTACCACATTCTCCGTGGCGCATTGGATACCGCTGGCGTAGACGGTCGTCTCCAGGGACGTTCGCTCTATGGCACAAAGAGGCCCAAGAAAGCCAAGAAGTAATTCTGTTTAATTTATCAAATCAATTTGTTGAAAAATGAGAAAGACGAAGCCTAAAAAGAGGATTCTACTTCCTGATCCGAAGTACAACGACGTGCTTGTAACACGTTTTGTCAACAACCTTATGTTGCAGGGGAAGAAGAGTATCGCGTATTCTATTTTTTACGATGCCATTGATATGGTAGGCGAGAAGATGAAAGATTCTGACAAGGCTCCGATAGAAGTTTGGAAGCAGGCTCTGGAGAACATCACTCCCCAGATCGAGGTCAAGAGCCGCCGTGTAGGTGGTGCCAACTTCCAGGTTCCTACCGAGATCAGACCTGAACGCAAAATCTCCATCTCCATGAAGAATATGGTACTCTACGCCCGTAAGCGTTCCGGTCACTCAATGGCCGAAAAGTTATGTGCCGAGATAATTGCAGCATACAACAACGAGGGTGCTGCATTCAAGCGCAAGGAAGATATGCACAAGATGGCAGAGGCCAACAAGGCTTTTGCTCACTTCCGCTTCTAAGACTGTCCGTAAAGGATTAGGATGGCAAGAGACCTCACATACACGAGGAACATCGGTATCATGGCCCACATCGATGCCGGCAAAACTACGACCAGCGAGCGTATCCTGTATTATACAGGCAAGACTCACAAGATCGGAGAGGTGCACGACGGGGCTGCCACGATGGACTGGATGGTTCAGGAGCAGGAGCGCGGCATCACTATCACAAGTGCTGCCACCACCGCTTTCTGGAACCACGACGGCGAGAAATATCAGATCAACCTGATAGACACTCCCGGCCACGTGGATTTTACCGTTGAGGTAGAGCGCTCGCTGCGCGTGCTGGACGGCACCATAGCGACGTTCTGCGCGGTCGGTCGTGTACAGCCGCAATCGGAGACGGTATGGCGCCAAGCCGACAAATACCACGTCCCCAAGATTGCGTATGTCAACAAGATGGACCGCGTCGGGGCCGATTTCCTTGCTGTTGTAGAGGAGATTCACACAAAACTTGGCGCAAACGCGCTGCCGATCTGCCTCCCTATCGGGGCCGAGGAGAATTTCGAGGGAATTGTGGACCTTATCGCAATGAAGGCTATTTATTACGATAACGGCACCGAGCTCGTAAACTACGAGATCAAGGACATTCCCGCCGATATGAAAGCCGAAGCCGAAGAGTGGAGGGGCAAGCTGCTGGAGGCCGTCGCAGAATTTGACGATAACATCATGGCCAAATTCTTCGACGATCCCGACAGCATCACCGAGGCCGAGATTATCGAAGCCCTTAGAAAGGCGACCATCAGTATGGCGGCTGTGCCGACCTGCTGCGGCTCATCTTTCAAGAACAAGGGCGTGCAGTTCCTCCTCGATGCAGTGGTGCGTTACCTGCCCAGTCCTCTGGATGTGGGTAGCGTTCACGGGACCAATCCCAAGACCGGAGCCGAGGTAGAGCGCAAGCCCAGCGTAGACGATCCGTTCTGCGCCCTTGTGTTCAAAATCGCAACCGACCCGTTTGTGGGCCGCCTTGCTTTCCTCAGGGCATATTCGGGACGCCTGGATTCAGGCTCCTATGTGCTCAACACCCGCACAGACAAGAAAGAAAGAGTTGCGCGACTGTATCAGATGCACAGCAACAAACAGAACCCGATAGACTTTGTGGAGGCAGGAGATATCTGCGCCGCAGTCGGGTTCAAGGAGCTGCGCACCGGAGATACGATATGCGTCGAAGACAAACCTGTAGTATTGGAATCAATGGTGTTCCCCGAGCCGGTTATCGGCGTTGCGGTGGAACCCAAGACTCAGGCTGACATCGACCGCCTGGCGCTGGCGCTGGCCAAACTCTCCGAAGAGGACCCGACATTCACTGCCGAGACCAATCAGGAGACGGGACAGACCATCATCAGCGGTATGGGCGAGCTTCATCTTGACATAATCATAGACCGTCTGCGCCGTGAATTCGGCGTGGAGATCAACCAGGGTGCGCCGCAGGTCAACTACAAGGAGGCCATTCGCGGTACCTACGAGATCCACGAGACTTTCAAGAAGCAGACAGGCGGCCGCGGCAAGTACGCCGACATCGTGGCGGAGTTTTCTCCGGCGGACGAAGGCGTCACCGGGTTGCAGTTTATCGACGAGGTCAAGGGTGGCAACATCCCCCGCGAATACATTCCCGCGGTGGAAAAGGGCTTGAAGAGTTCCATGACAAACGGCGTATTGGCAGGTTACCCGGTAGTAGGCCTGAAAGTACGCTTGCTGGACGGAGCTTATCATCCCGTGGATTCCGACTCGCTGTCGTTTGAGATTTGTGCCAACATTGCATTCAGGAACGCGCTCAAGAAGTGCTCTCCGGTGCTGATGGAGCCTATCATGAAGCTGGAGGTGGTGACACCCGAGGAATATATGGGCGACATCGTTGGCGATCTCAACCGCCGGCGCGGTCAGATTCAGGACATGGACAGCAAGGGCAACGCCCGCATCATAAAGGCCCTGGTGCCTCTGGCAGAGCAGTTCGGCTATGTCACGGTGCTCAGGACCCTATCCAGCGGACGAGCAACCAGCTCCATGGAGTTCAGTCATTACGAAGAGGTGCCCACACCTATTGCAAAAGAGGTGGTGCAACGTCTGGGACGCATTTTTATTGGTGAATAAATTCAAATAAATAGTTATATAATGAGCCAGAAAATCAGAATTAAATTGAAATCTTACGACCATGCGTTGGTAGACAAGTCCACCGACCAGCTCGTAAAGACAGTCAAAGCTACTGGCGCAGTTGTCAGCGGTCCTATCCCCCTGCCGACCGACCAGAAGATTTTCACTGTAAACCGCTCTACTTTCGTTAACAAGAAAGCTCGCGAGCAGTTCCAACTCAATTCTTTCCGTCGTCTGGTTGACATTTACTCTTCCAACCCCAAGACCATCGACGCGCTGATGCGCCTCGAGCTTCCCAGCGGTGTTGACGTAGAGATCAAGGTCAACTAATCGTCAGAAAAGAAGACAACACACAACTAGTTCCGGATAGTTTGCATATATTTGCACCGGAAACGGTCCCATAGCTCAGTTGGTTAGAGCATCTGACTCATAATCAGGGGGTCGCAGGATCATGCCCTGCTGGGACCACGCGAAGAGTCACCGTAACACAATAGTTGCGGTGACTTTTTGTTTTCTGCCGTCGACTTATTCAACAGAAATCAGGGGCTCTCCAAGGGCTTGTGACAGTTTGGCGAGGGAACTAAGTGTATAATTTGGAAATCCGCGAGTCCATCGTGTGATTTGAGTCTCATTACATCCTAAGCGTGCTGCTAGTTCGCGTTGGGTTATTCCATCCCGTTTCAAGATAGCATCAATCTTGTCGATGATAGCACGAGACCAATCCATCTCTTGTTTCACGGCAGGAGTGACTTCCTTCAATTGTTGATGAAATAATTCGTTCTGTTTCATATAAGGTATGTTCTATCTTCAATACCGGTAAGCAATCGTTCTTCTACAGTTACAATTCCGTCCCGAATGTCGTCTTGGAGTAGTTTGTCAAACTTTTGTAAGTCCAGAGCATAACCATATAGATTCAAATCCTGCTGATAGGTTTCTGTGCTTTTCGAGCCACCATTACCAAGAATTAGAATCTCATCAGAGATTCGTAGACAATAAAGTCGTATGCTTCCGGATTCTATCGGTAACGCACACAAGTTATCGCTCATAGATCCTTCAGGTCTAAAGTACCTTTCCAGGGCGCCTTTATCCAAAATGATAGATAGCGCATAGAGAATCTTCTGATAGTCTTCGTTAAGCGCAGCCTCTTCTTCAAACTTCTGTAAAAATCTTTCAAACTCGGTGGCCTTATCCATGGCAAAACTGATAGAATACAGACTCACTTTCTCGGATTGTTCCACTAACTCCAAAGTCGTTCTTTTTTTCATTGTACAAAGGTATTAAAAACTTTACATAAATGTAAAGCAGTGATAAGATTATTTATACCAAAGATGGATATAGTAACAATACGATTCGAAAGAAGTTCAATTATTATGAGAGTTGTGTTTGTTTATGGAAAGAGCAAGACGATAAGATGTTGATAGATAGGTGGCTGCGTAGAAAAATCGAAAACAGAAATAATTACGTAGAATACTGTTTTTTAAAAAACCGTATATCCTGGACGCAGACCGCTAATGCGGCTTTCTGCCGTGGCTTCGCTTCGTCACAGGATGAATATATTCTCATCCTTTTTCATACTGTGACAAGAAAAACGATAGAAAGGATAAATACGTTGCCGCAGAATGCAAATAGTGGCAGTCTTTTTCATTCTGTGATGATAGCCTCATCAGGCTTTGTCCTGTCTTCGTTAAAGTCGATGCAGATAGCAATGCGGAGGGGACTCTCTGCTGCCGGGCAGAAGTGCCGCAGCTTGAAAGGGTGCGGAGCGGTTTGAGTGAGGGCGCCGGTGCAAGCGCCGGGAGCCGGTGAGGCTGCCGGCGTGCTATTTCGCAGCGACCGAAAATGCCGTTAAAAGCGAGAGATGTCTGAGCGCAGGGGCGTTAGCCCCGGAGCGAGTCCTCGAGCTTAGGCATTTTTGTAGCGGAGAAAAGGCGAACGAACGGAGTAGCGACGCCCCCTTTACAAGCGAAGGCTCTGCCCGGCAGCGGGTTTTATTTCGATATTCCATTAAAGCTCACCACCTACGTTCGTTGCAAGGCATTCCTACGCTACGGTATGGAGTAAGCACAGCCATTATCAGCGAGAAGATAACGCAGACATACCTCGATAGCTTTGAGAACAGCCAAGTAAGTGCAGCGATGACGAATCTGCTGTGAATAGACAGGCCATAATGAAAGGAGTGCCAGTGTGATGTGACCCCCAAAAGTTGGACGGTTTAACATTATTTAAGAGGCCTTAGATTAGAACAGAGCTCGGTATTGCACCGGGCTCTTTCCATTTAGCCTCAGTTTGATTCTATCGTTGTTGTAATACCGGATATAGTTCCGGAGGGCCGTCTTAAACTGATCGACAGAATCCCACTCCTGCAAATATAGCAATTCGTTCTTCATAAGTCCGAAGAAATTCTCCATCATTGCATTGTCCAAACAGTTGCCTTTGCGGGACATACTCTGGGTTATATGCCTGTCCTTAAGGGTTTTCTGATACCTCTTGTGTTGATAATGCCACCCTTGGTCAGAATGGATAACCAGATTCTCTTGTATCGTCCTTTCTTTGAATGCATTGTCAAGCATCGTCATAACCATCTTAAGGTCAGGGCGGTCGGATATTACATACGAGATGATCTCGCCATTGAACATATCCAAGATTGGAGACAGATACACCCATCTGTCCTTGATCTTCACTTGAGTAACATCAGTTGCCCACTTCTGGTCAGGAGCCGTTGCATGGAAGTTCCTATTGATCACATTCGGCGCTATCTTTCCGAGT
>JAFZBQ010000097.1 GCA_017561665.1 Bacteroidales bacterium | reverse complement strand
TGATATCCGTTTTGCCGGGCAGAAAAAGAGCCGTAAGGTGCACCTGGCGGCCGGCCATAATACGGTTACCGTGGATTTCACGGTCCGCAATCCCCGCCTATGGTGGCCCAACGGGATGGGAGAGCAGTATCTATATCCGCTTGAGGTTGCCGTCGACGGCCAGAAGGTCAGCAAAAAGATCGGTCTGAGGCATCTGGAGGTGGTGAATCATCCCGATTCGGTATATGGCAAGCCTGGCGTGTGTATGACCTTCCGTGTCAACGGCCGCGATATGTTTGCCAAGGGTGCCGACTGGGTGCCGTGCGAGCTGTTTGAATCGCGTCAGACATACGACCGCTTTGCCGATGTTCTCACCAGCGCCCGCGACGCCAATATGAATATGCTGCGCCACTGGGGCGGAGGGCAGTTTGAGAAGGAGATGTTCTATAACATCTGCGATTCGCTGGGACTTATGCTGTGGCACGACTTTATGTTCTCCTGCGCCATCTATCCTGCCGACAAGGCCTTCCTGGACGAGGTTGAGGCAGAACTGAATCATCAGGTGCGCAGGTTGCGCGACCACAGTTGCATCGCCCTCTGGTGCGGTGACAACGAGTGTGTGGGCGCCCTTGGATGGTGGGAGGTGACCCGCGCCAACCGAGAATTCTATACGGCAAAACTGGATACTTTGGTGAAACTTCGTGGCCGGGTGGCTGCAGAAGCCGACCCGACCCGGGTTTATTGGCCCAGTTCGCCCTGCGCCGGCCCCGGCGATTATCAGACAGACAACTGGAAGGAGGATACCAAGGGTGATATGCACCTGTGGTCCATTTCCAAGTTCGCCGGCCCGCTGGAGGATTACTATAAGGTGCGGCCGCGCTTCTGCTCAGAATACGGTCATTCATCTTTCCCGCGCTACGACTTGATTGCGCGCTACCTTTCGCCTGGCGCAGCCAATCCTTGGTCGCCGGAGTTCGAACACCACGTCAAGGAAGTCACCGACGGCCGCCGCGGAAATCAGATTATCTTTGACCGGCTGCGCCTGCATTTCAATTATCCCAATCGGATGGAAGATATTTTCTACTTGTCGCAGGTAGAGCAGGCTATGGGCCTGGAGACGGCATCACAGTTCTGGCGTACTCTGGAGCCAAACTGTATGGGTACAATCTACTGGCAGCTGAACGACATCTGGCCAGGCGCATCCTGGTCCAGCATAGAGTGGGACGGCAAGTGGAAGCAGAGCCACTATCACGCAAAGCGGTTCTTTGCACCGGAAATCATATGCGCCGTACCTTCCGGAGACAATCTGGGAATATGGGCTGTGAACGATACCGGCAGAGACAAAGAATACACCGCCGTGGTACGGCTTTGGTCGTTCGGTGGCGAGGTGATTTCCGAGAAGTCTCTCCCCGTTTCAGTGGCGGGAGACACATCCTGCCTGGCAGCCGAATTCTCACTTGAAGAGTTTGGTGATGCAGCTGCCCGCAAGGGTCGTTTCCTGGAGCTGCGGCTGCTTTCTGACGGCAGACAGGTGGCATATAATACCTGGATGTTCGACGAATTCAAGAACTGCACTTTGGAGAAGGCGGATGTACGATATGACGCCGCGGTGCGCGACGGCAAATGGGTGGTTACCCTCACCGCCAGCAAGCCAGCCTTCTTCACTTGGGTCGGCGTGGGCGACATCCCCGGCGAATTTAACGACAACAGCTTCACCCTTTACCCCGGACGTCCGGTAGAATTGGTATTTACTCCCAAATCCGGCTGTAGCGACTTCGATAATTTTGTATCTTCGCTACAGATCAATCATCTGAGCAAAACATATCTTCAATAACATGGCAATTTCCAGAAGAAGTTTCGTGAAGCAGTCGCTGGCCATCGGTGCCGGAGCTGCCGCCGCGTCGCTGCTGGGGTGTTCACCCGCCTCCGGCGCACAGCGCAAAGTTAAATTCCCAAAGGCAAAGAGGGTCATCATCTTTACATTCGACGGTATCCGGCCGGACGGCCTCGCACAGGCAAATACGCCGAATATCGATGCTCTGATTGCCGGCGGCAGCGCGTCTTTCACCACACGTGACGTGATGCCTTCGGTCACGCTGCCCAACTACACCAGTCATTTGTGCGGAGCCGGCCCGGAGGTGCACGGCGTCACCAATAACGACTGGAAGGTGGATAACTACAGCCTGCCGGCGATTGAGAAGGACGAGGATGGCTATTTCCCCTCTGTATTCAAGGTCCTAAAGGACAAGTCGCCGGAGGTAAAGACAGCCTACTATTGGAACTGGGGACCGCTCATCAGCGGTATGAATCCAAAGTATATGGACGATAAGCTGGAGGCTGAGGACGAGGAGTACAATGTGCTGTGCGACAGGGCAATGGAATATATCTCTGCCAACCGTGATAGCAGGATGTTCGTGTTCCTCTATAATCTGCATACCGACCACATAGGGCACACTTATGCCTGGATGAGCCCGGAATATATCAAATCCATAGAGGAGGGGGACGAGCAGGTCGGCCGCGTGGTCGATTTCCTCAAGAAAGAGGGCCTGTTCGAAGAGTCGCACCTGATGTTCATTTCCGACCACGGTGGCATAAACTATGGACACGGCGGCACCACGCCGGAGGAGATGACTGTCCCTTGGGTCATCCAGGGCCCCGGCATCAAGAAGGGCTTCACCATTGAAGAACCCAACAACACGGTGAATACAGCATCCACCGTGCTGCGGCTGTTCGGCGTCGACCAGCCACTCTGCTGGACTGGCGAAGTCCCGATGTCGATCTTCGAATAGAAGACGTTGGTTATATAATTATCCCAGTATCTTTAATAGATACTCCGATAGATACGGGACCGCGAATACTAGTTCTCCACGTCGTGGTGCTTCGATTACACCTGCTTCCAG
>JAFZBQ010000096.1 GCA_017561665.1 Bacteroidales bacterium | reverse complement strand
TGGAGTACTTGCAGAAGGCGGCCGAAAGGCACGGCATCAACCCCAAGAAGCTGGATATCAGCGTAAACTCGTTCGGCGCAAAGGCCGACGAACTGCTCAAGGGGGTTTACGAAAAGAGCGAGGAGGCAATTGCTGCCAAGGATGCCCGCATCAAGGAGCTTGAGGGCGAATTGCAGCAGGCGGCCGGCAGCGCCATCCCCTATACCCAGATCACCAAGGAACTCAAGTACAAATATCCTTCTGTAAGCGGGTTGTCGCTGTCCAGGGGTTCGCATATGCGAATGGAGGGCGACAGCGTGGCCGAGGTTCCTGTAACAAACGCCCTGATTCAGTCTGCCGAGGCACTTACCGCCGAAGAACTGGCTGAAATCACCCGTTGGCTGCGGCTGCGCATGAGCGACAGCACCGTTGTGGCCAACAACATCGTGGAAAACGAATAACCAACCAAATCCAACCATAATGAAAAAGACTTTGAAGATTATCGTTACGGCAGCCATCGTAATGATTGGCACGCTCGTGGCTTCTGCAGCCGACAAAAACGTTCAGGTAATGTCTCCCGACGGCAAAGTCGTGGCCAGCATCACCGCAGGCAAAAACCTCTCCTACTCAGTGTTTTATGACGGCGACTGCCTGATGAAGGACTCCCGCATAGAGATGAAGCTCACCGACGGCACCGTTTACGGAGGCGGCAAACTGCAGAAATTCACCCGCCGAAGCGCCAACGAAACCTTCAAGGCCATAGCATACAAGAAAACCGAAGTCAAAGACCATTACAACGAACTGACTCTCTCTTTCAAGAACTGCGACGTGATTTTCCGCGCCTACGACGACTGCATCGCCTACCGCTTCGTCTCCAAGAGCAGGAAGGGCTTCAAGGTGAAGAGCGAGACTGCGGAATTCAACTTTGCGGAGGATTGGAACACCTGGGCAGGTTTTTCCTGGAACGCTTTCGAGTCTTCTTTCGAAAATCTGTATGAGTATTCTGCACTGAGCGCCATCCACCCGGAGAAGCTGGCGTTCCTGCCGCAGATGATAGACGCGCCCAAGGGCCGCAAGATCAACATCATGGAGTCGGCGCTGTACGACTATCCCGGCATGTATCTGCAGGGCGACGGCACCAGCAAACTGCACGGCGTGTGGGCTCCCCTGCCAAAGGAGATGGCACAGGGCGGCTACAACAACATCCAGGAGGTAATCAAGAGCCGCCACGACTATCTGGCAGAGTGCAAGGCGGGCGAGAAATTCCCCTGGCGCATCGTCGCCATAAGCACAGAGGACATCCAGATGGTGAACAACGATATCGTGTACCGCCTGAGTGATGCTCCAAAAGGCGACTTCAGCTGGGTTAAGCCCGGCAAGGTTGCCTGGGACTGGTGGAACAACTTCTATGTGACGGGCGTCGACTTTGTGGTGGGCATCAATAACGACACCTACAAGCACTATATCGACTTTGCAGCCGAGAACAACATCGAATACATCATTATGGACGACGGCTGGAGCACCGGCGGCAAGGCCGACCTTTTTGACGTCGTGCCAGAGATAAACCTCGAAGAGTTGCTCGCATACGCCAAGGACAAGGGTGTGGGCATCATCCTCTGGGCCGGCTATTACGCCTTTGCCCGCGATATCGAGGGTGTCTGCAAGCACTATTCCGCTATGGGCGTCAAGGGCTTCAAGGTCGACTTCATGAACCGCGACGACCAGCTGATGCTGGAATTCTACACCAAGGCAGCGCAGATTGCCGCCAAATATCATCTGGTGCTCGACTTCCACGGCGCATTCAAGCCCCACGGCTTGAACCGCACCTATCCCAACGTTTTGAATTACGAGGGAGTTTACGGTCTGGAGAATATGCGCTGGAGCGGCATCGAGATAGATATGCCGCTTAACGACGTGACCTTCCCTTACATCCGTATGGCCTCCGGCGTGGTGGATTACACCCAGGGCGCTATGCGCAACGGTTCCAAGAGCGCCTATCTCAAGAGCCGCGAGACCATGAGCCAGGGCACCCGCTGCCATCAGCTTGGCGAATATGTAATCTTCGACTCCCCACTCTGCATGCTTTGTGACGGTCCTTCTGCGTACCGCCGCGAACCCGAGTGTCTGAGTTACATCTCCCGCATTCCTACCGTATTCGACGAGTCCGTGGGTCTTGGCGGCAAGGTCGGCGAATCGGTGATTATGGCCAAGCGCAGCGGCGACACCTGGTACGTTGGCGGCATCACAAACTGGGACGAGCGTGACGTGGCCATCGACCTCAGTTTCCTTGGCAGCGGCAGCTGGAAGGCAGAGATATTCCGCGACGGCGCCAATGCCAACCGCTTCGGTACAGATTATAAACGTGAGTTCAAGACCGTTGAAGCCGGCGAGACTTTGAATATCCATATGGCTGCCGGCGGCGGATTCGCCATCGTCCTCACCAAATAGCTGCAGATAGCCCACGCCGTCATGTCCGGATGGCCGATCAGGTCGGCCATGACGACACAACGTCACCCCCGACTTCAACAACGTCATGCCCGGCTTCAACAACGTCATGCCCGGCTTCAACAACGTCATGCCCGACTTGACCGGGCATCTCAACCGAGTGCCGCGAGTGGAGAGATCTAAAAACTTTTTCCTTATGAAACGAATACTACTGACGTTTGCCATTCTACTTGCTGTTCTGTCCGCTTCCGCCACGGAATGGAAGGCGGAAAAACTGGAGAAATGCGACCCTTATATGACCCTCCAGGGCGGCTACGGATATCTGGCTAAAAGCGGCCCCAAGGCCGACGTCTGGTGGGCCGAGGGCGTCTACAAGCCAATGAAGGACACGCCGGTGGCTCAGCGTCCCGGCCGCAAAATACAACTCACAACCGCAAAAAATGAATACGAATCTTTCATCATCGTCGTCAGTCCAAAAGACTCTCTCCGAAATGTTAAAGTTGCTCTCCGAGGCCTGCCGAAGGGCGTCGAGGCCAAAGTGCGCAAGGTAGAATACGTAAACGTAAACACACCCAGCGACTCGTTCGGCTATACAGGGCAGTGGCCCGACCCGCTGCCGCTATACGACGTTGCGGAGGATCTGCCCGCCGGAGAAAACACATCGTTCTGGATCACCATAAAGACACCTGCGGAGCGGCGCGCCGGCACTTATCGCGGCCGCGTCGTACTCAAAGGCGACGGCTGGAAGGTGCGCATTCCCCTTCGCGTCAAGGTCCGTCCGTTCGCGCTGCCGCTGGGCACCAGCGTCTCCAGCGGCTACGGCCTGTGGTTCGACTTTATCAAAGATTACGAAAACCTCAAGACCATAGAGCAGCAAAAGGAGGTCTTCTACAAGTATCTGGATACCTATTTGGACTACAGGATAGCTCCCTACGACCCGTTCCTGTTTGCGCCGATAGTCACTACTATCCGCGACGACGGCACCGTCGATCTGGACTTTACCGAATTCAACAAGGTGGCGGAGAAATACTTTGGCGAGGGCGGATTCAATTCATTCGTGGTGAATGTAGAAGGATTGGGCAGCTGCGGCCCCGGCGGTTACCACCGCGGCGTTTTCGGCGGCCATGAGCTGGGCACTCCGGAGCATGAGGCCCTGATGGCCGATTATCTGCCAAAACTGCAGGCGGGGCTCGAAGCGGCCGGCGTGCTGGACAAATGCTATATCTATTGGGGCGACGAGCCGCTGGGCCCCTCCTACCCCTACATCCGCGAGGTCCACACCTTGATGAAGAAATATGCGCCTCGCATCCGCACTTTTATGACGGAGCAGGTCACCTGGCTGGAGAAGCCCGCCGACTTTGACGTGGGCGACGTCACCGACATCAGCTGCGTGAGCTGGAACTGCTTTGACAACCACCCCAAGGTGTTCGACTACAGCGGTCCCGGGCAGGAGGTCTGGAGTTACCTGTGCTGCGCCACCAAATATCCCTATTTCACCGACTTCATAGACCACAACGGCATCGATATGCGCCTGTGGCTGTGGGCGACTTATATGTACGGTCTCAAGGGCATCCTCATCTGGGGGTCCGACTGGTGGAACTCCGCCTGCATCATGCCGGAAGGGCAGCTTATGAACGTCTGGGACACCCCCGACTGCTACGGCAACGGAAAGGACGGCCCCGAATTCTTTGCCTGCGGCGACGGAATCCTGTTCTACCCGCACAACCGCCGGCCCAACGAGGACAAGGAGACCGCCTTTACCGGCGACCCCATCCCCAGCATCCGCCTGGAGATAAACCGCGACGGCATCGAGGATTATGAATATTTCAAGTTGCTGGAGGCGAGAATTCCGTCCATGACAGAAGAGGATGCCGCCACAGCCCGCGACCTTCTGGTTCTTCCGGAAGAGGTCTTTATGGACGACGATGCCGACCATCCGGAGAAATACTTCATCCAGGACCCGCAGTTCTTGCTGGAACGCAGGGAATTGATTGCCACGCTGATAGAGAAGTACCTGTAAGTACCGGCTTCGCCGTGCAAAGATGACCGATCAGGTCGGGCATGACTACACACGTTATGCCCGGCTTGACCGGGCATCTCCTTCGCGCTACCGGGCGTACGTCATCTCGACCAAGCGCAGCGAGTGGAGAAATCTCTCCCTCCCATAATATATGTTCTTGCCCGGACACACAACATCGACACACTGGCAGCATTCTCGTTGATCCACAGCTACTTATACAAAACAACGGTACCATCACAAGGTACCGTTGTTTTACATAAATATCAGTCTTTCAGCAGCTTTACTGCCAGCCTTCTAGAAGAGTTGTTTTATGCAAGCTTGACTCTTCGTTCGGTTTACACAGTTATTCTGTGACAGGACGAACGGATCGACCGTAGCAACGGACGTGACCGTTCCTATAGACACCATCCGAAGAGAAGTTGGCGTACAACGCTGCGTATGAATAGTAGTCATTGAGAGAAGAAGACCAATATTCGCCATATGATCCGGCATAGATGTGTCCGGTACCGCTCTTGTAGCCAGCAGCGGGCAGGAATATGCTTTTTCCGTTGGTATTGCTGGTAACGAGTCTGCCGTATACTCCGTTCTGGGTTGTCCATGTCCATGTGCATTCTGTCCTTAACTCTGTCCAATCCGCGTCGGTTGGCATTCTCCATGTGCCTCCCCAATTGACAGTAGCGGCGTCATCCTCCAGGTCTAATACCGTCTTGTTGTCGACGCCGTAGCAATACTTGGTTTGACTATCATTAGTGGCATCATACCACTGATACGATGGCCACTCGTATCCAGCCTCTTTTCCGTCTTTCCATGTCAACGGATTTTGACTGCTGTAATACGGTTCTGTTTCACCCCACGCGAAGTAATCACCGTACTCCTCGGGTGCGTTTGCGCCAACATTGCAGGTCGCCCACTTGAGGCCCGATGAAAGGCCGAGATCCACGAATTCTGGAGTAATCGTTTCACTGTAAACGGGCCTTATCTGCAATGCAAAACTGCGGTTAATATCGATGTGGTCAATTTCATTTTCTGCAAAACGAAGACGACATGAAGTATATGTTGAAGAGCCTTCTGTCAAAGAAGAAGACCAGTATAAGCCCACCTCTCCATCCTCTCTGATAACGCTGCTGTCTCCTTTGTAGCCGGCGGCAGGAAGAAAAATGCTGTTCCCGTTTACCTTGCTGATAACTTCATATCCATTAATGCCGTTACGGGTTGTACAGATCCAAGTGCAATTTTCCAGCAACTCATTTTGCTCAGCAGCCGTAGGCATACGCCAGTTATCTCCCCAATTACTAGCAGCGGCATCATCTTCAAGAGTCAAGGTAGTAACACCATCAACCACGCCATAAGACGAGTTTGTGTTGTACTTTTGCATGCTACTATATGACCCGTTACACCACTTGTAAACAGCCCAAGCATATGCGCCTTCCGGCACATCATCCCTTGGTGATATATCTCCCCAAGCAAAGTAGTCGCCATACTCTTCAGGTTTGGATGCTCCTAAATTGAATGTAGCCCACTTGACGCTAAGGCCCAGATCGACTGCCTCTGGTTCAGATGCCGGAGAGTCGTCATGGTATGTTCCTAAGACTGCACGAACGCATAGGCCATCATGCCTGTGATTGTATCCCCAGTTCACATCGTCCGGATACTGTAGCCTATAGGCATTGCCATTACCATAACACTCAGAGGACCATAGATATACTCTTGATGCGTATGTCAAGCCGGCGTCTTCCCATTGTCCGTTGCAGGGAAGAAATATTGAATTCGTATTTGGTCCGGTGACTCTGTATCCGCTAACCCCGTTAAGAGTTTCTGAGACCCAGGTACATTCAGACAGAAGTTCTTGAATCTGGTTGTTGTCCGGCATATGCCAGCCGTTACCCAGAATGACCTGCGCCACATCATCATCGTCGTCCAGCTCTGTCTTGCCATCTGCGGCGCAGTACTTGGTCATAGAACTTGACGTACCGTTGCACCACTTATAATTACCCCAGACGTAATTGTCTTTCGTTTCAGTTTCGCCCCAGGCATACCGTCCGCCCACTTCTTCAGGACTGCTTGCCCCAATATTTGTCGGTGCCCATAACGTACCCGAAGGGAGGCCAAGATCGACAGCCCATGTCGGGATACCCTCAAATACCACTGCAGGCATTTTTAGCATGTTAGAGCGTGTGATGGTCTGGGATTTTGTGGTCTTTATCTCCATATAATTCCCTTCCGTATCGGTCACAACAACAGTGAAGCCTCCATCCATTGTCATTGGCGGCAATGCGATGATGAACGGAGTTGCCGTTTCTGTATTCAGCTGCACACCTTCACCGCAATCCAATGTCACGGTCTTGGCAGTTGCATCGGAAAGACTGATAGTGGGTGTGGTAGTGTTCGAAACTGTTACCTCAGCAGCTCCACAGAGAATTTCGTTGTTATTTCCAGTGATGCGTATAGAGGCAATGGTGGCTGTTCCCTTAAGTTGTAGCTTCAGTCCGCCCAGTACGTTCTTGAACTTGAGAATCATGTCACTGGTGGAACTTGTAACCGCAGCCATAGGGAATGCCCCGTTGCCGAAGCTTCCTTCTGCATAGTTCTGGACTGCAGGAAGCAATATGTCGCTTATGACATACGAGCTGCCACTTTTGGCAATTTCTGCCGTCGTTGCATACGGATAGAAGGCCACATTGTTGTTGATGTCAGTGCCGGCCACGAAACCGGGACTCGTTACCTGATATAATGATGCAGACGTCTTTCCCTCTGATGCATCAGTAACTTGATAATGTTCATTGACTGTGCTGCCCACGAAGATGCTCACCTGGTCTCCCTGTTTCCAGCGTACGTTGCCATCATTGTCAAGAACTGTCTTGGTCCCCACTGAAGTGTTGTCTTCAATAATCGCAGTGAAGACCTTTGCATCGGGATTGGGTGAAGTTTCTTGTACAAACTCGTTGATTTCCTTGACCTGGCAGCCGCAGATCGCAAAGGCTGCCAAAATAATAACTGCTATTCTTTTAGTCATATTTCTGTGTTTATACTATTACCATTCTCCTTCGGTTTCTCCCACGTGCTCTGTTCCGCTGTCACATATCATGTCTTGTGGACCAACAATTAATATCTCGCAGACAGGAGCCTCATAGACCCAGACTGCGCCATTGTTCTTCTGATTGATGTTCATCATTTTGTTTTCTTTTTATTATAACTCTAAAAAGTGGATGCAATAAAACAATGCAAGGACACATCTACCTTATGGCAGACATATCCAATAGCAATAATATACGATGTAATTTACTAAATATTAGATGCTTAGCACCCCCCCCCGCAAATATCGGGGCTATATGTGACAATCTGTTGGACGCCAATGTCATACTGAATAAAACGAAATCGTAAAGTTACAACTTCGTTTCAACAATAGCAATACTGACCTTGAATCATTTCTCCTACATTGTCGCCATCAGCATTTTATTATTAATAGTTTCTGCTTCAGGCAGAAGGAATGAGGGGTGCGGGGGATATTGTGCTTTTTAGCTGCGCGTAAGCTTCTGAGCTCCGGTTAGAGGAGGGAGCGAAGCGACCGACTCTAATTGAGCTCGTCAACGACGTTACAGGTGCCAGTCAGGCGCCTGTAAAAGGAGGCGTCGCAGCGAAAAGGAGTAAAGAAGCGTTAAACGCGCAGCGTTAAGAAAAGCACCTTCCTCCGCACCCTCATTCCTTCAATTTGTTGGAGAGTTCTGCTAGTTCTATTTGATAAATCCAAAATATACGCTGGCGGAAATCTCGCTGACACACAATATTTTACAACAATCAACGGTATCCTACGAAAGTACCGTTGGTTTACATAAATATCAGTTTCTCAGCGACTTCTGTGCCAGCATATATATCTGATAGGATAGGGATATACTCTACTCCGGCAAATGGAGATACTTGGCTAACTGCCGTTGGGTTGCGCCGGTGTAATAAGCCAACGGGAGTTTGAGACCGTTCCTACTGTCTATGTCCAACAGCAACAGATCATCAACGTTTCCGATAATCTTCTGCTCCATCAAGTATTGGCTGATTTTGTTATAAACATTGTCAGAAACACCGGCAAACTCTTCTTGCATCTCGTACTCACTTCCCTTTGTGGTGTTGACTGCCGTAACCATATTCTGGTACCCGTCGAAGTACTTAGATGCAGCTGCGTGATCAATACTGTTATAGGTGGAAATGATATAGTCAATAAATTGCTGTTGTTCATCTTTAGACAGCTTCCCGAACAGACGCATCAGCAGGGTGTAAGAAAGAGGTGTGTTCAACAGCCTCAACTGTTTCACGGTTTTCAAGGCCGCCCGTAGCGACCTGCTGGCCTTCACTAGTTTTATCGACACCGAGAATGGGTTGCTGGACGCTCCATAGGCAAGGTAATTCCATCTCGCCTGTTCCGGCCTGACACACTGTTTTCTCTCTACGGGATTATTGAACAAGTAAGCAATTGCGCTTCGTATCTCCTTTGATGTGGTTTTGGAAGCGAACCCGAACGGCCTTGAGAACAATGATCCTCTCTGATGATGCTGCTTGTTGTAAAACTGCGAAAACCACGTGGTATAGTGATGCACAAACCGTCGTAATTCTTCCAAATCATCTGTCTGAACAAGTACATGCAGATGATCCACCATCTGGCACAGCCCAATTACCCGGACTTTATGAATCCTCGCCACACACGAGAATATGGTATAAAACACCAGGTAATCCCTGACAGAATAAAAAATCAGAAACCCGCCTGCCGTTTTTTGATATATATGCTGGACTGCTCCCGCACCGAAATAAATCTTACCCTTCATATCTTGAGCATTTATTATGTGTTGCAAGTTAGCAACAATTAGGGAAACGCCAAAGGCTAAACTACTCTAACCAATACAGAATAATACCGAAAATTCACATTGGGACAGCTGGCAGCAATCTCTCTGGCACACAACAATTTACAATAATCAACGGTACCCTGCGAAGGCACCGTTGGTTTGTATAGAACACAGTCTTTCAGCGGCTTTACTGCCAGTCAAAGAAATGCCCGCCCTCAAGGTCGGTTTCTCCCAGTTCCCTTGCTCCTCGATTATTTCGTTTATATCTTTGTAACGTTATGAAAAAGTCTACTATCCTCTTTTTGCTGCTGATGGTATTGGCAGCGCTCCCGTTGAACGCACAGAAACGATTCGTTGCAGAGAAACTTGACAAATGCGACCCGTATATGAAGGCCCAGGGCGGCTATGGATATCTGGTCCAGAACAACGCCAAGGCGGCCGTATGGTGGGCCGAGGGGTGCTACAAGGTGATGAAGGACACGCCGGTGGCAAAGCGCCGCGGCGGCACTGTAAAACTGACCACCGCCCGCAACGAGTACGAATCGTTCATCGTTGTGGTCAATCCCAAACAGGAACTCAAGAATCTTAAAGTAGAGGTCAGCGGCTTGCCGGCCGATATTGAGGCCACCATCCGCAAGACCGAATATGTCAACATATTCTACAACAGCGACGACTTCGGCTTTCCCGGCCTGTGGCCCGACCCGCTGCCGCTGTACGAAACGCCGGAAGATGCTCCCGCAGGAGAGAATGTATCCTTCTGGATCACCCTCAAGACGCCGGCCAATCATCAGGGCAACTACAGCGGCCGCGTTAATCTCACCGCCGACGGCGGCTGGAATGTCAACGTTCCGGTGACCGTAAAGGTCCGCAATTTCTCGCTCCCCACCAGCCCCAGCTGTAACGCCGATATGGGCCTTTGGTTCTGGGTGGTAGAAAAATACGAGAACCTCAACACCGAGGAGCAGAAGCAGACCGCCTATGACAACTACATGCAGGCCTTCAAGGACTACCGCATCCAGCCCCGCGACCCCTTCTACCGCACCCCCATCAGATACAACTTCTCTCAGACCAACTGGAGCGGCGGGTACTACGACACCCAGTATGTAAAGGAAGGCAAGTATTCTTATAAACTGGAAGACCCTTCGGTTACCAGCAATACCGAAGCCTTCTGTGCCCGCAAACTCATCCCGGTGGACAGCAGCCATTCCTACAAGGTTGCCGCCTGGGTTCGCAGCGATACGCTGGTTTACACCCATATTCTGGTGGACAGCTACGATGCCGACGGCAAGATCATCCCTTACCGCGGCGCCTTCCAATGGGTTGACACCGGCAAGGAGTGGACTGAATATTTTGTAGATCTGGACCGGCTTGACCCCCGCACCAAATATCTGCATATCCGCATCTTCGGCGGCGGCGCCTGCCGCGGCGGCGAAGAGACCGGCGTCACCTGGTGGGACGACGTCCGCCTGATTGACCAGACTACCGGCGAGAATCTCTTCCCCGAAGGCAACTTTGAGGTCGATCCCGAGGCGATAACGGTCGACATAGATTTCACCGATTTCGCAAAGGCAGCCAAAAAGTATTATGCCGACGACAGTTTCCGCTATTTCACCGTCCCTATAGCCGGCATCGGAGACGTCAACTTTGACAACTCCAGGCTGGGCAGCCTGTGCGGCTTCAAACAGGGCACGCCGGAATATGAAATGCTGATGGGCAAGAGCCTGAGCAAGCTGCAGGCGGGTCTGAAGGAACTCGGGCTGCTGGACAAAGCCTACGTATACTGGGGCGACGAACCCAACCCTCCTGCTTATCCGGTGCTCTACGATACCCACCGGCTGCTCAAGAAGTACGCCCCCGGCATCAAGACCTTTATGACCGAGATGAGCACCTGGCGCGGTCATGCCACCGACAGCCTGGACATCAGCGACTGCACCGACATCAGCTGCGTGAGCTGGGACTGCTTCGAAAACCACGACATCATAAAGAACTATCAGGTCCCCGGCAAAGAGGCATGGAACTACCTTTGCTGCGGCACCAAGTACCCTTGCTTCTCCAACTTCATTGACCATAACGCAATTGATATGCGCATCTGGCTGTGGGCATCCTACCAGTTCGGTTTCAAAGGCATCCTGATTTGGGCCAGCACCTCCTGGAACTCTCCCACCGTGTCGCCCAAAGGCACGCTCCAGAACCAGTGGGAAGACCCTTACTGCTTCGGCAGCAGCCACCAGATGATCCAACGCCTTCTGGCCACCGGCGACGGCACGTTGTTCTATCCGCACAACCGCCACCCTAACGAGGACAAGACCACCGCATACACCGGCTACCCTATCCCGTGCGTCCGTCTGGAGATACTCCGCGACGGTATCGAGGATTTTGAATACCTGACTATGCTGGAAGAGAGGATCCCGAAGATGAGCGCTTCCGACGCCGCCAAAGCACGCAAGCTGCTGGTGCTCCCCGAGGAGGCCTACAAAGACGACAGTCTGGAGGACCCTGAAGCTTACACTATCCAGGACCCTCAGATCCTGATTACCCGCCGCGAACAGATTGCAACCTTGTTGGAGAAATACCGCTAATTTTACCGTGGCAGCAACTCTATTGATACTCAGCCTTTTACAACATTTCCCTTGCGCAAAAATACACAAGGGACTTTCCACAATATGCTAATAACCAAGAATGTAAGTGCCACGACCTTTTAATGCTATGAAACAGTCTGTATTTACTGCTCTACTGCTTTTGCTTTTTATCACCTTCCCTGCAACGGCCAAAACCTGGAAGGCGGAGAAACTTGACAAGTGCGACCCGTATATGAAGGCCCAGGGCGGCTACGGCTATCTCATCAAAAACACCTCGAAGGCCGATGTCTGGTGGGCGGAAGGTTGCTACAAGGTGATGAAAGATACGCCCGTTGCAAAACGCCGCGGCGGCACGGTAAAAATGACCACCGCAAAGAACGAGTACGAATCGTTTATAATTGTTGTCAATCCCAAACAGGCGCTCAAAGACCTCAAGATAGAGCTCAGCGGCCTGCCGGAGGGCATAGAGGCCACAATACGCAAAACGGAATACGTCAATTTGTATTACAACAGCGACAAATTCGGCTTCCCCGGCTACTGGCCCGACCCGCTGCCGCTTTTTGAGGCCCCTTTTGACGCGCCTGCCGGCGAGAACACATCATTCTGGGTTACGCTCAAAACCCCCGCAGAATGCGCCTTAAAAGCCTTCAGCGGCCGCGTTACGCTCTCCGACGCCTCCGGCTGGAAGGTATCGGCGCCAGTCAACGTCAAAGTACGCAACTTTGCACTGCCAGACCGGCCCAGCTGCAACGCCGATTTCGGCCTCTGGTTCAACCAGGTCATCCAGTACGAAAACCTCAACACTCCGGAGCAGAAACGCGAGGCGTTTGACAATTATATCCAAGCCTTCAACGACTACAAGTTGCAGACCCGCGACCCGTTCTACCTGGACCCGATAAAATACAACATCACGCAGCCCGAATGGACTGGTGGATTCTACGACAGCAGCACCGCCGCGGAGGGTAAGTACTCGTTCGTGGTTACCGACGGCTCCGTCAGCGGCAACGCAGAGGCAGTGTGGGGGCCAAAGTTCATCCCTGTCAAGAGCGACACCCCCTACAGCATCAGCGTAAGCTTCAAATCCGACAAAGAGACCACCACTCAGCTGATTGTGGACTGCTACGATGCCGACCAGAACCTGCTGACCTTCCGCCGCCGGTTCAAACATCTGGGATTGAGCGACCAGTGGCAGCGCGATACGCTCAATATCGACCGCTTTGACCCGCGCACCGCATATATCCAGGTGCGATTGTTCGCGGCCGGCTTTCTGAATTCCGGCAGCGAGACCGCGACAACCTGGTTCGACGATCTTAAGGTAATCGACATTACCACTGGCGAAAATATCTTCCCGCAAGGCAATTTCGAAATCGATGTGGACAAGATAAAGGTGGATGTGGATTTCACCGAATTCAACAAGGCAGCCGCCAAGTACCGCGATATAGAGCAAATGCGGTATTTCTCAGTGAGTATCCCTGGCATCGGATGCGTCAATTTTGAGAATTCATGGCCCGGCAAAATTGCCGGCTTCAAACAGGGGACGCCAGAATACGAAAAGATTATGGGCAGCTGTCTGTCCCAGGTCCACGATGGCCTCAAAAAAGCCGGGATGCTGGACAAAGCCCTGATGTATTGGGGCGACGAACCGATGCCGCCGGCATATCCCCTGCTGGAAGACACCCACCGCATGATAAAACAGTACGCCCCCGGCATCCACACCTTTATGACAGAGCTCATCACCTGGCGCGAGCGCCGCTACGACACGATGGACATAAGCGGCAACACCGACATCAGCTGCGTAAGCTGGGAGTGCTTCGAGAACCACGATGTCATCAAGAGGTATCAGCAGCGCCCGGAGCAGGAGCCCTGGAACTACCTGTGCGCCCTCACGCAGCACCCCTACTTCACCGACTTCATAGATGCCGATGCCATAGAGATGCGCATCTGGCTGTGGGCTTCTTATATGTACGGGTTCAAAGGCATACTGATGTGGTCTTCTACCGACTGGAATTCCGGCAGCCAATACACCGGCGGCAAGTTGCAGGATCCGTGGGAGGAGCCTTACTGCTTTGCCAGCAGCGACCAGCTGACCCAGCGCCTGCTGGCCGTGGGCGACGGCATCTTCTTCTA
>JAFZBQ010000011.1 GCA_017561665.1 Bacteroidales bacterium | reverse complement strand
TGAAGCCCTCCGGGTGGGTCATTTCCAACGCTCCGTAGACTTCGTCTGTGCTGATATGGTAGAAACGGCAAGGAACAGATGCCCGGTCACAGCCGGGCATGACGTGATTGTCACCCCCGACTTGATTATCCCCGTCACCCCCGACTTGATCGGGGGTCCCAGATGCCCGGTCACAGCCGGGCATAACGTAGCCCATCGGCTCCCAATAGGCCTTGGCCGCCTGCAGCAGACTCAGGGTACCCATCACATTGGTCTGTGCAAAGGTAAACGGGTCCTTGATGCTGCGGTCCACATGACTCTCCGCCGCAAGATGGATAATACCGGTCACCTTTTCTTCCTGCATCAGCTTAAGCACGCCGTCAAAGTCGCAGATGTCCATCTTCACGAAGCGATAGTTTGGCGCATCTTCGATATCGCGCAGGTTGGCCAGATTGCCGGCGTAGGTCAATTTGTCAAGATTGATAATCCTGCTATTCGGATACTTGTTCACGAACAGCCGCACAACGTGGCTGCCGATAAAGCCGGCGCCGCCGGTAATGATTAAGGTCTCTTTAAAGTCCATCTACAACAGATTTAGCAGATATTGTCCGTACTGGTTCTTCTCCATGGTGGCCGCCTTCTCCCGCAATTGGTCGGCGGAAATCCAGCCGTTTTTAAAGGCAATCTCTTCCAGGCAGGCGATGTTGGCGCCGGTGCGGTCCTCAATGACCTCAACAAAGGTGGATGCCTGAAGTAGAGAAGCGAAGGTTCCGGTGTCCAGCCAGGCGAAACCACCCTCAAGCAATTGCACTTTGAGTTGGTTGCGCCTGAGGAATTCCTGATTCACAGAGGTGATTTCCAGCTCGCCGCGGGCCGAGGGGCGCACGTTCCCGGCGATTTCCACCACGTCGTTTGGGTAGAAGTAGAGGCCGGTAACGGCATAGTCGCTCTTGGGCTCGGTCGGTTTCTCTTCAATCGAGAGGCAGTTGCCGTCGGCATCGAATTCGGCCACGCCGTAGCGCTGAGGATCGGCGACACGATAGCCGAAAATCGTGGCCTTGCCGCCCTTTTCGGCCGTATCCACCGCCTCGCGCAGCATCGTCTCGAATCCCTGTCCATGGAAGATATTGTCGCCAAGCACCAGGCAGACGCTATCGCTGCCGATGAATTCCTCTCCGATTATGAAGGCCTGCGCCAGGCCGTCGGGCGAAGGCTGCTCGGCATAACTGAAATTGACGCCGAAATCGGCTCCGGAGCCCATCAGACGGCGGAATGCGGGCAGATCCTGCGGAGTGGAAATGATGAGGATATCCCGGATACCGGCCTGCATCAGCACCGATACGGGATAATAAATCATCGGCTTGTCATATACCGGGAGCAGCTGTTTGCTGACCCCTTTTGTGATCGGATACAGGCGGGTGCCGCTGCCTCCGGCCAGGACGATTCCCTTCATAATCGAAAAATTTTTAAAAAGTGTGTTAATATTTGCCCTGCGTTGCATTTAATAAGACGAAAAGGCAAAATACCACACACAAATATATGAAAAAAATCATTGGAATTTCTCTCATGGCAGCCAGCGTAGTGCTGATGGCTTCTCTGTCGGGCTGCTCCAAGGAGTTTGCTACCATTGACGGTAGATATGATGCATCTCCTTACGGGATGGCAGATGAGGTTGGCGGAGAAGGAGGCATTTTCGACGGCGGAGAAGGAGGCGGTCAGGGAAGCGCATCCAGCGGAGTAATGACGGCTGGCGAATGGAACGATATCGCAAACTGGGATTTCTGGGCAAAACTGCTCAACAACCAGGACTGGGCCGGATACGGGTCATATTGGAAGTTCTATCCCCGCAATTTCGTCTATGTGGAACTGATCGACAGTTTTGAGGCTCCCGTATGCGGGATGAAGGTCAAACTGCAGAAGAATGGACAGGACGTATGGGAGGCAGTCAGCGACAATACCGGACACGCCGCGCTTTGGGCGAATCTTACAGATGACTCTTTTAAAGTAGAACCATCAGATTACACACTGTTTATTAATGGTAAGAAATATCAGGAGTTGCTGTTTACTACACCCAATACAAAAGAAGTGGCCGTCAATAAGATTACGGTTTCCCCGGTCAAGGTATTGAATGCAATTGATGTTGCTTTCATAGTGGATGCCACCGGCAGTATGGACGATGAGATAAGATTTTTGAAGGAAGACCTTAAATCAATCATTACGTTTGTAGGGCAGCAATGTACCGCCCAGGTTC
This sequence comes from Bacteroidales bacterium, assembly GCA_017561665.1. Lineage (GTDB taxonomy): Bacteria > Bacteroidota > Bacteroidia > Bacteroidales > UBA932 > Equibacterium. The sequence goes on along the minus strand of JAFZBQ010000011.1, from coordinate 562 downwards.
GTACCGCGACTGTATTCTACCGTGATGAGGGTGATGATTACGTTACAAAGTACTCGCAATTTACCAGCACTCTCAATGAAACAATAAATTATATAAATGATCAACGGGCAGATGGTGGAAATGATATTCCCGAAGCCGTTCACAAAGCTCTTTCCGAAGGTCTCGAGTCTCTCGAATGGGATACTCACGTAAAAAGTCGCGTAGCCTTCCTCATTCTTGATGCTCCGCCGCATCATACAAATGAAATCATCGATTCTTGTCAGAAATTGATATCAGGTTATGCCAAGATGGGCATCAAGATAGTTCCCGTGGCTTGTAGTGGAATCGACAAGGGTACTGAATACCTGCTCCGTTGCTTTGCAATGGCAACCAACGGCACGTATGTATTCGTAACCGACGACAGCGGTGTAGGCTACGATCATATCGAAGCCACTGTGGGTGATTACGAAGTTGAAAAATTGAATGACCTTATAGCGCGGCTTATCATAGCTTACGCAAAGTAAGTCGCGTCTTTCTGTATTTTAAGTTATATTAGTTATTTGTCGAAGAAAGGGCAGCTCCG
>JAFZBQ010000095.1 GCA_017561665.1 Bacteroidales bacterium | reverse complement strand
TTCGAACTCGCGATACCCTTTGGGGGTACACACGCTTTCCAGGCGTGCCTCTTCAGCCACTCGAGCATCTCTCCCCCGAAAAGGGACTGCAAATATAGACAAATTCTTTAAAAAACGAACTTTTTTAAGCTAAATGTTGTAAAACATCAATCAGCAAATCCCAGAATTTGTCTACCGTGGCAAGCTCCAGCCGCTCGTCGGGTGAGTGGACACCCAGAATGGTCGGTCCGAATGAGATCATATCCAGATCGGGATACTTGCCCTGGAACAGTCCGCATTCCAGTCCGGCGTGGATGGCGCGCACTATCGGTTTCTTGCCGAACAGACGCTTGTAGCTATCTACAGTTGTCTTAAGAATAGGCGACTTTGTGTTGGGCTTCCATCCGGGATATTCGCCTTCGTGCGATACTTCGGCTCCAGCCAGTGCAAAGCAGGCCTCTACGCGGTCGGCGGCTGCCCTGCGGGCGGAGTTGATGGCGCTGCGCTGGCTGCTGCCTATACGGATTTCATTGTCCGGCAGCATCTTTACGGAAGCCAGGTTGGTGGATGTCTCCACCAGACCTTTGACTGCAGCGCTCATCGCCAGCACACCGTGAGGCGCTGCGTTGAGAGCTGCGATAAGACAGTAGGCGGTGTTGGTGTCTATTATGTCGCCCTTCCAGGTGACAGGCTCGGCAGAGAACACGATACCGGGGTCGGTAACGGAGTATTCGTCGGCAATCGCCTCTGCCATACGGTTGAAAATGCCAATTATGTCGTCTTCGCATTCGGGGTCGAAGGCAATCGTGGCGCTGGCTTCGCGGGCAATGGCGTTGCGTTTGTTCCCGCCGTCTATCTCGCACAACTCGATCTCGTAGCCGAGTACTACATAGAGGAACCTGGCCAGCAGCTGGACAGCGTTGGCGCGGCCCTTGTCTATGTCGTCGCCGCTATGGCCGCCGATACCGCCTGAAATAGAGAATTTGGCAGCAACCAGACCCTCGGGCATTGGCCAGGGAACATATTTGAATGTGGCGGTTGTGTCGATGCCGCCGGCGCATCCAATGAACAGCTGCCCCCAGTCCTCGGAGTCGAGATTGATAAGGATCTTGCCGGTGAAGAAGCCGGGCTCCAGGGCGTTTGCACCGTCCAGGCCGGTCTCTTCAGAAATTGTGAAGAGGCACTCGATCTTCCCCAGTTTGAGGTCGGGGTCGTCGAGAATTGCCAGCTCGGAAGCGATTCCGATGCCGTCGTCGGCGCCCAGTGTAGTGCCTTCGGCCTTCATCCATCCGTCTTTGACATATGCCTTGATGGCATCCTTGGCAAAATCGTGCTTCACTCCGCCGTTCTTCTCGCAAACCATATCCTGATGGCTCTGCAGCACCACCGTGGGCCAGCTTTCGCAACCCTTGGCGGCAGGCTTGGTGATGAGCACGTTTCCGATGGCGTCGCGCTTGGTGTCCAGATTGCGGCTGCGACCGAACTCCATCAGATATTCGATCATATGTTCTTCGTGACCCGATTCGCGCGGAATGCGCAGGATGTCACGGAAAAATGGCAATACTTTTCCTTCTTTCATATCGCGTATAGTTTTGGAAGTTATTGACAGAGGATGCGCTTGAGGTCGCTGATGTACTTTTTGAAGGTACGGTCAGTGTCCAGCAGATCGTTCACCGTGTTGTAAGAGTGAAGTACCGTGGCGTGGTCTCGGCCGCCGATCTGGCTGCCGATATAGGATAGGGAGGTGTTGGTGAGGGTGCGGCTCAGGTACATGGCGATCTGGCGGGCCTGGGCAACCTCTCTCTTGCGGCTCTTGCTGGCCATCTGCTCCGGAGAAATCTTGAAATAGTCGCACACCACGCTGGATATCTTGGAAACGGTGATTTCACTCTGGGGAGTCTGGACGATCTTCTCTATGAGGTCGTGGGCCAGATTCATAGTCAACGCCTTCTTGGTGAAGGTGGCCTGTGCAATCAAGGTAACGATCGTACCCTCAAGCTCACGGATATTGCCCTTTACGTTCTGGGCAATGTATTCCAGAATCTCGTCCGGCACTTCCACACCGCCACGCAGGCACTTTGACTTGAGTATTGCCAGTTTGGTGGCGTAGTCGGGCATGGTGAGTTCTACGGAAAGGCCCCATTTGAAGCGGGAGAGGAGACGTTGCTCCAGTCCTGCCAACTCTACCGGCGGCTTGTCAGAGGTCAGGATCAACTGCTTCTGCGACTGATGCAGATAGTTGAAAATCTGGAACAAAGCCTTCTGGGAACCGGTCTTCTCTGCAAATTCGTGGACGTCATCTATGATAAGCACGTCGATAGCCTGGTATACCCTTAGGAAATCGGTGATCTGACGGTTTACGCCCACGGTGTCCATATACTGCGCAATGAAAGTGTTGGCATTGACGTAGCGGACAATCTTGTCGGGAAATTTGTCTTTAGTGGCGATGCCGATGGCTTGCGCAAGGTGGGTCTTGCCCAGACCGGGACCTCCATAAATAAAAAGAGGATTGAAGGTACTCTTGCCGGGATTGCTGGAAATGCTCAGACCTGCGGAATAGCCAAGGCGGTTGCAGTCGCCCACGACAAAATTCTCGAAGTCGTAGTTGGGGTTGAGATGAGGGTCGATCTTGACCTTTTGGATGCCCGGGATGGCGTAGGCGCTGCCGTTGTAGCGCCGTGCCTCTCCCGAAAGCACCACCGGCCGGTTCTCGGGCGTTTCGCGGCCGCTCTCAAGAGAGTTGGCATATCCGTTGCCCGCAACCCTGACGCTGTAGATCAGACGGAAGCCGGCCCCGATGACGCGAGTGAGAACACGGAGGAGCAAATCGCTGTAATGACTGTCGATATACTCTCTCACATAGTGTGACGGAACCTCCAGGGTAAGGGTCTTTCCGACCAGGCTCTTTGCCCTGATGGGGGCGAACCAGGTCTTGAATCCTTCCTCTGTGGTGTTGTCCTTGATTATGGACAGACACGTATCCCAAACCACTATGTGATCTTGCTTTGTCATTAGAGTTATTTGCAAGACAAAGCTGGTTGAAAAAAAGATAAATAAAAAATCAAAAAACGCTTGGAAATTTCAGAAAAATTATAACTGCCTGATTTACAATTTGAAAATTTTCGGCGCTTGTAATTTATTGACAGACAGTGAGTTGTTAAATACTCATTTGTTTATCCCCTTGATAGGTCGAGGGTTAAGTTGCATTAAAGAAATTTTATTTTTTTTTGATTTCAAAATTATCTATTTTAACCACGAAACACCCCGGAAATTTCTCCGATATCCGCTGTGCCGCCCGGGCTGCTTCCTGCTCGGTTTCGAAGACACCTGCGGTGTATTTGAAGACGCTGCCTACCTTGAAACGGTGGATGTCTTTCTCTCCCTTGAATTGGGCTGCTCCCGATTCAAGTTCCTTTGAAAGTGCAAAAATCTGCACGGCGTAAAAGGACCCGCTGGAGGCCAATGCCGGCGCCGCTGTGGTGGAACTATCCTCAACGGCAGGGACTGGTTCTTCTTTCTGGGTTTCCGGTTCTGCTTCGGGTTCGGGTTTTACCACAGGCTTTGATTCACTGCCGCCTTCGTACTGTTTTTTGAATTGTTCAAATGCGCTGAAAAGGCAGCCCGCCAGTTGCTCCCGTTTTGCGGGGGCGGCCAAGGTGGTGCGGTCGTTTGCGTTGGTGATAAAGCCCAGTTCTACCAGAACAGAAGGCATCGTGGTGCGCCAAAGCACCAGCAGCCCACCTTGCTTTATGCCGCGGTTGGTGGGGATAGGGCCTTTGTGAAGTTCTTTCTGACACAGTTCGGCACAGATAAGGCTTTGCTCGAAATAAGCGTTCTGCATCAGATTGAAGAAGATGTAGCTTTCAGTATCGTTCGGGTCGAATCCCTGGTATTTGGTGCTGTAGTCATCCTCCATCAAGATCACGGAGTTCTCCCGCTTGCACACCTCCATGTTGGCGGCGTTCTTGTTCATACCCATCACGAAGGTCTCGCTGCCGGACGGTGCCTTGGAGGTCTTGGGAACCGAATTGCAGTGGATTGAGATGAACAGGTCGGCGTGATTCTTATTGGCGATGTCGGCGCGTTTGTCCAGCGGAATGAATACGTCTTTGCTGCGGGTGTAGATGACCTTGACGTCCGGATAATCCTTTTTGATGCGGTCGCCCAGGCGGGTGGCGACATCCAGAACGACGTTCTTTTCCATCAATTTTCCGTCAAGCGAAATGGCGCCGGCGTCGTGGCCACCGTGGCCGGGGTCAATCACCACCGTTTTCAGACGGACTCCGTCGGCCGCTGCGGTGAATGTCGCCAAAAGTGCTACAAACAGCACGGAAATAACCCTTCTGGATAACAAAAACGGCATATTAGTTGTAAAACGATTATAAATCCGTATTTTTGCAAAGATAATATATTTCGATCAGAAAGCATCGGCGTGCGACGCTCCAGATACATATTCGTGTTGTTGATAATATTGTGCCAGAGTTTAGTGGCGATGGGGCAGGTTGTAGACACACTCCAGGCACCGCGTCTGGAAGAGTCCCGACTGGATGATTTCCCGCTACCGGATACGCTGATAGCCCCGGATGGTTCCATTCTGGCACCGCCCGATTCCCTGATGGCTCTGCCGGACTCCCTGATGGCATTGCCCGATTCCCTCCAAAAGCCCGTAAAACCCAAGAGCGCGCTGGAACGTCCGGCGTTTTCTGCTGCAAAGGATTCTGTCATAGAAGATTTTACCAATGGCCGCAGAGTTATCTACTATTACGGCGATGTCTCCGTCAAGTATGGCAAAACAGAGATCAAGGCCGACTATATGGCCTACGACCTGGATCACAACATCGTGTACGCCCGCGGCACCAAGGACTATCAGAACCAGTGGAAAGGCATGCCGGTACTCAAGGACGGCAAGACGGAGTACAAGATGGAGGAGATATATTACAGTTTCGACACCCAGAAGGCGCGCATCAAGAATATGGTCACCAACCAGAAGGAGGGCGAACTGCGGGGTGAGAAACTCAAGATGCTGGAAGACCAGTCGGTGAATATAGCAGGCGGTAAATATACAGTCTGCAACGCAGAGCATCCGCACTACTACCTGCAGATGACGGCGGCAAAAATCATCACCAAACCAACACAGCACACCGTGTTCGGCCCGGCTTACCTGGTGGTGGAGGATGTGCCGCTGCCTCTGGCGCTGCCGTTCGGTTTCGTGCCCGAGATGCCCGACCGCGCCAGCGGTATCATGATGCCGACCTACGGAGAAGAGAAGACCCGCGGCCTTTATCTGAGGGACCTTGGCTATTACGTGGTAATCAACGACCACATTGACGTTGCCCTTTCGGGTGATATATACAGCTATGGTTCGTGGGCGCTGGAGTTCACCTCCCGCTACAAAAAGAGATACGCCTATAACGGCGACATGAATATCACTTATTCGGTCGACAAGACGGGCGAGAAGGGTACGCCCAGTTACAACGAGTCCAAGAACTTCGGTGTAAAATGGTCGCACGCACAGGATGCCAAGGCGCGTCCCGGAACCACCTTCCGCGCTTCCGTAAACTTCTCCAGCCCTTCCAACAGCCGTTACAACTCCACCAGCGTGTCGGAGGCTGTTCAGAGCCAGACATCGTCGTCAATCTCCTATTCCAAGAATCTCGGATTCGGCAGCATCTCACTGAACATGCTCCACAGCCAGAACACCAAGGACAGTTCGTATGTGTTCACGCTGCCTAACATGACCTTCACTGTAAACCGTTTCTTCCCGTTCAAGCGCAAGGTGCGTGTGGGCAAGGAGCGGTTCTACGAGCAGATATCGTTCAGTTACAGCACCTCTTTCCAGAACAAGATCAACTTCAAGGCGAGTGAGTTTATGCAGGAGGGCTTTACCGACAAGTTCAACAACGGCATGAATCACAAAATTACCATCGGTCTGCCGTCGTTCACGCTGCTCAAGTATTTGAACTTCTCTCCGGGTATCAACTACGGAGCCAATATGTACTTCCGTAAATCCACGCAGTTCTATAATGCTGAAACCGACAAGGTGGAGACGGTAATGTCAAAGCAGTTTTCCACGCTGGGATTTACGCAGACATATTCGGCCTCAATATCAATGAGTACCCGAATTTATGGTCTGTTCCAGTTCAACCCCAAGGGCAACCTGCAGGCCATCAGGCATATGATTACCCCTTCCATCAGTCTGTCATATCAGCCCGAGTTGGGCACCGCCGCAAACGGCTGGCGCGTGCTGTCTTACCTTAACAGCAAAGGGGAAGAAGTAGAAAAGGAATACAACATCTACGCCGGTCAGATGAACAGCCCTCCCGGCAAGGGCCGCAGCGGTTCCATGAGTTTCTCTTTCGGAAACAACCTGGAGGCCAAGGTCAAGGACCAGAAAGACACCACGGGTGTCGGAACCAAGAAAATCAAGCTGATAGACCAGTTAAGCGTCGGTGGGTCGTACAATTTCCTGGCCGATTCGCTCAGGATGTCCAACATATCCATCAGCGGTAGTACTACCGTGTTCGGCAAGGTCGGCATCAACGGTAATTTGACTCTCGACCCGTACGACGTAAACGATCGCGGCGCCCGCTGCAACAAGTTCCTGGTTATCACCAAGCACAAACTTGCCCGCATCACCAATGCGTCGGCTTCAATGTCCTATTCGCTTAACGGCAAGGGATCTATCAACGGCAATGACGGACGCAAGGATGCATCGTCCACCGGGTCGAAGGAGCAGGAATACTACAGAATCTATTATCACCCGCTCACCGGAGAATATATTCCGGGCGGTTGGCTTTACTATCTGAATCCGGAGATTCCGTGGAGCCTGAGTTTCAGTTTGAATATGTCCTACAACGGGTCGTACAGTTATACCAACAACCAGCTGCAAAAGGTCAACAAATGGACCCGGACTGCCACCATGAGCGGCCAGTTGAGACTGACAAAGGCTCTGAACTTCTCGTTGAATACCGGTTTTGATTTGAGTACTTTTTCTATGACGACATCTCAGCTGAGTGCTACATATGACCTGCACTGTTTCAACATAAGTGTCTCGTGGGTGCCTACCGGAAAGTGGCAGAGCTGGGGATTCAGAATAGCAGCCAACGCTTCTACCCTGAGCAGCCTGCTCAAATATGACAAGTCCTCCAGCTTCTGGGATAAATAAAGTAATACGATCGACTATGAAGAATATTATTGCACCATCAGTCCTGTCAGCCGACTTCGGTAATCTGGCAAGGGATATAGAAATGCTCAACGCATCGGAATGCACATGGCTGCATCTGGACATCATGGACGGAGTTTTCGTGCCCAATCTCTCATTCGGATTCCCCGTCGTAGAACGTATAGCTGCGGTCGCCAGAAAGCCGATGGATGCCCACCTGATGATAGTGAATCCCGATAATTATATCGAGAGATTCGCTAAGCTGGGCGTGGAGTATCTCACCGTGCATATCGAGGCCTGCACCCACCTGAACCGTACCATCGCTGCAATTCACGACTGCGGCATGAAGGCGGGTGTGGCGCTTAATCCACACACAAACGTATCGTTGCTGGAAGATGTGCTTGGCGACATAGACCTTGCTCTGATAATGTCGGTGAACCCCGGCTTCGGAGGGCAGAAGTTCATTCCCGGCTCGGTGGCAAAGGTGCGCAAGATGCGCAAGATGATTGCCGATTCCGGAAGCAAGTGCCTGATAGAGATAGACGGCGGAGTGGGAGAGGATAACGTCGCCATGCTGGCAGAAGCGGGCGTGGATGCCTTTGTTGCCGGAAGTTCAGTATTCTGTTCGAAAGATCCGCTAAAGACGATTTCTTTTATGGCTAATGCCTAATAGGCGATTTCCTTAAAAGCGAAATACCTTAAACCGTCGGCCGTCTTCACTTCGAGGCGGCCGTCGTTTTTTACGCCGGTGATGATGCCTTCAAAGCAATCGCCGGAGGCGGTGTCGGTGAATCTGTGAGGATAGTCCTTGAGATAAAGTTTGCTTAGATACCGGCCCGCCGTATCGCCGCCGTCGGCGTCATAAACATCCAGTATCGCTTTAATCAAGAGAGGAAGTTCATCCTCTATAACATATATGTTTCCCGTTAATTGACTCAACGAGATAGGGTTTGGTATCCAATCCGGAAATTCACGTTGGTTGAGGTTGAGCCCGATGCCGGCGACGGTATCGATCAACGCCTCGCCGCCGACCGTGTTCGATATAAGGATTCCGCATATTTTCTTCTCTCCGACGTAGATGTCGTTTGGCCACTTGATGGATGCGGCCACCCCTTTTGCCGCAAGGTAATCACAGACGCCTAGCGATACTCCCTGGCATATCACAAACTGGTCACGGGCGGCGATGCCATTGTGCCGGAGATAAACAGAGAAGGTGAGATTGTCCCCCGGATTGCTGCACCACACGTTCCCTTTCTGTCCTTTTCCGGCGCTCTGGAATCGGGCGGCCCACACCTCCCGGTCGCGGAGGTTTGAACGCGAATTTTCCATCGCCGAATTTGTGGATTCGATTGTGTTATACCATATAATTTTCATACATTTGTAAATTCGGAATAACATGCGAAATTAAGTGTTTATTTATGAATAACGAAACGGAAAACAAAGAAATAAAAGTGATAGCCGAGGCTATGCTGGACAAGAAGGCGAAGGGTGTGGTGGCGATGGACTTGTCCGCTATCGGCACGGCCATAACCGACAATTTTGTGATATGCAATGCCGACAGCACCACCCAGGTGGTGGCTATCAGCGACAATATCGTAGAGAAGATGTGGACCGAGTGCCACCGCGACCCCATCCGCAGTCAGGGGCGCGAAAATGCCTTCTGGGTAATCCTGGACTATGGCGATATTGTGGTGCACGTTTTCCAGACGGAATACCGCGATTTCTATCGTCTGGAAGATCTTTGGTCTGATGCGGAAAAAACTAATTTCAACGACGATGAACAATAACGAGAATACACCCGACAAAGGGAACAAATGGCCCGGCAAGTTTTCTCTGCCAGGAGGTGGCAAGGGCAAGCGTCCCCGCTGGATTATCTTTATAATTTACGGTCTGCTTCTGTTTGGTCTGATAACTTTGTGGACCACCAGCGGCGGCTCAAATCCCGTCAAGAAAGAGTGGTTTGAAGTCCGCGACGAGATTCTGCCCACCGGCAGCGTCTCCAAGGTGGTGTTCATCCGTAACACAAACCGCGGCGAGGTATATGTCAAGAGCACCGCTGCGGAGCGCTATAAAAACTACTTCCCTGAAGGCTCACAGCCCAAGAAAGGGCCGTATTTCTACTTCCTGGTTTCCGATACCTTCAATGCGGAGAGCGAGTTTGACGCGGTTCTCCAGCAGATTCCCGAGCTGGACCGCTTTGAAGTTGTTATAGAAGAGCGCACCAACGGCTGGGCCAACATAATGGATTGGCTCTGGATAATCCTGATGGTGATATTCTTCATAATGCTGTTCGTGATGCCGATGCGTGGAATGGGCGGAGGCGCCGCCGGCGGCGGTATCTTCAATGTGGGCAAGTCGCAGGCCAAAATATTCGACAGCGACAATCAGGACAAGGTCACATTCAAGGATGTGGCGGGTCTGGAAGAGGCCAAGGTTGAAGTGATGGAGATAGTCGATTTCCTGAAGAATCCCAAGAAATACACCACACTGGGCGGCAAGATACCCAAAGGCGCCCTTCTTGTAGGCCCTCCCGGCACCGGCAAGACCTTGCTGGCAAAGGCGGTGGCAGGCGAGGCCAACGTGCCGTTCTTCTCCATTTCCGGCTCCGACTTTGTGGAGATGTTCGTTGGCGTGGGCGCATCCCGCGTACGCGACCTCTTCCGTCAGGCAAAGGAGAAGGCCCCGTGCATCGTCTTCATAGACGAGATTGACGCCGTGGGCCGCAGCCGCAGCAAGAATATTGGCTTTTCTAGCAACGACGAGAGGGAGAACACCCTCAACCAGCTGCTCACTGAGATGGACGGTTTCGGCAGCAATTCCGGCGTGATTGTACTGGCTGCCACCAACCGTGCCGACGTGCTTGACAGCGCGCTTATGCGTGCCGGCCGTTTCGACCGCCAGATACACGTCGACCTTCCCGAACTGAAGGAGCGTCTTGAGATATTCAAGGTGCATTTGCGCAAGATCAAACTGGCCCCGGGCTTCGATATGGAGTTCCTGGCCAAGCAGACACCCGGTTTCTCCGGCGCCGACATCGCCAACGTATGCAACGAGGCGGCCCTTATCGCCGCCCGCCACAATAAGGAATATGTAGAGAAACAGGATTTCCTGGATGCGATTGACCGCATCGTGGGTGGCCTGGAACGTAAGAGCAAGATCATCTCTGCGGAGGAGAAGAAGACCATTGCCCATCACGAGGCGGGCCACGCCACCGTCAGCTGGATATTGCCTCATGCAAACCCGCTGCTCAAAGTTACAATCATCCCGCGCGGGCAGGCGCTGGGTGCCGCCTGGTATCTGCCGGAAGAGCGTCAGCTCACTACCCGCGAGCAGTTGATGGACGAGATGGCGGCTACCATCGGCGGCCGTGTGGCGGAGCAGCTGGTCAACGGCGACATCTCCACCGGCGCCCTGAATGATTTGGAGAAGCTTACCCGTCAGGCAAATGCTATGGTGACCTACTTTGGTATGAGCGACAAGATCGGCAATGTCTCCTATTATGATTCCACCGGCCGCAACGAGATGGGGCTCACCAAACCCTATAGTGAAAAAACCGCGGAGGAGATTGACAAGGAGGTCAAGAGACTTATAGACCAGGCTCACGCCACGGCAACAAAGGTACTCAAGCAGCATCGCAAAGAGTTTGAACAGCTGGCACAGCTGCTGCTGGAGCGCGAGGTTATCTTCTCCGAAGATGTGGAGCGCATTCTCGGACCTCGTCCCGGCGGAGTGAATCCCAATGCCGTGATAGGCGAAGAAGCACCTAAGGAGGAACCAAGCGAAGAGCCTGAAGAAGGACAGAAGGAGGAGCCCCAAGAGACTCCCAAGACAGAACCTGCATCACCTGCTGAAAAAGACACTCCTGTTGTAGAATCTCCGACACTGTTCTAGATATGTCACCGCTTCTCAAAAGGTCCATTTCATCGGTACTGCTGGTCGTAGTGCTGGTAGGGTGCCTTTTGTTGCATCCGCTTTGCGCCGCGCTTCTCTTTGCCGCCGCGCTGGCGATAATGACTAATGAATTCTACCGTATGGCGATGGGGCGCGGCACCCACACCGTGACCCGCGTGCTGGCACTTTGCCTGATTGCCGGCGTCTGCCTGGGCAGTTTCCTTATCAGGTATTACAAGGCTACGCTATATTATCTGCTGCTGGCATTCCCGCTTTTGCTGGTGGTTCTCATATCAGTTGTTTTGGACAGGGAAGATCGCATAGAAAAACTTACGGCCCAGGATATCTGCTTCCCGATGGCATATATGCTGCCGTCGATGATGATTGCCCAGATGCTGCTGTTTGACAGTACGGGTAATTACACGCCGTTTTTGTTCATCGCCGTGATGGTGCTTGTATGGATAAACGACGTAAGTGCCTATGCGGCGGGTATGGCCTTCGGCCAGAAGGAGAACAGTCGCAGACTGGCACCTCACATTTCGCCTAAAAAGTCGTGGGCAGGCGCCATCGGCAGCCTCGTGTTTACCCTGGCGGCGGCGGCCTGTATCTATATGCTGGATTTCTTCTCCATCAAATTGTGGGCGTGGCTTGCAGCGGCTTTGATTGTGGTGGTCTTCGGCATTTTCGGCGACCTGTTCGAATCGCTGATTAAGCGTCACTACGGCGTCAAGGATTCAGGGACCATTATGGTGGGCCACGGCGGTTTCTGGGACCGTTTCGATGGCGCCCTGTTTGCAGTGCCGGCTGTCACAGTGTTTTTTGTATTAACAAATATTATTTGATATGAGACTCCACCCTGAAGGAATACCTTTTACGTTGATAACGACCATTATTTGCCTGATTGTTGCGATTTTGGCCTTGCGCTATTGCCGCCAGCCATTCCTTAAGTGGGCGCTGGTCGCATTGTGTGTGATAGTGACGTCCATGATGTTTATGTTTTTCCGAAAACCCGACAGAGCTGTAACGCAGGATCCCGCCGTGGTAGTGGCGCCGTCCGACGGCAAGGTCGTTGAGGTGCGCAAGGTATTCGTAGAGGAGTATTTCAACTGCGAATGCACAGAAATATCGGTATTCCTTTCGCTTTTCGATGTCCATATCAACTGGTATCCGATAGGGGGGCAGGTCGTCTACAGCAAATATTATCCGGGTGCCCATACCTTTGCTTTCGTCCCCAAGGCATCCGAAAAAAACGAACACACATCTGTGGTGGTTCGTGATGCCGGGGGCCATGAGGTAATGTTTCGTCAGATAGCCGGCATCGTGGCCCGCCGCGTGGTAAGTTATGCGCATGAAGGTGATGCTTGTTCCCAGGCCGGCGAGTCGGGTTTCATCAAGTTCGGCAGCCGCCTGACGATATTCGTTCCCGGCGACGTCGAGCCGCTGGTTAAAGTCGGCGACAAGGTAGTCGGCAGTGTTACACCTTTGATCAAACTATGATTCCCGTAGAGTTAGGCACGGAAAAGATAGGCAAACTGCTCAAACAGTATGCTACGCCGGCAATCATTGCGATGCTGGCTACGTCCCTCTACAATATGGTGGACAGCATATATATCGGGCAGGGGGTTGGACCTATGGCCATATCCGGCCTGGCGGTCACTTTCCCGCTGATGAACATCTCCATCGCCTTCGGTACGCTGGTAGGCGTGGGTGCCGCGACTCTGATTTCCATACTTCTGGGCCAGAAAGACTATAAACTGGCCAACCGGGTGCTGGGCAACGTGGTGATCCTGAACGTGGTCATTAGCGCTCTTGTCACAGCTCTCGGCCTCATTTTCCTTAATCCGATACTCTATTTCTTCGGTGCCAGCGACAACACGATATCATATGCCCGCGAGTATATGGTGGTGATATTGTGGGGCAATATCATCTCCCACCTGTATCACGGTCTCAACGGCGTGGTGCGATCTTCCGGCCGGCCGCGCCTGGCGATGCTGGCCACCATTCTGGCGGTGGTTCTCAATATCATCCTGGACCCGATATTCATTTTCGCATTGAAGATGGGTATCCGCGGCGCCGCAATCGCCACCATCCTGGCACAGGTAATTGCGCTGATATGGATTACCAGGATCCTGTGCGACAAGGACAATGTGCTGCATTTTGCGCCGGAAGTCTTCAAATTCGACTGGAAGATTGCCTGGAGGTCGCTGTCTATAGGTATGTCGCCGTTCCTGATGAACATTGCCTCCTGTTTTGTGGTGATTCTCATAAACAATCAGCTCAAGCGCTACGGCGGCGATCTGGCAATCGGGGCATACGGTATCTCCAACCGCCTGTGCTTCCTGTTCTTCACCATCACGATGGGCCTTACGCAGGGAATGCAGCCTATTGCCGGTTACAATTACGGTGCCCGCAACTGGGGGCGCGTGAAAGAGGTACTCCGGCTCACGATCCTTTGTTCCGTGGCAGCGCTGACATTGGGTTTCATAACCGGCCTGGCCATACCGCGTCTTGCGGTGTCACTGTTTACCCGCGATGCTGAGCTTCAGGGCATTGCCGCCCGTGCCTTCCGCATCACCGTGCTGATGTTCCCGATTGTCGGGTTCCAGGCGGTGGTGACCAATTTCTTCCAATGCGTGGGATATGTCCGCAAGGCCATATTTCTCTCGCTCTCACGCCAGTTGCTGTTCCTTGTGCCTTTCCTGGCCACCTTTCCGTTGGTATGGGGATTGGACGGCGTCTGGTGGAGTATGCCCGCCTCCGACCTGGTGTCGGCGGTTGCGGCTTTCATTATGATACGAGCGCTGATGCGTGACTGGTCGCGCAAAGAGGCGGAAAAGGTTCCCGAAAATATTCAATAGCTATGGCAGATTCAATCATCATTACCGTAGGACGGCAGATAGGCAGCGGTGGACTGCAGGTGGCAAAAATGGTTGCCGCCAGGTTCGGCATCGAGGTCTATGACAAGAATCTGCTGATGATTACTGCCAAGGAGAGCGGCCTTGCCCCGGAGATATTCGACGCGCGTGACGAAAAACGGTCCGCAACCGGCCGCTTTGCCCGTTTCCTGGGCCTCCGCGGTTCCGTCTATGCCGATTCCGGAGTCTATTCCGACGCCGGCAATCTCTCCGGCGACGACCTGTTTGCCCTTCAGAGCAACGTCATCAAATCCATCGCGGAGAAGGGCTCCGGAGTCTTCGTGGGCCGCGCCGCTGATTATGTGCTGCGCGACAATCCCAACCTGCTGTCTGTGTTCATCACCGCCGATATGCCATACCGCATAGATAAGGTGATGGAGCGCGAGCATCTGTCAGAGGCCGAGGCCGAAAAGTTCATCGCCGACGCCGACCGCAAGCGCGCCAGCTATTACAATTACTACACATTCAAGAAATGGGGCGACGGTGCCAGCTATGACATCTGCCTCAACACCAGTCGATTCGGCCTGGAGAAAACCGCCGACCTGGTTGTGGAAATGTATAAAAACAGAAAAACACAATAACCCACTTTAATACTAATTACTATGAAAAGAATCATTTCTCTGTTGATCGTCGCAATTTGCCTCGTATCATGCAACTGCAACTCTTTCGAGTGCAAGATGAAGAAGCTTGACAAAGCTTGCGAAAAAGGAAACATCGAGAAGGCAGAAGCTATTATGGCTTCTATCGACCGTGAACAGCTGACTCCCGAGCAGGCTGCCATCTGGACTGAGGCCGCTATGAAGGTTTCCGCTCTCAAGACCAAGAAAATGGTAGAAGAAGCAGGCGAAACCGTTAAGGACGCCGTAGAGGAAGCTGCCGAACAGGTTCAGGAGGCTCTCGAAGACGTGAGTGACCAGGCTAAACAGACAATCGAAGAAGCTGCCCAGAAAGTAGAAGAGGCAGTACAGGAGTAATCTCTACTCCTGAATCGCAAACGAGGCCCCCGTTTCGAGGGCCTCGTTTTGTTTTACCAGTCGAGCAGGTCGTAGTACATTATTCTTGTCCGTGAAGGATTCCGATTATCCCTCTCATCCTTATCTGGACGAGAAGTATACGCTTCTTCTTGCTGCTCCGATGAGAATAGGAACACGAAATCATTCTTGTGATAGAACCTCAATGTCTCTGTGTCATTGACTGCATCAACAATAATAAACCTGCACCCAGATGGATAGCTTACATCGGCGAACCACTCTTTGAGAAAGTCAAGTACTTCGCTGCCGATGCCCTTTCTCGAATACCTTTCATTGACGGCGATTCGGCCAATCAGTATACCCGGATATCGATTGAGTCGTTTTTGATGATGAGTAATACGCTGCATATGATCTTTCCTGCTGCGTGGAAGATCATATATGCGAATACTATCGTTCGAAATAGTAAAAATACAGATGATTACATTCGGGGAGTCGTTCAAACGGAAACAATAACTGCGTCCCATCTTGAACACAGCATACTCAAACGCATCACCTCGGAAAAAGTCGTCCATATCGCTGTCTCCGCAAGAGAAAGACTCACACGAAGCAGCAACTTGTTCTGTATACGGGCTGAAGAAACAATGGGTTTGAAGAAAGCCCATCACTTAAGTGGCGCCGAACTAAATCAGACCAGCCTTCTTGAGCAGAGCACGGGCATTCTTACGGCGCTCGGATAACTTCTTCGAGCGCTTCGGATTGTACCGCAGCTCAGCCCGAAGTGCAGCCTCCCCAAATCTCTTCGCCTCATCCCCATAAAGGGTAGGTATTGCTTTAATTGCCGTTGCCATAGTTTAATTATTTAAATCAATACAAAAGTAGGCAATAGAAATGATTATCCAAATAATAGACGCAGAAAAACAGAATTATTCTTTATATTTGTAGATGCAGGATGATGGGCTATTGGCCCTTATCCGGCGGACATATTAGATGAAAGTGTTTCGCTTTTATCCTTGGAGAGAAATCTGGACAATTTCTAAACGCAAGGAGAGCGCAGTTCTCATCACCGTGCTTTACGGTGTGGAGTATTGTTTATTTGCGTTTGGGCCGTCCAGAGCCTCTCTCCAGATAAACTAATCGCTCCACACTTTCTTTTTGTATGGCCTGGGACAATGAACAATTAATATATATCTAATATGCAATAACGATGATGAAACCAAAAACAACCCCCAAGCAGATTTATCAAAAGCCTGAATTCGAGGCTATCCCTTATGACGTAGAAGCGGAGATTCTTAGTGGATCAGGCGATAACTGGCACGACGAGGGAGATGATTAAATCCATTGAGTTATGAAAAGAATCGGATTACTCTTATTACTATCGGTCACACTGTCGTTTCTGACGGCCTGTGAACATACCGATCCTACTTCAGAATCACTTGTCAACAAGCTTACCTTTTCTGCAGATGATTTCATCCTTCTGGACGACACTCCCCAGACAAAGACGAGCATTGTTGATAACACTACGTTCATCTGGACGCAAAACGACACCGTCGGCATCTATCCGAATACCGGTAGTCAGGTGTTTTTTGAAATGACATCCGGGGCAGGTGCAGGTAATGCGGAATTTGACGGTGGCGGATGGGCGTTCAAGGCATCATCTGTTTATTACAGCTACTATCCTTTCATTGGTGATATCTACCTGGACCGTAATCATATTCCGGTTGTGTTCACCGGTCAGAAACAGCCAAGTACTGCCAGTACAGCACATATCGGCCCATACGACTATATGTATACTGACCCTACGTCATCTGTTGAAGGCGGCGATTTGCACTTCACATATCACCACCTGTGCTGCATAATAAGGCCTAATGTGACTCTTCCTGCAGGAACATGGACAAAACTTGCAGTAACTGCGCCTTCAAAAGTATTTGCCCTGGAAGGATACTATGATCTTATGGCAGAGCTACCTGTCATTATCCCGACAAAAACTTCCTCGCAGATCCAGATAGATATGGATAATATAGTCCTCACTGAAGAGACAACGTTCAGGATATTCATTATGTCTGCTCCCGTCTCGCTCAAGGATGTGGAGATTACCGTGAGCGTCCGCAACAGCCAGGGACAGGAGTATCAATGCAAGAAGACTCCCACCAGGAATTACCCGGCAGGCTCTATCGGCGGCCTAACTTGCAACACTTGGACTGAAGCCCCGATGAGTCTCATTATAGATGACTGGGAAGACGGCGGCACAATCAGCGGTACTGCTGAGTAGATAGACAAAGAATAATAATCAATAACTATAAACAGAACAGGATGAAAAAACTCAAACTTTTTCTGGCGGCGGCATCGATTGTGCTGCTTGCCTCCTGCACAAAAGAGCCCGACTTCGAGCTGCCTTCCGGCAGTCGTATCCCGATGAACATAGACGGTTCCATAAACCAGGTCCACACCAAAGCCACGGCCCAGGGCTTTGTGGACAAGGACGCCGTGGGCCTCTTTGCGGTGAATTACACCGACAACAACACTGTGGCCGGTACGCTGCTGGCCAGCGGCAACCAGGCAGATAATGTGAAGTATGTGTTTGACGAGCCAAACCAGAAGTGGACTCCTCTCAGACCTGTATACTACAAGGACATAAATACAAACGTTGATATCTACCTGTATTATCCCTATATGTCCAAGATCGATAACATAGATGCGTGTGGCTTTGAGGTTAAGAAGGACCAGAGTACAGAAGCAACGACATCTGTGCTCTCTGGATATGAAGCCTCTGATTTTTTATGGGGCAAAGTAGAGAATGTCACACCCACTGAATCCAAAGTGCGTATTCCGCTTAGCCACAAACTCTCTGCCGTGCAAGTATCATTATTGGAAGGTACCGGCTTTGAATCAGGAGAATTCGAGTCTATCAGCAAGAGCGTGTTACTCACAAATACTACCCGCAAGGCAACTATAGATTTCGCTACTGGCGTAGCCACCGCACTCGGCGCACCCCAACTGGACGGCATCGTAATGTGCCCGCAAGAGAGCGGGGCTTTCAGGGCGATTGTGATTCCGCAAAGCGTTGTTGCAGGTGAGAAGCTGTTCGCCATCACCTTGGATGGCATCTCATACTCTTTTAAACAGAGCGACGTCGTGACTTATCAGGCGGGCAAACAGATGAATGTTGACATCACCCTCAACAAAAAGGTGCCTTCAGGAGAATATGAACTTGTTCTTAGCTCAACACAGATTACAGATTGGACAGAAGACCGTTATGCTCACGGCGGTGACGCCCGCCAGTACTATGTAGTTAACGTTGAAACTCCGGGAACTCTGGGTGATGTTATCTCTGCCGCCGGTAAGAATCCCGCAAAAATTAGGAATCTGAAGGTTGTGGGTAGCGTGAATGAAGATGATTTCTATTATATGCGCGACGAGATGACGATATTAGAAGCAATTAACATGAAGGAAAGTATTCTAAATAATGACATTATTCCCGATAGGGCTTTTGAGGGAAAGGGTTCATTATATCATTTTGTCTTTCCAGAATATCTCGTAAAAATTGGCAATGGAGCATTTTCAAATACAAATATTTCTGGAGCATTGATTATTCCGGAATCAGTCCAAGAGATTGGAGATAATGCGTTCTATCAGTGTAGATTATTAACTTCGTTATCTCTCTCGAGTGTTCATACAATTGGGTACCGTGCTTTTAAAGAAGACAGAAATCTATCGGGTTGCTTACTTTTGCCGGAAACATTAACTGTAATTGGAGATGAGGCATTTTCAAAGTGTAGCGGCTTTTCTGGTTCACTAGTACTCCCACATGATCTGGAGTATTTAGGGGCTAAGGCCTTCGAAGAATGTGGTGGTTTTACAGGCGATTTGATTATTCCGGATAAAATCACTGTTTTAAAGGCAGGTATTTTTTCTTATTGTTCGGGCCTTAAAGGACATTTGTGTCTAAATAATGTGACTGTATTTGAGACTGCTTATGTTAGCACATTTACAGGATGTCAATTTCAAGGAGAATTAATAATACCAGAGGGAACGGTAGAACTTAATTCTAAAGAGTCAAACGCAAATGATGGGCTTTTTTCGTACAATAATTTTACATCCATTGTGTTGCCATCTACCTTGAAGAAGATTGGCTCTCATACTTTTGAGAGATGTGGATCATTAATGAGCATCGTTTTCCCAGAAGGATTGCTTCAGATTGGGGATGGGGCATTCGCTAGTTGCGGTCAATTATCTGAATTGAATCTTCCAGCATCATTGATTAATATTGGATCGGGAGCTTTTAGGGATTGTTTTAATCTAACATCAATTGTCTGTAAGTCAGGTGAAGTACCGAACACTATGAGTGGTGCATTCGATGGTGTGGGTAAGGATAATCTAACAGTAGAGGTATCGGAACAGTCAATCTCAAGGTATCAGTCAAATCTGGTCTGGGGAGAGTTTAAACGCATCAGTGCCCACAAAGATTTTTCAATAAGTAGAAGATTGATTCGAGCATTAAATGGTTCATTAAGCAGATCATTACTGGTTAGAGCTCCTGCCGGAAAAGAATGGAGCATTCAGAGTTGCCCTGAATGGATTTCAGTTTTACCGTCATCTGGCACTGGAAAAACTGAAATAACAATCACTCTTGATGAGATGACACAAGAAATGGTCTCAACATTTGAAGTTAATGAAGGGACATTTGCAAACCCATCCTATCATGAATATTCAGGAAGATCGGGCGAAGTGGTTTTCTTGTTGAACGATGAATCCTACACATCATCGTTAGTGGTAGAACAATTTGACTATGACTATGCGGATGGGGAGGACAAGATATATAAAACTGCATCTAAGGGGAATGGAATAGATATAGTGATAATTGGAGATGGCTACGATGCAAAGGACATCGCTTCCGGGTTATATATCTCCAATGCTGATGAGGCTGTAGAACATTTCTTTGATGTTGAGCCATATAAGACCTACTCAGACTATTTTAACGTTTATGCTGTAGTTGCAATGTCTCCAGAGAGTGGTTTAGGTACAGTTAATACTATTGTTGAGAATAAGTTTGGAAGCTATTTCACTCAAAATCGTCTTCTCCCTCCGGCTCCGGAGCCTTGTTTTTCTTGGGCCCGAAAGGCAAATGATAATATCGATTTTACAAGAAGTTTAGTTATTCTTCTGCAAAACACATCCAATTACGAGGGTGTATGTATGTTGTACGGAGACGGCTCTGCATTAGCTTGTTGCCCAGTAAGTCGAGTCGGTTATCCATATGATTTCCGTGGTATTATTCAGCATGAAGCAGGAGGTCATGGCTTTGGAAAATTGGCAGATGAATACATCTATCATAATGCTTTTATTCAGACGTGTACTTGTATGTGTTGTGATCATGGCGAAAGTTTTAATGAGATGAAATCTCATGGGTGGTATAAGAATCTCTCTTTATCAGGAGACGTGAATTCGGTTCCTTGGAGTCACATGATTTTTAACCCTCAGTTCTCTAATTATGTTGACGTTTATGAGGGTGGTTATATGCACTCCAGAGGTGTGTTCAGATCCGAGGCCACAAGTTGTATGAATAATAACATCCCATACTACTCCGCAATCAGCCGTCAGGCTATCGTTGAGAGGATTATGGATTATGCGGGACTTACGTTCTCGTTCGAAGATTTCTGTGCTAATGACTCCCGGGCATTTGGTACAATAACCAAAGCATCTGCCGATGAGGTGTTTGACCGTACATTTGGCGTGGACCCTAACTTTACTCGCGGCTCGGAACACGGCTCAGTTATCTACATGGGTGAACATCCCGACTATAGTAAGATTAAGTAATGGAGGACAGAATAATGAAAAGAATTCTATATATCGTTTTTGCCCTGTTCCTTATTTGCGCATGCGATAAACAGAATAATGATTTGAATCAAATCCGTTTCAATATCGGATTCCCCGCAACAAAAGCTACCTCAACTGCTTTTGAGGCTGGCGATGAACTCTCCCTTTATGCCGTTGAGTACGAGGATGGAATGCAGATGCCTCTCCAGATAGGTGGTAACTACCTGAACAATGAGAAGGTTGTCTATGATGGTAATGACTGGGCCGGGGCTCGTACCCTATACTGGAGCGATAAACCTTGCGATTTCTATGCTTTATATCCGTATCAAGCAGAAATAACATCTGTTGACCAGTATCCCTTTAGTGTTGCACAAGACCAGAATGGTACGGGCTACGAGGCTTCCGACCTCTTGTTCGCCAAAGTGGAAAATGTTGCCCAATCGGCAGGAGTTGTGGACCTTCATTTCAAGCATATGATGTCAAAGTGCGTTGTGGAGGTGGTCAAAGGTGCTACGTTTGAGGGTGTCATCCCCGATGACATTGTTTGTCACATCTACAACACTTGTACTTCTTGCAAGGTGGATTGCGTGGCTGGTACTCTGGAAAAAGATCCTTTTGGTGCAAAGAAAACAATCACTATGAATAAGCTCTCGAATACCAGATTCGAGGCCGTTGTGGTGCCCCAAAACATTGAGAACCGAACTCCACTAATTGAACTCACAATGGGAGGTATTGCTTATTTGTTGGATTACTCTCTGAGTTTCCGCCCCGGGTACGTTCACACAATTACCGTAAATGTTAACACTTCACCAGATCAGGAGATGATAGAAATATCTATCGATCCCGGAATTGACGACTGGAATTAATAAGTGAGTTCGTTGTATTACAAACGAGGCCTCGCATCTGCGGGGCCTCGTTTTGTTTTATTGTTCCAGCAGTTGCTTGAGGGTTTCCGGGGAGATGTCTTTGGCAATCACCGTGTTGTCTGCATCCAGAAGATAAAGTCTGGGAGCTGTGGAGACGTCGTATTTGATGTATAGGTCGCTGTAGGGCCAGTCGGTGCGCAGGTCGCGCCACCAGCAGCCGCAGGTGGAGACGCGCTCGCCCGAGGGGGTCGTGCCGCTGTGCCTCAGGCTGTCTTTCCATTCGTCTGTGTCAGGGCCGACATAGACGGAGATTACACGGACGCCCTTCTCTTTGAGCAGCGGTTTCATCTCCAGCAACTGCTGTTTCCAGGAGGCGCATTCGCTGCAGGAAATCAGATTGAAGAAAAGTACTGTGTAATTCTTGCTCGGCTTGGCAAGCAGGGTGGTGATGCCGCCGCAGCGCTTGCGAAGGGTGGCGTCGGAAGCAACCGCTCCAAGCGGGTTGAGGTTGAACCTGCGAACTGCTTCGCCGGTTTGCGCCAGTGTCTCCGCCGACCACATCTCCGGCCGGCCGATAATATACCTTTCTGCCACGTACACGGCGCTCTCCAGCGCTTCGTAATCTCCCTGACCGCGCAGGTAGTTATAGATGCCCAGATAGGTGTTCCGGTACATATCTGCATCGGTGCCGATACGGGACGAGAAGGCCTCGCATACATCTGAAATGCTCTCGCGACCCAGCCCGATATTGTCCCTTACGCCGTTCATCAGGTCATACAGGGATGCGGTGAAGGACTCTTTCTGCCCCAGCAATTCAGCCAGAGAGGCGGCATCAAGGCGACGGCCGACAATGCGGTTGTCGGCATCCAGAAGCAGCAGGGAAGGGGTGGTCAGCACGGAATATTTCTTATGGAACTCGGAAGCTCCTTCCGGGTCCCACAGATTGAAGATTTGAACCTTTGGGTTGTCAATTCTGCCGAAGTTGGTAATTGCATATCTGGCCCACGCATCGCGGTCGCCCTGGGTATAAACGGCGTAGAAAGCCAGCGGCATAGTGCCGTCATATTCCTTCAGAATCGATGCCAGCAGCGGCGTCTGCCGAGCGCAGGTGGCGCAGGCGTCCTCATAAAAATAGAGAATCTTGTAGCCGCCGGTTGCCTCACGGACATCGACCGTTCCGCCTTCGAGACTTTCCAGCACCAACTCCGGCGCCGGCATTCCCAGCAGAGACTGCCGGTTGAATTCTGCGAAAGTATAAAGGTTGGCAAAAGATGCTTCCGATGGCCACTTGAGACGCTTGTTAAGGAAGTAATTGTCCGCAATGTACACCGATACCCCTTCGGCTCCCATAACCGGCGATTCCAGGAAATAATTGAAGGCGGTACCGGCAATGCCGACGCGGGCTTCATCGCTGTCGGCAGAGGCTATCAGTGCATCCATACGGGCAGCAATGGAATCCACCGGCATCGTGCTGATAACATCCAGATATGCCCTGAGGGAATCATATACGTTGCCCTCCTGCGCCCGGCAGAGACAGAAGGCAAACAGCAGCGTGGCTATGAGGCAAAGGCGCCTCACTATTGAATCATTTTAAGGTACTTGCCGATATCGACGTTGCGCGGGATAAAGTCGGTGGCCTTGCCGCCGTTTACCAGCACGTCGCGCACCACTGTAGACGAAATGAACGAATACTCGTGGCTGGAGGGGATGAACACCGTGAGGATTGAGGGGCGCATCCGCTTGTTAGCCTGCGAAATGGCGCGCTCCAGTTCGAAGTCGGTGGTGGTGCGCATACCGCGGATGATGAACTTGGCCCCTTTCTCTACGCAGAAATCGACGGTAAGGCCGCTGAAAGAACAAACCTCCACGTTGGGCAGGTCGGCCGTGGCATCCTGGGCAATCTGGACTTTGATGTCGGTGGGAAAGAATCCACCTCCCTTGGATGAGTTGTGACCGACAGCCACGATAACCTTGTCAAAAATCTTCAATGCAGATTTGAGCACCTCCAGGTGACCCAAAGTGAAGGGATCGAACGATCCGGGGAATACAGCTACTTTCATGATGATTATTTGCTCCAGTCTATCGGCGGGAGATTATGGTTGATTAGATATTCGTTTGTCTTTGAAAAATGACGGCAGCCGAAAAAGGCACCGCCGGCGAGCGGGGAGGGGTGGGCTGCTTCCAGAACCAGGTGTCGGGAGGTGTCTATCAGCGCCTTCTTGCTGCGGGCAAAGTTGCCCCAGAGCAGGAATACCACGCCGCTGCGCTTTTCGCTTATGGTCTGAATCACCGCATCGGTAAAGGTTTGCCAGCCGAGCCGGCTGTGAGATGCCGCAGCGCCCGCGCGTACCGTCAGGATGGCGTTCAACAGGAAAACGCCCTGGCGCGCCCAACCCTCAAGAGAGCCGTCGCGGTGGGACATATCCACCCCGAGGTCGTCTTCAATCTCCTTGTAAATGTTTTTCAGGGACGGCGGCAGGGCGATGCCGTGCGGCACCGAGAACGACAGTCCTTCTGCCTGGCCGGGATTGTGGTATGGATCCTGCCCCAGGATTACTACGCGGACCTGGTCGAATGGTGTCAGGGCAAACGCATTGAAGATTTTACCTCCGGGAGGATAAATGGTGACTCCGCGCGCCTTCTCTGCGTGCAAAGCAGCAGCGAGTCCGGCAAAGTATGGTTTGTCGAACTCGCTGCCGAGTACCTCCTTCCACGAAGGTTCTATAATGACGTTCATTTTGTTACAAAATATGCCCTACTCGAATACAAAGTTAAGAACTTCATCGACAGTAGCAACATATTTGAAGTCGAGACCCTTGATGTAAATCTCTTTGATATCCTCGATATCGCGGCGGTTCTCCTCCGAGATGACGATGGTGTGGATGCCGGCGCGCTTGGCTGCCAGAATCTTCTCCTTGATGCCGCCCACTGGCAGAACCTTGCCGCGCAGGGTGGTCTCGCCGGTCATTGCGATGCCCTTCTTTATGCTCTGGTTCTTGAGAGCGGAGGCGATAGCTGTGACCATCGTGATGCCGGCGGAGGGGCCGTCCTTGGGAATGGCTCCTTCCGGAACGTGGATGTGGAAATCCTTCTCCTTGAATACCTTGGAATCCACGCCGATCTTGTCGGCATTGGCCTTGAGCCACTGGTATGCGATGGTGGCCGATTCTTTCATCACGTCGCCCAGATTGCCGGTGGTGGAGAGGTGTCCCTGTCCGTCGCTGATGCTGCACTCGATAAAGAGGATTTCGCCGCCCATTTCGGTCCAGGCCAGGCCGGTGACCACTCCGGGCATCTCGTTGCCCTTCTGCATATCGTGATGGTTGGTGGGCAGACCCAGATATTCGCGCACCTGCTCTGGTTTGAGGGTGATTTCACGCTCTTCTCCCAACGCAATCTTCTTGGCTGTGATACGGCAGATCTTGGCAATCTGCTTGTCCAGTCCGCGCACGCCCGACTCGCGGGTATAATTGTCAATTATCTCCTCTATTGCAGCCTTGTTCAACTTGAGGTCGGCAGCGGTGAGGCCGTGCAACTCCAACTGCTTGGGCAGCAGATAATCCTTTGCTATGGAGACCTTTTCTTCTGCCAGATAACCGGAGACGTTTATCATCTCCATACGGTCGCGCAGGGCGGGGTGGATGGTCTCGATATTGTTGGCGGTGGTGATGAACAGCACCTTGCTAAGGTCGTAATCCAGGTCCAGATAGTTATCGTGGAATGCTGTGTTCTGCTCGGGGTCGAGCACCTCCAGAAGTGCGCTGGCGGGGTCGCCGTGGAAGTCGTTGAACACCTTGTCCACCTCGTCCAGGACGATAACGGGATTCACGGTGCCGGTCTTCTTGATTGTCTGTATGATGCGGCCGGCCATCGCGCCGATGTAGGTGCGGCGGTGTCCGCGGATTTCCGACTCGTCGTGCAGACCGCCCAGGGAGATGCGGCCGTACTGGCGGCCGAGTGCCTTTGCAATGGATTTGCCGAGTGAAGTCTTACCAACGCCCGGAGGGCCGTAGAGGCACAGAATCGGCGATTTCATATCGCCCTTGAGCTTGAGGACTGCCAGATATTCGATTATTCTTTCCTTGACCTTCTCCAGGCCGTAATGATCTGCGTCCAGTACTTCCTGTGCGTGCTTCAAGTCAAGATTATCTTCTGTAGTCTCGCTCCAGGGAAGATCTACCATAAACTGCAGATAGGAGTATATGACGTTGTAGTCGGGAGAACTCGGGTTGGTCTTCTCCATCTTGTGGATTTCCTTCTCGAATGTCTCGGCGACATAGTCGGGCCATTTCTTGCCTTCGGCGGCCTTACGCAAGGCATCGACGTCCTCCCCGGCGCCGGTCATGCCCAACTCTTCCTGGATGGTCTTGAGCTGGTTGTTGAGGTAATATTCCCTCTGTTGCTGGTCCATCTCCACCTTCACCTTCTTCTGGATATCCTCGCGGATTTTCAGAATTTCAATCTGCTTGTCAAGCAGAGCCAACAGCAGGGTGGCGCGGCGCTTGATGCTGGCTTCTTCCAGCAGCGGCATCTTCTCCAGCGGATTCTCCACTTCTATGGTGGTGGCCACGAAGTTGACCAGGAAGGCATTGTCCTCTATGTCACGGATGGCATAGCCAGCCTCCTGAGATACACTGTGGGTGAGTTTGATGATGCGCAGGGCGGCGCTCTTGATGCCGTCGACAATCGTGTTCATATCGGCGTCTGCGGCAGAAGAATGATCTTCCGGCAGATAGTCCACGCTGGCCATCAGGTACGGCGAAACTATGTCCACCGATTTGATGTTGAACCGGCGGACGCCTTGAATAATGGCAGTGACGGGAACGTTTGGCAGATCGATGATCTTGACGATCCGGCCAAGGGTGCCTGTCTCAAAGAGGTCCTCTTTGACAGGATCTTCTGTCTTTGGATCCCGCTGAGCTACGGCGCCGATGAGTTTGTTGGACTTGTACGCTTCGTTGAGCAGCTGTATGGATTTTTCCCTGCGAACGGGGATGGGTATGACGGTGTCAGGAAACAGCACGGCGTTACGCAGCGGCAATATTGGCAGCACGCTTGGCAGCTGGTCGTCCTGCAACTTGTTTCCGGTATCAATGTTCATCACGGGTATGAAATTCATACCCATTTCCTCTCCTGCTAAATAAAACGGATCTTTCATTTATAATATGTCTGTATTCGTGCGTGTATGTCAAATTGGCAGAAAATATTCAGCCGGGTATATAGGTCAATCATTGTGCCAAAGTTAAAAAATGAAAAAAAGTGTGATATCTATTTGATAAATAAAAAAATAAGGCTATTTTTGCAGTCCCGAAAAAATCGAGGATACTAAAAATTTAAAAAATATATACATCATGACTAAAGCAGACATCGTAAGCGAAATCGCGAAATCTACAGGATTTGAGAAAGTTGTTGTCCTGGAAGTTGTTGAATCATTTATGGAAAGCGTGAAAGAGTCCCTGAGCAAGGGTAACAATGTATATCTTCGCGGTTTTGGCAGTTTTGTGGTTAAGCAGCGTGCAGAGAAGGCAGCTCGCAATATCTCCAAGAACGTTACCATCACCATTCCGGCACACAAGATCCCCTCTTTCAAACCGGCCAAAACTTTTGTCGAGCAGGTCAAGAATCTGAAATAATCACTACTTAAACACTTTATATTATGCCTAGCGGTAAAAAGAGAAAGAGACATAAAATGTCTACGCACAAGCGTAAAAAACGCTTGCGCAAGAACAGACATAAGAAGAAATAACATTTCTTGAAAGTATAAGGCTGGCCCGTCGGTCAGCCTTTTTACCTATGGATAAGGACCTTATTATCAATGTATCAAAGGGCGCTGCCGAGCTCGCGCTCACAGAGGGCGGCCGCCTGATAGAGTATGAAAAGGAGAGCGATACCCAGACGCAGTTCTCCGTCGGGGATGTCTTTCTCGGTAAGGTCAAGAAACTGCTTCCTTCGCTCAATGCCGCATTCGTAGACATCGGGGACGAGAAGGAAGCCTTTATCCATTATCTGGACCTGGGCATCAATTTCCGGTCGTTCGATTTCTTTGTAAAGCAGATCAACATCTCAAAGAACTACACTACGTTCTTCGAGAAGGTCGCTATTTCCGATCCTTTGGAAAAGGAAGGGCATATCTCCGACCATCTGCATGTCGGACAGCCGGTTATGGTCCAGATAGTCAAGGAGCCCATCTCCACCAAGGGCTCCCGCCTGACCGGCGAAATCTCGATAGCCGGCCGCAATATCGTGCTGATGCCTTTCTCAAACAAGGTGAGCATCTCCCAGAAGATATCTTCAAAAGAAGAGAAGGCCCGTCTCAGCCGCCTGATATACAGTATTCTGCCAAAGAATTACGGCGCAATTATCCGCACCGCTGCAGAGGGCAAGCGTGCTGCCGTATTGGATGCAGAACTCAAGGGCCTGATACGCAAGTGGGAGAGTTCGTGGAAGAAGATGGCCCGCAGCAAGGATGTGCAGCTGCTTTTCCGCGAAAACAGCCGCGTTACTACCCTGATCCGCGACCTGCTCAACGACGATTTTACCAACATCTACGTCAACGACAAGGCCACCTTTAACGAGGTGTGTCAGTATGTCGCAATGATTTCTCCCGGCCAGGAGAAGATTGTCCATCTGTATGACAAGCCGGAGAATATTTTTGACGCTTTTGACATCACCCGTCAGGTCAAAGGGTCGTTCGGCCGCGTGGTATCGCTCAAGAAAGGGGCTTATCTGGTGATAGACCATACCGAGGCGATGCACGTGATTGACGTCAACAGCGGTACCCGCATCAAGACCGGAGAACAGGAGGAGAATGCGATAGAGGTGAATATGTCGGCGGCAGAAGAGATCGCCCGCCAGCTTCGCCTGCGCGATATGGGCGGCATCGTGATTGTCGATTTCATCGATATGGACGATGTGGAGCACCGCAATCAGCTGTTCAAACGGATGACTGAACTGATGGAGGCCGACCGCGCCCGCCACACTATACTTCCGCTCACCAAGTTCGGCCTTATGCAGATCACACGCCAGAGGGTGCGCCCCGCCACCGAAATCGAAACTGGTGAGACCTGCCCCGTCTGCAAGGGTACCGGCAAGATTGGCCCTACGCTGCTCTTGGATGAAACTCTGGAGCGCCATCTTAGCGCCATTCTTGAGAAGAAACCTGGCGTAGGTATCCGCCTGGTGGTTAATCCCGTGACTCATGCATATCTCACCAAGGGGCTGTGGAACAGCATTGCGTCCCGCTGGAAACGCAAGTATAAGTGCTCTCTCAAGGTAGAGAAGGACGGAAACTTTGCCGTCAATCAGTCTTTGTGGGAAGATATTAAGACCAGTCGGCCGCTCGGCGCATTTTTTGACTGATCTTTTCCGTACACAGATTCCCGATACTGCCCTGATGGGTGTGGTTCAGGCCGGCGACGGTCTTTGATCCCTCGTACTTGAATTTACCCTCCTTTACGGCAATGCCGACGCTGCGGTAGGCATCCCTGAACGGCACGCCTTCCACAACCATCTTGTTGACCTCTTCTACGGTGAACATATCGTCGTAGGCGGGATTGCCCTCCAGGATACGGTCGTTAACGCGGATATTGTCCAACATATACAGACACATGGTCAGGCACTCCTTCATGGAATCTATCGCAGGGAAGAGTGTATCCTTGAGTAACTGGAAGTCACGGTGATAGCCGTGCGGCAGGTTTGCGGTCATCTGTGATATGATTGCTTCTGAACCCTGGATGCGGTTGGTTTTGGCACGCATCACCTCCCATACGTCGGGGTTCTTCTTGTGCGGCATGATGCTGCTGCCGGTGGTCAATTCGTCCGGGAACGATATGAACTTGAAATTGCTGCACATATACTGGCAGCAGTCGGCGGCGAATTTGTTCAGAGTCGATGCCAGGCAGCCGATCGCCGACGCCATGGCCCGTTCGCTCTTGCCGCGTCCCATCTGCGCAGCAATGCTGTTGTACGACAAATCCTCAAAGCCGAGGGTTTTGGTCGTCTGCGCCCTGTCAAGCGGAAATGAACTTCCGTAGCCGGCGGCGCTGCCCAGAGGGTTCTGATTTGCGATACGGAAGGCCGCGCCAAGCATATACATATCGTCGCAGAGACTCTCTGCATAGGCACCGAACCACATTCCGAACGATGACGGCATTGCAATTTGGCCGTGGGTGTAGCCGGGCAGGATGACATCCTTGTATTGCTCGCTCAGGCTCTGGAATTTGTCGAAAAGATTCAGCACCAGGTCGCGGATCGTCTGCAACTCGGCGCGCATAAAGAGTTTCAGGTCGACCAGCACCTGGTCGTTTCGGCTGCGACCGGAGTGGATTTTCTTGCCAAGGTCGCCCAGTTTGCGTGTCAGGCAGATTTCTACCTGGGAGTGGATGTCCTCTGCAATATCCTCCAGCACGAATTCGCCGCGCTCTATCTGGCCCAATATGTTGTCCAGTTCGGCCTGGAGAAGTTTTTCTTCTTCTACGGGCAGCAGGCCGACCTTGGAGAGCATCGCAATGTGCGCCTTGCTGCCCAACACGTCGTATTTTGCCAGCCGCAGGTCCAGTTCGCGGTCTTGGCCGACAGTGAAATCTTCTACAGCCTTGGCTGCATCCACGCCTTTGTTCCAGAGAGTTTGCATATCTGTCAGAGTTGAATGTTTTCTATGAAATTGATGTACTTGTATATGCCGTCGGAGATTTCGCTGCGGAGGATGTATTCGTCGGCTTTGTGAGAGCGGTTGGAATCGCCCGGGCCGATCTTTATGGCCTCTATCGGCATGCACATCCAATCCGATGCGGTGGGGGAGGTAATCATATCCATTCCGACCATCTGTGCCGTTTTATATAGCGGCGAGCTTGCCGGGGTAGCGCAGGAACGGTTTTTCAGGCTGCGTGCGCTCAGGCGGCTGCCGACCTCTTTCTGGAGCATCTCCAGGATTTCGGCGTTGTCGTAGCACTCGTTGGGGCGGATATCCACCACGAACGTGCAGGAGTCGGGAATTACATTGTGCGCGTGTCCGGCATTTATCTGTGTTACCACCATCTTGACCTCGCCCAGGGTCGGGGAGATGCGGTCAAACTTGAAGTTCCGGAGTTTTTCGATGTCGTCTATTGCCTTATAGAGGGCATTCTCGCCTTCCGAGGCGCGGGCTGCGTGGGCGCTTTTGCCGGTGGCGCAGCCGTCTATCACCAGCAGGCCGCTCTCTGCAATCGTGGCCCGCATCTGTGTGGGTTCGCCGACAATAGCATAGTCGGCATTGGCTTTTATGAATTCGCCCAAAGCCTGGGTGCCGTTAGCGCCGGAACGTTCTTCTTCGCAGCTGAGCAGCAGCATCAGGTTTACGGGACAGGATCCCATCTCCTTGAAATAAAGGAATGTGGCTATCATGCTCACCACACTGCCGCCGTCGTCGTTGCTGCCCAGACCAAGTATTCTCTCTTCGTCGTAAGGAGGATTCAGCGGGTCAAAAGTATATGATTCTACAGCCTGCACCGTGTCGATGTGGGCGCAGAGCATCAGGGTGGGGGCTTTGCTGTCAAAGACCTCCTTTGCCCAGATGTTATGGCCGATGCGGTTGGCATTGACACCTTCGCCCGCGAGCCATTCCATAAGGAAATCAGCCCGCGCCTTCTCTTCAAAGGAGTAGGCCCGGATCGGGATCAATGCCCGGAGCAGCTCTGCTGCAAGTTCTGCGTAGAATTCCATAGCGCTAACGGATTGTTGTGCCGCTGCCGTCAGACAGTCTTGCGGAGTTTTTGATTATTACCTTGCCTACGCCGGCATCGATTGCATCGAAAGCGTTTTTAAGCTTCGGCAGCATTCCGGCATTGACCTTGCCCTCGTTTTTGAGCTGCTCGAACAACTGTCTGTCGATTTCAGGTATGACGCTGCCATCGTCGTCCTTGTCCATCAGCACGCCGTCCTTTTCAAAACAGAGAATCAGTTCTGTCTCATAAATGCCGCTCATTGCCACAGCTACACTGCTGGCAATTGTGTCAGCATTGGTGTTGAGCAGGGTGCCGTTGCCGTCGTGGTTGATAGCGCACACCACAGGCACCATTCCGGCACTGAGCAGAGTGCAGAAGGTCGATGAATTTACCGCCTTGACATCGCCCACAAAGCCATAGTCGATGGGTGTGGCGGGACGTTTCTCCGATGTCAGGGCATTGCCGTCGGCGCCCGAAAGGCCGATGGCGTTGCAGTTGTATTTCTGAAGCGTGGCCACGATGGTCTTGTTGATGAGGCCGGCATACACCGCCGTAACTACCTGAAGGGTATCGGCATCGGTTACGCGGCGCCCCTCGATCATGACGGGTTCTATGCCCATCTTCTTGAGGGTGCGGCTGGCAATGGCGCCTCCGCCGTGCACCAGTATCTTGGCGCCCGGTACGGCTGCAAATGCCTCCAGAAATGATTCCAGGGCATCTGGATTGTCAATTACGTTGCCACCTATCTTTATGACTTTGAGTTTTTCCATTTAAAGAGAAAGGAGGATTTCTTTGAGTACCGTCTGAGCCGAAACCACGCGGTTGGCCGCCTCTGGAATTACCAGTGACTGCGGTGACTCGATTACGTCGTCGCTTACAATCATGTTTCGCCTTACCGGCAGGCAGTGCATAAAGTATGCATTGTCGGTCAGTGCCATTTTCTCTGTGGTAACTGTCCAGCTGCGGTCGGTGTTTATCACCTTGCCGTAATTGGGGTCGGTGTAGGCGGCCCAGTTCTTCGCGTATACGAAATCGGCGCCCTCCAGGGCCTTGTCCTGGTCGTATTCGACCTTTGCCGGGCCGACGAATTTAGGATCAAGCTCGTAGCCCTTCGGATGGGTTATCACAAAGTCGCAGTCGTAGGCGTTCATCCACTCTGCAAAGGAGTTGGGTACAGCCTGCGGCAGGGACTTGGGGTGGGGAGCCCAGGTCATCACGACCTTTGGTCTCCTTGACTTTTTGTATTCCTCTATGGTGATAAGGTCGGCGAATGACTGCAGCGGGTGGCGGGTAGCAGCCTCCATGCTGAATACCGGCCGTCCGGAATATTCGATGAACTGGTTCAAGATTACTTCGTTGTAGTCTGCCTGCTTGCTCTCGAAGCGTGCAAAGCTGCGCACTCCTATTATATCGCAGTAACTGCCCATAACCGGAATCGCCTCCAGGATGTGCTCGCTCTTGTCACCGTCCATAATCACGCCGCGCTCTGTTTCAAGTTTCCATGCACCCTGGTTGATGTCCAGCACAATCACGTTCATACCCAGGTTTAGCCCCGCTTTCTGGGTGCTCAGACGGGTGCGCAGGCTGGAATTGAAGAATACCATCAGCAGGGTTTTATTCTTCCCAAGCGCCTGGTCTGCGAAGGGGTTCTCCTTTACGAATCTGGCTTTTTCCAGAGCTTCTGCCAAGGGCCCAATATCTTTTACATTGGTAAAGTTTCTCATATCGGATTATGCGGTTAATTCGTTGAATGACTGGATGAACTGTGCTGCCTGGTCGCGGCTGATGCACAGCGGCGGCAGCAGCCGGATTACATTGACACCGGCACCGCCGGTAAAAATGTGTTTTTCGAAGAGCAACCTGTCGCGCAGGGTCTCGTAACCCTCCTTCACCTCGATGCCGATCATAAGACCGCGGCCGCGGAGTTGCTTCACCGCCTTGTTGCCCTGGAGATTCTGCATCAGGAATTCGCCTACTGCGGCGGCGTTCTGCATCAACTTTTCGTCCTTCATTATATCCAGAACGGAAATCGCGGCCGCACAGGCCAGGTGGTTGCCGCCGAAGGTGGTGCCAAGCATACCGTATGTGGCTGCTATAGAAGGATTAATGATGATTCCGCCGATGGGAAAGCCGTTGCCCATCCCTTTCGCCATGGAGACGATGTCGGCCTTTATGCCGTGCTTCTGGTGAGCGTAGAAATACCCGGTGCGGCCGTAACCGCTCTGGACTTCGTCCATTATCAGCAGTGTGCCGTATTTGTCGCAGGAGGTGCGGGCAGCTTTCAGAAAATCAGCGGTAGGCTCCCAAATGCCGGCGACGCCCTGTATGCCTTCTATGATTACGGCGGCAAACTCTTTTGTGGCGAGTTTCGATTCAAGGGCGGCGACGTCATTCAAAGGGATGAATTCCACGTTGCCGGTCTTGTTGAAAGGAGACTGGATTTTGGGATTGTCTGTAACTGCTACGGCTCCGCTGGTACGGCCGTGGAAGGCTTTGGAGCAGGCGAGTATCTTGGCGCGGCCGGTGACGAAGGATGCCAGTTTCATGGCATTTTCATTGGCTTCGGCGCCGCTGTTGCACAGGAATAGGTTGTAGTCAGCATAGCCGCAGGCTTCACCCAGTTTGTGGGCAAGGGTCACCTGCAGCGAGTTTTCAACCGCGTTGGAATAGAAGCCGATCTTGGCTGCCTGACTGCCCAGTGCTTCCAGATATTTTGGATGGCAGTGGCCCACCGATATCACGGCATGCCCGCCGTATAGGTCCAGATACTCGGTACTGCTGCTGTCCCACACCTTGCATCCGAGCCCTTTGACCGGCTCTATCGGCCACAGTTTATATGTTTTAAATAGTTCCATTGTTTAAAATGCGTTTGCCTTGAGGTGAAGCGCGGTGGTCCGGTCCAAACCGAACATCAGGTTCATATTCTCCACCGCCTGGCCGCTGGCACCTTTTAGCAGGTTGTCTATTATTGATGTGATGTGCAGATAGCCGTTATGGCTCTCTATGTGAAGCAGGCACTTGTTGGTGTTTACCACCTCTTTGAGGCTTATTGGCGAGTCGCTTACGAATACGAACGGAGAGTCCTTGTAGTATTGCTTGTAAATCTCAGCCGCCTCATCCGCGCTTGTGCCGCACTTGAAATAAATACTGGCGAATATGCCGCGTGCAAAGTCGCCGCGAACCGGTACGAAATTGACCGTCTGCGGTTTGCCGCTGAGCGCTTTGAGGGTATTGCCTATCTCTTCCAGATGCTGATGGGAGAATGGTTTGTATACCGATATGTTATTGTCGCGCCAGGGGAAGTGGCTGGTCTCTGAGAGTTTGCGGCCGGCGCCGGTGGCACCGGTGATGGCGGTTACGTGTATTTCGCCGTCAATCATTCTGAGCGCCGCCGACGGTGCCAGGCCCAGCTGGATGCTGGTGGCAAAGCAGCCGGGGTTGGCCAGATAGTCGCAGCCCTCGATTTCGTCCTTGAAAACATCGGTCAGACCATAAACGAAGTGTTTGCCGTCAAAGTCGGGATCGTTTCGGAAATCCTGGCCAAGGTCGATGATTTTGCAATGCTCAGGCAACTTGTGGGTGCTTAGAAATTCCCTTGAAAGGCCGTGCCCCAGGCAGAGGAAAACGATGTCGGGTTCGCCGGGATTGTCGGTGAATTTGAGGTCGGTCTCGCCCAGCAGGTCGCGGTGAAAATCGGTGATGTCGCGCCCCACGCTGGTAGTGCTCATCACCGAGCAGATCTCCACTTCGGGATGGTTTATCAGTATTCTGAGCAGTTCTCCGGCGGTATAGCCGGTGCCTCCCGCTATCGCTGCCTTAATCATATCAGTTCGTCCTTATGTGTGCCGTAATAAACCCGCAGGGGGGTGGAGGTTACCTTGATGAAGCCCTTGGCGTCTTCTGCCGTCCAGCCTTTCTGGGTCTCGCCGTATTCGCCGAGTTTGGATTTAAGCAGGTCGTTCTCAGAATCCACGCCGACGGTCTCGAATCCGTAAGGGTGCAGGTTCAAGGTCACGGTGCCGGTTACGTTGCGCTGGCTGCTGGCAAGCATGGCCTCTATGTCGCGCATCACCGGCTCCAGGTACTGGCTCTCGTGCAGGAACATTCCGTACCAGTTTGCCACCTGGTCCTTCCAGTACTGCTGCCATTTGGAGAGGGTGAATTTTTCCAGGAATTTGTGCGCACCTATAATAAGCATAGGGGCGGCTGCCTCGAATCCTACGCGTCCCTTGATGCCGATGATGGTGTCGCCAACGTGCATGTCGCGGCCGATGCCGTATGCGCAGCCGATCTCTTCGATGGCCTGGATGGCGGCAATCTTGTCGTCATATTTCTTGCCGTTTACGGCTGTGATCTCACCCTCCTTGAACCCGATGGCGAGGGTCTCGCTGCCGGTTTTGGTCACCTGTTTCAGATAGGCGCTTTCCGGCAGGCCCTGTTTGCTGTCTAGTATCTCGCCGCCGCAGATGGATGTGCCCCAGATGCCGACGTTGTAGGAGTATTTCAACTTGGCGAAATCGGCGTTGAAGCCGTGCGCGTTGAGGTAATCAACTTCCTCTTTTCTGGTCAGGTTGCCGTCGCGGGTCAGGGTGATGATTTCCATATCGGGGCACATCACCAGAAATGTCATATCGAACCGCACCTGGTCGTTGCCGGCGCCGGTCGATCCGTGGGCGATGGCGTCTGCGCCGATCTCCCTGGCATATTTTGCGATGGCCATGCCCTGAAAGATCCTTTCAGACGATACGCTGATGGGGTAGGTGCCGTTGCGAAGCACGTTGCCCCATATCATATATTTGAGACTCTTGGCGTAGTATTCCTGGGTCACATCCAGGGTTACATATTTGGTTGCGCCCAACTTGTAGGCGTTCTCTTCGTTTGTTTTGAGCTGCTGAGAGCTGAAGCCGCCGGTGTTTGCGCACGCAGCGTGCACTTCATAGCCTTTTTCTTTTGCCAGATACATCACTGTGTAGGAGGTATCCAGACCGCCGCTGAAAGCGACCACTACTTTTTTCTTGCTCATATGTTTACTCTATATTAATCTTGATATGTTCTCTGGGGTCATACAACAGGCCGGTACAGATGCACCGTTCGTAGTTGTTCTCTTCCAGAATGTGAAAATTCTTGCATCCCTGGCAGCCCTTCCAGAATTCGGTGTCGTGAGTAAGGTCCTGGAAAGCTACGGGGCGGAAGCCCAGTTCATAATTCATTTTAAGTACTGCCGGACCGGTGGTGATGCTGAATATCTTGGCGCCGGGAAAAAGCTCGCGGGAGAGGCGGAAGATGCGTTGCTTGATGCTTTTGGCCAGGCCGATGCCCCTGAACTCGTGGGCCACGATAAGGCCGGAGTTGGCCACGAACTGCTTGCCCTCCCAGCTCTCTATATATGAGAAACCTGCGAAA
The DNA here is from genome assembly GCA_017561665.1 of Bacteroidales bacterium. Lineage (GTDB taxonomy): Bacteria > Bacteroidota > Bacteroidia > Bacteroidales > UBA932 > Equibacterium. The sequence goes on along the minus strand of JAFZBQ010000095.1, from coordinate 586 downwards.
CGGTCGTCGTCGGTAACGGCAATCACCGCCTTGCCGGCACGCATCTTCTCCGATATGTACTCGGGACTACGCTTTGCAATGCCGGTGCCGCGCTCTTTTGCAGATATGGCGATTTCGTCGCAGATAGCCTGTGCGTATTTAGTGTGGCTTTCATCGGCCACCAATACAGAAATATTCATTGTCGAAATGAACGTTTATATTGTTTATAGGAATATGTGATGGGATTCTGCTGTCCCTGGAAAATGAGTTGTAAGCCAATGTGAAAGGCGAGCTGAAATCGCCCCACTGGCTTAACGTCGGACACGTGAACGTAAGAATGTGCTGTTGTACAATCCCATAACACGGGCAAATGTACACTTTTTTCTTGAATACGGCGCTATGTAAAAAATATTTTTGAAAAGATTTGGCGGAAATAAAAAGATGTGTATCTTTGCAGTCCCTTTCGAAAGGAGGGGGCAGTTGATTGAATTATTGGAAGACAAAAGTACAAGCAAGTATTTTTATTGTAGCAACAGTAAAAGAGCAAGCGTAGATTCTTTTTGAGAGTATCCCAAAGCCAGAGAAATAGAATTTTTATACAATGAAG
>JAFZBQ010000094.1 GCA_017561665.1 Bacteroidales bacterium | reverse complement strand
TGTCCGTTCCGGCAAAGTGCTGCAGCTTTCGATTCCCCGCAGCGCCCTTGGCCTGACAGATGTCAAGCAATTCTATTTCAAAGTTGCGATGGGGGTAGAAGGCCCCTCCGACATTATGAATACCTACACCTCCGGCAGCGCAATGCCTATGGGCCGCCTGAGTTATATGTATATAATGAACAATTAACCTAAATAATACTGTATGAAAGCCAAATTAGCATGTTTTCTGCTGGCAGTGATGCTCTTTACGGGCGTCGCCGCAGGGCAGGACCGGGGCCTCACCGTAAAAGGTGTGATTACCGATCCTCAGCAAGAACCTGTTCCTGGCGTGGTAGTCCAGATTCAGGGTACCACGCAAGGAGTGACTGCCGATGCCTCTGGCCATTACTCCATTAATGTGCCATCGGGAGCGTCGATCCTGATTTTCACCTGTATGGGTTATCAGACCCAGGATATTTCGGTTGCCGGCCGCTCCGTCATCAACGTTACGATGATAGAGGAGGCCTCCGAACTGGAAGAGACGGTGGTTGTGGCTTACGGCCAGCAGCGCAAGGAGAGCGTTGTTGCGGCCGTTTCCAGCATGCCCGCTACAGGTCTTAAACAAACCCCCGCATCCAACCTTGGTATCGCACTGGCGGGCCGTCTTCCCGGCCTAACGGTGCTCCAGCGTTCCGGTGTGCCGGGCGGTGAGCAGATGAACTTCTACATCCGCGGTGCATCTACCGTCAACGGCCAGACACCTCTGATTCTGGTGGATGGCGTAGAACGTGACTTCACCGCCCTGGATCCCCGCGAGGTCGAGACCATCACCGTGCTCAAGGATGCCTCCGCAACGGCCGTCTACGGTGTGCGCGGCGCCAACGGTGTGATTCTGGTCACCACCCGCCGCGGTAAATCGGGTCAGCCGGTTATCGACGTCACAATGGAGCAATCCTGGCAGAACCCTACACGTATGCCCGACATGGTGTCGGCCTACGATTATGCATTGCTGCGAAATCAGGTCGAGTTCCAGAACGGACGTCCGGCAATTTACGACGATGTTGCCCTGGAGCACTACCGCACGGGAGACTTCCAGGCTCTCTATCCTACACGTAATTTTGTCAAGGAGTTTATCCAGCCAAACAGCCCTATGGAAAGGGTCAACGTGAACATAAGCGGCGGTACCGACCGTATGCGCTACTTCACCACGGTTGGTTACCTGCACCAGCGCGGTATTTTCCGCACGGAGCCGTTTACCGAATATGACTACGATCCGACATCAAAGGCCGACCGTGTCAACTTCAGGTCCAACTTCGACATCGACGTCACTTCCAGCTTGAGGATGTTCCTCAACATCAGCGGCTATATGCAGTCCAAGAACGACCCCGTGGTTGTTCCCAACAACGGCGCATATCTGAGCGATGTCAACGGTTATTCCATTGTAATCAGCTCACTGGTTACGACTCCTAACAACTACTTCAACGATGTTACGCCGGACGGCGAGGTTCTGACCTCTTCCCTCAAGGGCGGTAACATCAACAATGTCCCTTACGGTATGCTGAACCGTTCCGGTTTCCGCAACACCCAGACAAACCAGGTGACGGCAACCCTGGGCCTGGAGCAGCAGCTGGACTTTATTATGAAAGGTCTTTCTGCAAAGGTGGTGCTTTCTTACGATGCATTCTCCAGTAACCAGCAGGTACGTCAGCGTACATTCCAGCTGTATGAGGCGGTGGCCGATCCTGACTCTCCCGACGGTGTGAGATACGAGAAGACGGGTACGATGTCCAACAGCCCGCTGAGCGACGCCCAGTATCAGAGCTTCAACAACCTGTTCAACGTGGATGCTTCGCTCAACTACACAAATTCATTCGGGCTGCACGACGTTACCGGAATGCTGCTGTTCAACCGTTATCGCAGGGTCATCAACATCCAGTTGCCGTACAACTACATAGGTTTCGTTGGCCGTGCAACCTACGCATACAACAGCCGCTACCTGGCAGAGTTCAACTTCGGTTACAACGGTTCCGAGCAGTTCGCCCCCGGCAAGAAGATGGGTTTCTTCCCCTCCATGTCGCTGGGTTGGATCTTCTCCGAGGAGCCGTGGATGAAATATCAGGACACTATCACCTTCGGTAAGGTCCGCGCATCTGTCGGTCAGGTCGGAAACGACAATATGAACGGTGCCCGTTTCGCCTTCCTGACACTCTGGAGCGGCAGTTATGAGTCCCAGATCGGTAATACAGAGCTGACCTGGGAGAAGGCGACCAAATACAACCTCGGTCTGGAACTGGGTCTGTGGCACGACTTCCGTCTGGAGGCCGACGTCTTCTACGAGCGCCGCAACAACATCCTGATTCCCGCCACCGGTCTCGTGCCTACCGGAGTATTCGGTACCGGCGGCGTGTATGTTTCCGGTATTCTTCCCAAGGTCAATGCCGGCCAGATTGAGAACAAGGGCTTTGAGTTGAGCCTGAGCTACTCCAAGGTATTCTCCAGGGACTTCAGGATCGATGCAAGGGCCAACACGGCCTTCAACCGCAATAAAGTGCTCTACCTGAGCGAGGTGCTCCTGCCGGAAGATTACGCAGTAAGGCTCCGTAGCACCGGCTTCAGGATGGGCCAGAACTTCGGTTATGAGACGGCCGGCTTTTTCAACAGCGAAGAGGATATAATCAACTGGTACGACCAGAGCGGTACGGGAGCAAGTCCCAAGCCGGGCGACCTTAAATATGTCGACAAAACCGGCGACGGATATGTCGACGAAAGGGATATGGTGCCCATCGGCAACCCGGAAATGCCCGAATGGAACTACGGCTTCGGCCTCAGCGTCCAGTTTAAGGGCTTTGACTTCAGTATGATGTGGCAGGGCGTGGCCGGACGTAGCTATTATCTGGCTGGCCAGCGCATTTGGGAGACCTACAACTTCAACCAGTGGCACAAGGAAGCCTGGAGCCAGGAGCGTCTGGACGCCGGCCTTCCGATCACCTATCCAAGGCTGGATCCCGGCAGCAATGCCAGCAAGATATTGTCCGATTTCTGGCTGGTGGATGGCAGTTATCTCCGTCTGAAGAATGTAGAAATCGGCTACAGCCTGCCCCAGAGACTTGCACGTGGCATTCGTGCAGATCAGGTCCGCCTCTATGTCAACGGCCTCAACCTGCTGACTTTCGACAATTATCCGGTCAAATATCAGGATCCCGAGCAGAACAACGAATTGCTCTATCCCGTGTTCTCGACCTACAATGTTGGTCTTAATATTTCCTTCTAAACGAAAGAGCTATGAAAAAGACTGTATATATACTTCTTGTAGCGATAATATCCCTTTGCGGATGCAACAAGATTCTGGAAAAGACCCCCGACGGACAGATCACGCTGGATAAAGTGCTCTCCAACCGTGACCGAAGCAAAGGCCTGATAGATGCCGTATACGGAGAAATCTACACGGCGAGGGATCAGATCTCCTTTGTGATGAACCCGTTTGACTGCCTCACCGACAATGCGTTCTGGGCAGCCACATACGATGCATACGACTGGCACAACGGAACCCTCTCGCTTTCCAACCCGGTTATTACCTGGGACTGGAACTCTCCCTCCGAGCAACTCTGGCCCGACTTCTGGCGCGGTATCCGTCTTGCCAACAATGCCATCAAATATCTGCCGCAATCTACTGTGCTGACTCAGCAGGAAATAGACACCTGGGTGGCAGAGGCCAAAGTGTTGAGGTGTTATTACTATATGCTCCTGCTCGAATTCTACGGCCCTATGCCTTGGATAGATGAGCCTTTCGACGCCTCCTACAAGGACTGGTCAAGCCTGACCCGTCCCACTTACGACTGGATTGCAGACAAGATTTCCTCTGAACTGATGGAAGTTGTCCAGTCGGGCATCCTTCCCAACCGTCAGGCTGCAAACGAAGCCCGTCGCGTGGACAACGGAGTGGCAAAAGCCATCCGGGCAAGAGTTTACCTGCACAATGCAAGTATTCTCAACAATCCCGAGAGGGACCGCGAAAAATGGCGTAAGGCGGCGGATGCTGCTCAGGACGTGCTCAATATGAGCGAATACGACCTGGTGCCTATGAGCGACTATAAGAAGCTGTTCGTAAGCAATTTCACCGACGAGATTCCGGAGATAATCTGGCGCTCGTGGGCAGACAACAGCCATATCAACAACACCAACTGCGTGGACGTAGGTTCTTATCCGTACGCCTCCATCAACCACGTTTGGAACTGCGGCGAGTCCCCGACACAGGAGCTGGTCGACTGCTTTGAAATGACAAACGGCGCTATGCCAGTGACCTACAACGATGCAAGTCACCTGAGCGTTACCGTTACTCCTGAAGCCGCTGAACTGGGTTACAGCGAAGACAAGGGCGGCGACCCGTATGCAAACCGCGATGCCCGCTTCTATGTGGATATTCTTTATAACGGTGCAGATTACGGCGTGCCTTACAACTGCTCTCAGAACTACATCATTGAGACTTACGTGGGCGGCCGCAACGGCTTCAACGACGTGATTTCCCAGGAGACCCAGCGTTCCTGCACCGGCTATTACAGCCGCAAGGACAAGTACATCAACTACTGGGGTCCTGACGGCGGTTACTCCAAAATTGGCGTGCACTGGGTATTCTTCCGCCTGGCTGAGTTCTACCTGAACCTTGCAGAGGCTCAGTGCGAACTTGGCGATTATGCAAACGCAGCAAGGTCCCTGAACAAAATCCGTCAGCGTGCAGGCCAGCCCGCAATCGAGGATGTTCCCGGATATCAGGCAACCTACGATTTCCTGATGCCCCGCATCCGCAACGAGCGCCGCGTGGAGTTCTGCCTGGAGCAGGGCCGCTTTATGGACCAGCGCCGCTGGAAGATCCTCTCCGAGACCAACCGTTTCGTGACCGGAATGCGAATCACCAAAGAGGATGACGGAAAATTCTCTTACGAGAGGCGCAAGATCCGCGACTATCAGTCCTATACCGACAAGTACCTGGTACTTCCCATCCCTCTGGAAGATGCCAAGAAGATGACGGGAATGACACAACCCGAAGCTTGGCAGTAATCCACTCTAAAACTATAGCGATATGAAAAAGATATATCATATTATTCTGATTCTCCTGCTGGTTGCCACCTTCGGTTGCCAGCAGAAAGAGACGCCGGCTCCTGCTCCGGCTTCGGATCTCAAGGCCTATCCCGGCATCGGCCGCGTGCTGCTCGAGTTCAAAGTGCCTGCAGATGCAATTTCGGGCAAGGTTTACTACAATTCGGGTAGTGTCAAGAAGTTCTGGATTGATTCTGCGAGTGAGGTGCAACGAGTAGAGGTAGACGGCCTGTCGGCCGGGGAAAACACCATCCGCGTGGTAACCCAGGATGCCGGCAACCGCGAATCCCTCCCTATGGGTGTGGTGGTTGAGGTATATGGAGATTCTTACTACCCCGGCGCTCTGCCTAACCGAAAGTTTGTCAAAATGAAAGAATTGTCCGATTCCTCAATGGAGATAACCTTTGAGGAGGGTAGTGAGGACGAAGCATACGTCGTTGTGACCTACAGTGATTCTGCAGGCCAGCTCCACAGCCGGACGCTGGCACCCAACCAGACTACCATTACAATCGACGGCGTAGATACCGATTTGCCCGTCACTTATTACACGGTGTACAAGCCTACGGCCGACTTCCTTGACGAGTATGTTTCTACTACAGTCAATGTCCAGGATGCGGCCCTTATGCAGCTTGACAAGTCCATATGGTTGATGGACGTCACCAGCAGCGCTTCAAGTGCACCTTTGGCAAAGGTGGTGGACGGAAATCCCAAGACTTCGTGGATTGCCGCTTCAGATGGTGACCAGGTAATTACCATCGATATGCAGAGTATCAAATTGTTCTCCGGTATCATACTTACCCAGGGATGGGATTTTGATGCCGCTACAATGCCGGGTCACGTTCTGATTGAAACGAGCAACGAAGGCGCAACCTGGGATGCGATGCTGGACAAGAGTTTCCCGCATACCTGCTTCGCACAGCAGTTGCCGTTTGCACGTCCCGTAAAAGCCCAGTATCTGCGCATCACCCTCAGCAACCCGATGGACAGCCGTCCGATTCAATTAGGTGAAATAGACCTCTATAACGACTTGTTCAACACTAATACGGAAGAGTTGCTTACGATGCCCTCTCTGGTCAACGCCGTTGTGCCTATTCAGGGTGACGGTTCCGAAGATTTGGGCACACCCGTCGGTGTCGGCCGTATGCAGAGGGCTGTGGGTTGGGAGACCAGTGACAATACAATCATCACCACCGATACTGTCGTGGGCGGTCTCTGCATCTTCACGGCCAACGCCTGGAACATTTACAATGTCGTTAATGGAAAGGTATGGCAGACGGTGGAACTGATGCCCGGATATTACAGTGTAGAATGGACAATCGGGTCTATTACCGATACCCGCGGCCTGGATGCCTATGGCGTTGTTGCCAAAGGCAGCTCCCTGCCCGACGTCGATGCCGCAACCAGCGATTCATCCGTGCTGTCGTCCTTCTATATGAACAATTACAAGGCATCTGTGTACAATCAGGACTTTGAACTCCGGGAGCCCGCAACGGTTACTATCGGCTGGGTATTCAATACCTACGATTTGTATGCAATCACCGGATCCATACCCTGGAGCGACCTGTATATGAATAGTATAGTGCTCAAAACACGATGAAGTTCACAATAAAGCTGGCGCTTACTTTTGCCATGCTGACGGCGGTATGCTGTCAGTGTGGCCAGCCGCGCTACGACAATCCGGACAACAAACCGGGAGGTAAAGAGCAGGAGAATCCGGAAGAAATCACCACTCCCGTGGATTCTGTCTTCCAGATTACCCTCAAGGACGATGACTGCAACTTTGCCGACTGGGCCGATTACGGCGTATATGTCCCCACGGGCAAGCGGCGTCTGCAGGGCATCCTCATACTGCAGCACGGTTGCGGTATGGAGCAGTTTGGCCTGACCCGCCACTACGATCTGCAGTACCAGGCATTTGCCCGAAAGTGGAATCTGGCGGTGATAGAAACCGCCATCCACGGCACCTGCGGCCTCTGGGGCTATCCGGAGAAGGGTAGCGCCGCCGGTCTGGAGAAGGTGTTGGCAAAGGCTGCCGTCAAAACCGGTCACGACGAGATTATTACCGTCCCCTGGCTGCTGTGGGGTCATTCCGCCGGCGGTTTCTGGACGCTGGGTATGTTGCGTGATTACCCGGAAAGAATTATTGCGGCGGTATGCTACAGCGCTGCCTGGGATCCCGATTACGCTTACACCCAGACCGCGGCAGAAGTGCCGTTGCTGCTTAGACACGCCGGCAAGGATGATGGCGACCCTTCCAGCAAGTGTCCCGAAACGGCCCGCCATACCTTTACCAAACTGCGGGCTATGGACGCGCCGGTATCCATCGTCTTGAACAACGGACAAAACCATAATCTGAGTTTCCTGCGCACGATGGCCATCCCGTTCTGGGAAGCTGCCTTAAAGCAGAGAATCAGCAGTTCCGGAGCATTGCAGCCCCTTGACCGCAAGCAGACCTGGCTGGCCGACACCACCACCTTCGAAATCTTCAGGGAAGAGGGCTACAGCGGTGACAAGACCCGCCTGGCGCGTCTGCCCGATGAGGCCAGCGCAAAGGCGTGGAAGGAGTTTGCAATCACCAACGTCGTGACCGACAAAACCGCACCCGCGGCTCCGTTTGATCTCACAGCAGCCAAGCTGGGCGAAGTTCTTGAAATATCCTGGAAGGCTGATGCCGACGTAGAATCGGGCATCGGCAGCTTCAATATCTACAAAGACGGCAGCCTGATAGGACGTGTTCCAGAATCGGGCGTCTTCCAGGACTACGACCGCAACGGCGACAACACCTATCCCGTGCCTGCCCCGGCAATGAAATACCGCCTTACCGAGGTACCGTCCAAGTCCGCCCGAATAGGGGTGGAGACGGTAAACCGCGACGGCCTTAAATCATCCATAACAGAGATAAAATACAAACCATAAACAACACAAAAATGAAAAGATTATTTTCTATCCTTTTGGCTGTAGCAGCCTTGACACTGGTCGGCTGCCAGACAGTTGATCTTTCTCCCCTCGAGAAGCGGGTTGCCGATCTCGAAAAGACCGTTCAGAGACTTGACGAGATCAGCCTTACAGGCGACTACATCACAGACATCCAGCCGCTCACTGAAAACGGCGAAATCGTAGGTTATGTTGTGACTTTCAAAGAGCACGGCACTTTCACCGTCCGTAATGGTAAGAATGGCCAGGACGGCGTCGGGACTCCCGGCGATCCCGGTCTTCCCGGAGCCGACGGAGACACCTGGTTTGCCGATGTAACAGTAACCGACGACACCGTGGTCTTCACACTGGCAGACGAGAATAACACACAGTTCGTAATTCCGCGTGCAGGTGCGGCTGCCGATTTCGGCCTGATTATAGAAAAACGCGAGTGGACCGTTTCAGCTGGAGGTCAGAAAATCAGAGTGCCCTATACAATCAAGGGCGGTGACGACCAGACCGTTGTTTCTGTGATGGCATCTGAGGGCTACAAAGCCACAGTTGAGGCCGACAAAATCATCATTGTCGCTCCCGAAGAGCCTGGTGATGCACAGATCTGGGCCGTAGCAGAGAACGGCGCCGGCAAGAGCAGCGTTGTCGTTCTCAGGATTAAATTCGAGGAGGCACAGATAATTGCCCCCGACAAGACCAAATGGACAGTATCTGCCGACGGCAATGTGATTACAATTGACCTGGGCGGCGAGAGCACCCAGAGCGCAATCGTACTTGCACAATCCACAGAAATTGCAGGCGCAACTCTGCTGAGTAAATTCTCAGTTGCAACCACAATGGACGGCGAAGAATGGGAAGATGTTCTCACCGACCAGCCTCTGGCAGGCCGTGGCGGCAGTCAGATATTTGAACTTGGTAAATTCGTCAACGCCACCAAACTCAAAGTGACCCTCTCGGAGCCTTTCGAGGCAGACCTTCCCGTGAAGCTTCCCGAAGTGGATGTTATGTGCGGTGAAACAGCAACGGGTGAATTAGTAGAGATGGCGGCCGTGCCTGAATTGCGGAACGCAAAAGCACCGTTTGAAACAGATGGTGTTGGACACGCTAATCCTAACCAGGGAGATCGCTGGCAATATCTATATTGGTGGAATTGCACGCAATCTACTTGGGGTATTACTTTTGACACAGCATCAGGAATGCCTTGTTTCTGGGGGTGCGCAGCCTGGGGAACAAGTGACACCGTAAACGGGAAGAATTACCAAACTCTCGATTTTGAACCCGGTTATTATTCATTCGATGCCACCATCCACGGCGCTGATGATCCGTACGACGTTGATATATTCATTTTTGCTGCCAAGGAAGAAGGGGGTGATGACGGCGTCAACATGCCTTCTATAGATGCAGAGGGTAATTTCCTTCCTAATGAAAACACTCTTGTTTCTATGAAAGTCGACGAGATAGACGGCCATAGCGAACCTGTTGTTGCATCCATAATGTTCAAGGTCGAAACTGCCGGCAAGATTTCTGTCGGCTATCTGGGCAATACATACTCTCTCCAACATGTAGGACAAGATTCTGATGGGAACTGGGTACACATCTGGGGATTCTTCGCCTTTAAGGAATTTGCTATTTCCGGTAAATAAAAATGTTAAAAACACTCAGTTTTTATACCGTTCTGGCGCTGCTGCCGCTGCTGCTCTCCTGCGGCTGCGGCAAGCAGGGCGAGATAGGCTATAAGATAGAAAGCATTTCGGTGTCTCCGCAGAGCCTGGAGATGATGGTTGGGGATAAGGCCAACATCAAAGCCTATCCCAAACCCTCCGTGGCGAATGCGCTCTCCCTTGCCTGGGAGACATCTGATGCGGCGGTGGCTACCGTCTCCGACGGCCTTGTAGAGGCTGTCGGAGCGGGGGAGGCCGTCATAAGCGTTTCGTATCAAGGCGTCGGGGCGCAGGTGCCGGTCAAGGTGACAGAAAAGCCCAAACCGGAGCTTCAGGAGTTCTCTCCGGCCACGATGTTCGACGAAAAACCCTCCTCCGTCAACCGTATCGAAGCGCTGGAAACAGCCGGACTCGCTACTTATCAAGAAGACGGCCTGTTGGTAAACAAGACCGGCGGCGTCGTAAAGTTGAACCGCTTTTATGCTCTTGCAGAGCGTGCGGTCCGCTACCGCATCCGACCTTCTGCAGACGCCGTGTGCCTGTTCCGCAGCAGCGAAGGCGATTTCCAGGCATATGTGGATGTCCCCTCCAAAAAGATGTATATGGGCACAACTCCGGCCGTTACCGGCGAAGTGCCTTTCCTGGAAGGCGGCAAGGAGTATGACGTGGTAATAACCCACATCTACCAGCAGCAGATAGTTCGCATTACCGATGTTGCCGACGGCCAGACGGCCGAGATTTCTGCCGTGAACGACGGTGAAGGCGGCTGCGGCCAGGGCAAGATACACAACGGTTTCTATGTAGGCCCCGGATGGGACCACTACTGCTTCGGTCTTCAGAGTGGATCCACAATGCTTGTGAGCCGCATCACCGTGGAGTCGCTTAAGGACAAGGTCCGCCTGCTGATTTACGGCGATTCAATCACCCAGCCGGAGGCCTATTATCCCACTGCCGATTTCCCCGAGGCATACACGCAGCTGCTTATGACGCGTCTTGGCGGCAGCGCAATGTCCAGCGGCCGCGGCGGCGGCACAATCAACACCATACTGGAATATCTGCCACACGAACTCCCTTACATACAGGCAGATTATGTTATGGTGACGGTCGGCGCCAACGGCGGCAACACGGAGGCCAACCTGACGCAGCTGATAGAGTTCATCCGTTCCTGCGGATCAACTCCGATACTGAACAATATGCCCTGCAACGAAAGCGGCACCCAGAACGACGACGCCTTCGGGGGCAATCCCCTGATACGCCGTGTCCGTGCAAAACAGGGCGTCAAGGGTGCAGAACTCGACAAGGCAACGTCGCTGGCAGGCGACGGCAAACATGTCGACAAGAGTATGATGTACTGGGAAGATTACACCGGCTATCCGGCTCCTATGACCGGCTGGCAGATATACCATCATCCCAATCCCAAGGGCGGCCGCGCCATCTACGAGCAGATTCTCCTGGATCTTCCCGAAATATTTGAGTAATCTATGAAAAGAGCCATATTCTTCATAGCCCTGTTCGGGTTTCTGTGCGGCTGCGGGTGCGAAAAGCAACCAGCCGAAGGCAGTGGATATAAATTGGAGAGAATACACGTCGACAAAAGTGAAATA